>CALUZR010000014.1 GCA_944325335.1 uncultured Parabacteroides sp. | reverse complement strand
TAAAACGGATTCATTCATGCGACAAAGGTACAACTTTTACTCGTCTTATCCACATAAATTTTCCGCTGACCCCA
This sequence comes from uncultured Parabacteroides sp., assembly GCA_944325335.1. Taxonomy (GTDB): domain Bacteria; phylum Bacteroidota; class Bacteroidia; order Bacteroidales; family Tannerellaceae; genus Parabacteroides. The sequence goes on along the minus strand of CALUZR010000014.1, from coordinate 62,548 downwards.
TTTATTTCCAAACATATCTTTCACTTTTTACTTAATCCTTTGTCATATAGAGAGAAATGGTGAATTGTCTCTTTCTTTCACACTACATCATTGTGCCCTTTGCATTTCTTCGTGAACTTCGTGTCTAAACTGAGACGATTCACAGGAACTCGCACATAATCATTATTATAGCGGAAAGGTGAAAGATAGGTTTGGAAATTACTATGTATATAGGGCGGAATTTATACCTATGTCCGTTTCCTTTCATAGTTATATTTGCCGGAATTCACGCCGTCGTTTTCGGCAATTATAACTATGTTTGGAAGGAGGTATTTCTTCGACCGCGCTTGGGGAGGTTATCGGTTTCCCTTAATCAGGTTCATAAACTCTTCGCGCGTTTTGGCTTGTTGGAAAAAGCCGGTGAAGTCTGAAGTCGTGGTAAGGGAGTTTTGCTTTTCGACACCCCGCATTTGCATACACATGTGCTGCGCTTCGATGACGACCATGACACCCAGCGGATTCAACGTCTCCTGGATGCAATCTTTTATCTGCATCGTGAGTCGCTCTTGTATTTGCAAGCGGCGGGCGAAAATATCGACTACGCGCGGAATCTTGCTTAATCCGGTAATGTATTTGCGGGGAATGTAAGCGACGTGCGCTTTGCCAAAGAACGGAAGCATGTGATGCTCGCACAACGAGAAGAAGTCGATGTCCTTGACAATCACCATCTGTTTATAATCTTCTTCCTCAAACATGGCCGAACGAAGGACGGCGGCCGGATCTTCGTGGTAACCTTTCGTGAGGTATTGCATTGCTTTGGCCACGCGCATCGGGGTCTTCAGGAGGCCTTCGCGCGATACGTCTTCGCCCAATAAATCGATAATTGCCTGATAGTGGGTTGCGAGCGCATCCCGATTTTGTAATAATTGCTCTTCGTGTAACGTCTCCATTATTTAGTTTAAAGGTAATTTTACTTCTTCTTTTACGATATACATCTCTTTGGCATAATCCGGAAAAGCTTCCATGAGCTGGCGCATCAGTTGGTAAGCCTCTTCATGCGAGCGGAAATCGCCCACGCGAAGTTTCCAAAAAGGTGCGTTATAGGTCACGTAAGTAGGTACTTCCGGGAAAAGTTCTTTGATTTCCTTTTCTTTGCGAAAAGCTTCATCCTTTGATTTCCGTTGGTTGTTTCCCGAAAAGACTTGTGCGCGGAAACCAGGAATCTTGAGAAACGTTTCTTCGCCTTCTTGCTCCACGTTCTCTCCGTATTTATGGGCACCCACCATAGCCCGGATGTCTTCCGATTGGTGAATATGCACCGTACCCTTGCCCACTTCCGATTCGGCAAGTTTGTCGAAGATAGTGATTACATGAACCGTCGTGTCGGCACTCATTTGTGCTTTCGCCCCCAGCGAAGTAAGACAAACGATTGCGCTGATAGCAAGGATTCTCTTCATACAATTAAAAGCTAAAAATTAAGAATTAAAAGCGATTTATCAAAAGGAAGAATGAAGAATTAAAGAGAGGAATCGGGTGGATTCTTCATTCTTAATTCTTCATTCTCAATTAACTTCTGCTTATTTGTCGAATGCTTCGATAATCGGCATGAACTTTTCTACCGAGAGAGAAGCACCACCAATCAAACCACCGTCTACATCTGGTTTAGCGAACAATTCCTTTGCATTACCGCCATTGCAGCTTCCGCCGTAGAGAATCGTGCAGTTGTCTGCGATTTCTTGGCCATACTTAGCTGCCAATGTCGCACGGATGTGTGCGTGGATTTCTTCAGCTTGGTCTGCCGTAGCAGTTTTGCCTGTACCGATGGCCCAAACCGGTTCGTATGCCAAGATGATCTTGCTGAAGTCTTCTGCGGAAAGGTTGAAGAGTGAACCTTCGATCTGTGCGTCTACTACTTCGAAATGCTTGCCTGCTTCGCGTTCTGCCAATACTTCGCCGATGCAGAAGATAGGTGTCAAACCGTTAGCCAAAGCCAATTCTACTTTTGTCTTCAAGATTTCCGGCGTTTCGTGATAGTAAGCACGACGTTCAGAGTGGCCCAAGATAACATATTTAGCGCCCGTAGAAGCTACCATAGCGGCAGAAACTTCGCCCGTGAAAGCGCCTTTTTCCTTATCGGCACAGTTTTCAGCAGCTACGCCAATCTTGTTTGTGTCAATAGCAGCTGCTACGCTTGCCAAGTGTGTGAACGGCGTACCGATGATGACATCGCAATTCGTTGTTTTGTTCTTCAACGCTTCGTTCAAGCCTTTAGCCAATTCCAAACCTTCTGCAAGCGTGGTGTTCATTTTCCAGTTTCCTGCAACAATGTTCTTTCTCATGATTCTTATTTGTTTTAAAGAGTTATGTATTGATATTATTTTTTTTCTTTTTCCGGTTCTTCCGGAAGTCATAAGCCCAAACCAGGAGCAAAGGTACGGCAAAAGTCAATAGGTTGGTTATATATCGTACCTCTTTCTTATCATTCTCTTTGCCTTGCAACGTTTCTGTCATGGTTTGCGGCAATTCTTCTTCGTTCGGAATGTCGTTGTAATGCCATTTGGCCAAGATAGTTCCTCTCCTCAGGAACATCAATCCCGGATTGGCCCGGATGATGGTCTTGATCATCGTCTCGTCTCCGAAAAGGAAGGGATATTCGGCGCCGGTATAGTCTATCCAGCGGTCGATGGCCTCGCTTTCCGAGCTGGTCACACAGTAGAATCGCATTTGGTGCTCTTGCGCGTAATCATATATATTATTGATTTCGTCGATTCGTTCTTCGTTGGCCGTTTCGAGTTTCGGGGCGAAAAGGAGGAATACGCCCGTTGTATCGCTCAGGATGGTTTCCGTCAGGTCTTCTCCTTCGAGCGTCAAGAGGAGGAAATCGGAGATGGGCGGCACGTAGCCTTGCTTGATGAGCTTCGTTTCGGTGCTAACGAACGTCCAGGTCGAATCGCCTGCCGGTACATTCTCCATCGTGAACTCCTTCTGCTTCCCGTCCTTTTCATATATAAATAGGTATTCGTATTCGTCCATTGGCGCGCCTTCCGGAATCGACATTTGTTCCGGGATGTTTACCCCGACTTTATAAGGGCGGAAATCGACAATAGGCAAGTGCCAATAATTCCGAAGCGAGAAGCCGACGCAAAACAGATAAGCATACAACGCCACGAACCAATAGACTTTATAGCTATATCCCGCCGGTACCCGTTGATTCCAGCGGAAAGCCACGATAGCCGCTGCCAGCAAGACGATATTCTTATAGAAGGTTTCCCAATTGGTCAGCACCAACGCTTCGCCAAAGCAGCCACAATCCGCCACGGGGTTGTAAAGGGCCAGGTAGAGCGTGAGCGGCGTCATGAAGACCATCATCAAAAGTGTCAGGAAAGAGGCGTACCGGCGATAGACACCCAACAACATACAGGTACCCAATGTAAACTCGACTGCCGCCAGGTTGATGGCGAAAGGTGTCGCCAACCATTCCAGGTGCTCGAAACCGAATGCCGCGAAGTATTCGTCCATCTTGATGGCTCCGCCCATCGGGTCGATGGCTTTCGCCGTCCCGGAGAAGAGGAACACGACGCCTAAAAACACACGGCACAACAATGCGACCAGACTACTCCCCATATTCCAGCTTGATTAATCCGAACAACGCGTAGTTCACCATATCCATGTAGTTTGCCCCGATGCCTTCCGAGACGAGCGTCTGCCCGTCGTGGTTCTCGATTTGCTTCGTGCGGTAGAGCTTCATCAATATCAAGTCGGTATAGGAACTGATGCGCATGCTTCGCCACGCTTCGTCGTAATCGTGGTTCTTGGCATACATGAGTTCTTTTGTCTCGGTCATGTATTTATCGTAGAGCGCGACGGCCTCTTCGTTCGAGATGTCGGTCGTGTCGGCATAGCCCAGCGCCAACTGGATCTGCCCGATAATGCCATAATTCACGATGGCGATAAACTCCGGACGGATGCCTTCGCCCACCTTGCTCACGCCTTTTGTCTCCAAACTGCGGATGCGGTTGGCTTTGATAAACAACTGGTCCGTCACGGAACAGGGACGCATGATGCGCCACGACGGACCGTAATCCGCTAATTTCTTTATATATAATTCCCGGCAAATGGCAATTACTTGCTCGAATTGTTCTTTCGTATCTGGCATAACATCTTGATTTGTCCCGCAAAGATACAGGATTTTGTGCACAAATAGGCTGCTTATATGAAACTTTCTCCTTATCTTCGCCGACGTAAATGATTTATTCACGTTAAACAGACAGATAAATATCATGAAAAAGTCAGACATTCTTTTTATTGTAATTGTTATTGCGCTCTTTGCGCCTTTCTTCTTTTCATCGTCTCTTTACGAAAGTTACCAATCGTTCAACGCGGCACATGGTATGGTAATGAGTTTCCTGAAATTTGCCATCCTCTCTACGTTGGGCGAGCTCTTGGGGTTGCGCATCAGCACCGGCGTATATTACCGGAAGGGATTCGGCATCTGGCCGCGTGCCGTGGTGTGGGGCATCTTCGGTATGGGGATCAACTTGGCGATGATTATCTTCTCGAACGGCGTGCCGGTTGCACTTGAATACGTCGGGTTGCAAGGGGCGACTACGCTCATGGCCGGACCGCTTACCCCAGCGAAGGTCCTCGTCGCCTTCTTTATCTCTGTGGGGATGAACGGCATTTTCGCTCCGGTCTTCATGACGTTCCACAAAATCACCGATACACATATCCTGGCGTGCGGCGGTTCGCTCCGAGCGTTGGCAACGCCGATACCCATGACGCACATCATGACGCACCTGAACTGGTCCGCGCAATGGAACTTCGTCTTCAAGAAAACCATCCCCTTCTTTTGGGTACCGGCGCATACCATCACGTTCCTCTTGCCCAGTGAAGCACGCGTCCTTTTCGCCGCCTTGTTGGGAGTAGCTCTCGGCGTGTTGTTGGCAGTAGCGGCTCGGATGAAATAGGCTGGAAGACACAGGCACGGAGTCGCGAGGCAATTTTTTGTCCGCCTATTTGTTTATTTAGGAGAAAGAAGTAACTTTGCAACAAATAAATAAAAGCGTATGGGAACGAAAGAAAAGTTGATAAATCGACTATTGTCGCAACCTAAAGATTTCACGTATGAAGAAGCCAAACGGGTGTTCGGAATATTTCATTATACGGAAAACAATAAGGGGGCGACATCTGGTTCTCGTGTAGAATTTATAAGTCCAGAAGGTAATATCTCTTTTATTCTCCACAAACCTCATCCAAATAATGTGTTGAAATCATACGTGGTGAAGGGTATTATCGAACACTTACGTGAGAACAAATTAATCGATAAATTTGAACAATCTAAAATATAATGGCTTATGGGATTTCTTAGATACAAAGGATACGATGGATCCGTAGAATTTAGCGCAGAGGATAATTGCCTTTTTGGCAAAGTCCAAGGCTTGCGTTCCATGATTCTGTACGAGGGTTCTTCATTGGAAGAATTACGGAAAGATTTTGAAGGAGCAATAGATGATTACTTGGAGAGCTGCCAAGCGCGAAACATATCGCCCGAAAAACCTTACGAAGGCGAATTGACGGTACACATGCCGTCTGAACTTTATGCGCGCGTGGCCGATGTGGTTGCCAGCTTAGGAATGACCATCAACGATTTCATCAATAAAGCAATTGTGAATGAGTTGAAGCAAGAATGCGCCATGTAAACACTCGGATCAGTGAGTAAATAGATAGTAGCTCCGCACATCGCGGGGCTATTTTTTTTGCTCACATGCTTTTTCTTTTGAAATTTCTTTTCATTTTTTATGGATATTCCGAATATCCTTCCTAACTTTGCGGCATTCCGAGTGGGATTCAGCGGAATCTTAGCGGATATACATATTGAGTTAAAGCATTTACGATATTATTCTTGATACGGAAATCGCCAATTTTTTTATCAAGCCAGAATAATAAACAAAGAATGCTTGCACTCATGTCATAAGCTTTTTTCATAAAGAGAAAGTATATCTAATGGCATAGAGTGCGGGCTGTTGTTTTTATTGGTTTGATAGGCGTTTGGCGATGCCTCGTATCAAGTAAAAGCAACTTGACCCGCACTTTTTTTATGCCTGTTTGGTTGTTGGTAAATGCGTACAGTCTGAATGAATTGATTTATTAACAACTTAAATTACAGGTTTATGATTAAGCGAATAACAACTTTAGTATTCGTATTTCTGACGATAGTTGGGAATGCGGTTTGGGGACAAGAAACTTCTTGGACAGGAAGTGGAACAGAAACGGATCCTTATAAGATATGTAGCAAAACAGATTTAGAATCTTTGGCTACATCCGTAAATAATGGAGAAAGTTACGAAGGAAAATACTTTGAATTGACTCAAAGTATAGATTTGGAAGGAGATGAATCCAATCAATGGACACCGATAGGAGATTATTATTCTGTTATGGGAAGTTCACAAGGCACATCGTTTAAAGGTATCTTTGATGGCAAAGGAAATACAGTATCAGGATTGTATATGAAGACTTCGAACTTCTTTAAAGGCGATGGGTTATTTGGATGGATAGGTAATACCGATTCTTTCTCTGAAACTGCAGGAATTGTAAAGAATCTCACCGTAGAAGGAACAGTTGAAATGAGTATAAATGGTCATTCAATAACAGGTGGAATATGTGGATATAATTATGGAACTATCCAAAATTGTACAAGTAATATTTCTTTTGAAATGACAGGCAATGGGCTTGCTACTGTAGGTGGAATATGTGGTACAAATGGAGGACTCATCCAAGGCTGTACGAATAAAGGCGATATTTCTATTTCAGAATCCAACTCAAATGGTGGAGGTATTTGTGGTGTGAATGTAGGAAAGATTGAAAAATGTAGTAATGAGGGGGCTGTTTCAGGAGGCAACACTACAAATATTGGTGGAATATCTGGACTTATGCAAGATAATCTGAATGAAAACCCAATAATAAACAATTGCTTCAATAGCGGAACACTTACATTAAATTCAGAACACGGTAATATAGCCGGCATTTGCGTAATACAAGGCGTTACGAGCCAACCAACGAGAGAGTATTCCGTAACAAATTGTCATAATTACGGTTCAATAAACAGTTCTGCTTCTCATATTGGTGGAATCGTTTGCCAAAGTGATGAAATAACTCATGCAGAAATATCTGTAGAAAATTGCTATTATATAAATACGATAACACCCAGTGGTGCAGGAGAAGATATTGAAGGTGTAGAGCCTAAATCAGCCGATGCCTTTGCCAACGGCGAAGTCTTAGCCTTATTGCAAAACAATAATCCAGGTGTATGGACACAAGGAGAAAAATATCCTGTTTTTGTAGCAGAAGGTGAAACCCCAACAACAGTTTACACCATTACCTTCGATTACAATTACGAAGGAAGCGAGCCGGATTATCAATATGCTTTAGAAGGAAGAAACAAAACAGTAGAATTCCCGAAAGCCCCAACGCGCGAAGACTATACTTTCTTGGGTTGGTCTGAGACACAAGACGGTGGTATAATTGATACATCTACTCCTATTTCTATAACTGGAGATAAAACCTATTACGCTCAATGGCAATCATCAGAGACTGAAGAACCCGGCGATGACGACGAAGAAGACCAAGGCAACACCGGCATCCACAAACCCCAGCGTCCGATAAAGTACTATAATATATATGTAGACACCATCTGCCCCGGCCTAAACGTAGAAGTAAGCAAAGACGTAGTCCAAGAAGGCCATCAAGTAAGTGCCTACCTCACCATCCAAGCCGAATGCGACACCACGGGAATGCGTTTCGAATACAAACGTGGTCTCTTTGGCTATTGGAAAGACCTGAAGGAATTGGAAGGCGTGCAACCAGGTGAGTATATTATCAAGAATATCTACACGGATATCTATATCCGCGCTCTCGACGCGACGTTACCCGAAGAGGAACCGACGGGAATTGACGACCTCGAAGGCGTCAAAGCATACGCGAAGGAGGGTAGCATTTATGTTTACACGCCGAACCGTGAAGAGGTGACAATCATTAGCATGAGCGGCGCGATTATCAAGCATGCAGAGCAAGTTGGCTTGCAATCCTACTCGGTAAATCGCGGTATCTATATTGTAAGAATAGGCGAAAAAGTATTTAAACTGAAGAACTAAGGCCGATGCGAATCGCCCGAAATATGTTTTATTAGTGAATGTGGCCCTGGATTCTTCGGGATCTGGGGCTTTTCATTTGTTTCAGAGTGCTTGCAGTCTTAAAGAATGGGGTTTGAAAAACGTTGGAAATGGTCGCGGGTCGAGCAAATTCCATTTCCAACGTGATTGGAAGGCCATTTCCGACGGAAATTCCATTTCCAACGCGATTGGAAGCTCATTTGGTGGAGCAAATTCCATTTCCAACGTGATTGGAAGCCCATTGCGTGGACGCAATTCCATTTCCAACGCGATTGGAAGGCCATTTCCGACGGAAATTCCATTTCCAACGCGGTTGGAAGCCTTTTTGCGTGGACGCAATGGCATTTCCAACGTTTTTAGAAGGCTAATTAAACATAAAGACGCGGAACCACGGAGCAATTAATAATAAGTTAAAATCTCCGTGCCTCCGCGCCTCTGTGTTTAATCCTTCTTGATCAATTGATCCGCTCCAACGTAGCCGTCAGGAACTTCCACATGCGCTCGACGGAAGCGATGCGTACGCGTTCGTCGGGCGAGTGCGGATGCTGCAGGTCCGGACCAATGGAGACCATATCCATTTCGGGATAAGCGCCTTGGAAGATGCCGCATTCCAGTCCGGCGTGCATCACCTCTACCTTCGGTTCCACGCCAAACAGGTCGAGGTAGGTTTGCTGCATCACGCCGAGCAGCGGGGAATGGATATTGGGCTGCCAACCGTTGTAGCCGTTCGCCTCCTCCACTTTGGCGCCCGCCAAGGCGAAGATGCTCTCCAGGCTGGAGCAGAGCGCGTCTTTGCGCGTTTCGGACGAGCTGCGGATGAGGAGTTTGATTTCGATGAGTTCGTCGGAAGTCTTGACGATGGCGAGGTTCGACGAGGATTCGACCGTGCCGGGGAAATCGTGCAACATCGTGATGGCCCCGTTCTGGCACCCTTCGATGGCATTGATCATATCGTCTTGGATCTCTTCAGGAATCAACGTCTTGGGGAGTTCCGCCATTTCCGCCGTGAAGCTGATGTTATCTTCCACGCCGGCATATTCCTGGCGGTACATGTCCTGGTAATCCGAAACCAATTCCCAGAGCGCCTCGACGTTGTCGCCCGGAATCGTCACCAACGCCACGGCCTCGCGCGGGATGGCATTCCGGAGGTTTCCGCCCTCGACGGCCGAGAGGCGCGCGCCGTAATCACACACCGCCTCTTTCAGGAAACGGAACATGAGCTTGTTGGCATTCGCGCGGCCCAGGTTGATGTCCAGTCCGGAATGCCCGCCTTTCAATCCCGTCAGGTTGAGCCGCACGGCCACGTCGCCCTCCGGGATGTAGGTATCTTCTTTGAATTGGAACGAGATGTTCATGTCGATGCCGCCCGCGCAACCTACGCAGAGCACGCCTTCCGTTTCCGAATCCAAATTCACCAAGGTCTTGCCCTGCAGGAAACCGGGTTTCAACCCGACGGCACCGTCCATGCCCTCCTCTTCGTTGACCGTAAAGAGCGCCTCCAGCGGGCCATGTTTCAGTGTTTTATCGGCCAATACCGCCATGGCCAGGGCGACGCCCATGCCATCGTCGGCTCCCAAGGTAGTTTGACGTGCCTTGACCCACTCGCCGTCCACGTAAGCCTGGATCGGGTCGGTCAGGAAGTTGTGGGGGACCGAGGCGTTCTTCTGCGGGACCATGTCCAGGTGGGCTTGGAGCGTTACGGTTTTCCGTTGTTCCATGCCTGGCGAGGCAGGCTTACGGATCAGGACATTGCCCGCTTCGTCTTGAAGCGTTTCCAATCCCAACTCATTTCCAAAGCGGAGCATGAAACGGGTTATTCCCTCCATGTGTCCCGTAGGACGCGGAATCTGGGTTAGCTCGTAAAAATAACCCCATACAGCTTTCGGCGAAAGCTTTTTGATTTCTTCTGACATAACTTTTATCATTAATATTGTTTATATCTCGGAAATGAACCGACGAATAGCACACAGATGACACAGATTGGACAGATTTACACAGATCAGAAATTAAGAATCAGTGGTCATCTGTTTAATCAGTGTCATCTGTGTGCTTTATGTCCGGTTTCATTTCCCTTTTCCTCTATTTATTATGGGCAAGGCCGCTACGCCAAACAGGCCGCAGAGGGCAGTCCATGCCGTCTGGATGGTATGCACGACCAAGGCGAAAGCCGCCGCATCGTTCTCGTTCACGCCAAAGCAGACCAACGTGGATATCACCATGAAGTGCCACGGCCCGATGCCGCCTTGCACGGGCACCGCCACGCCGATGCTGCTCATCGTAAAGGCGATCAGTCCGACCGATACGCCCAAATCTTCCGTGAACCCGAAGGCGAAGAAGGTAATGTAGAAATAAAGGAAATACCCCAACCAAATCAACAGGGTTTGGACAAGGAACAATCCTTTCTTTTGCATCACCCCGATGCTCTTGATGCCCGTCCAGACGTTCAACAGCATCCCTTTCGCTTTTTGCACCAGCGTAAAGTTACTCATATATTTAAATACAAACCAAATTCCGAAGATAAAAATGACCAAAAAGGCGTAAATCCATATCGAATTGAACATCGAGCGGAAGCCGGCTATCAATTCGGGGTTCTTATGGAAGAAGTCGAGGAAGAAATCAAGATTGAAAACCACGATGGAAAGGGTGATGAGCCCGACCATGACCGTATCGCTCACGCGGTCGACGAGCAGCGTCCCCAAGAGTTTCGAGAAGGAAATCCCGTCGTATTTCGTGACCATCCCGCACCGCCACACTTCGCCCACGCGGGGAAGCACCAGGTTCACGGCATAATTCCCCAACACGGCATACACCGCGTTGCTCATCCGGAACTTTTCCCCCAGCGAACCGATGAGCAATCCCCATCGCAACCCGCGCATCACGTTCGCCCCCAGCCCGAAGACCAGCGAGAAGAGTATAACGCGATAATCTACACCACTTTTAATGACTTGCCAAATCTCGGCAATATCCATATTCCGATACAAAAACCACAGCAAAAGGCAACCCAATGCCAGCGGTAAAACTATTTTTATGCCTGTGCGCAAAACGCTTTTTAAATCCATTGAATAGCAATATTCGTTAAATTGTTGTACTTTTGTGACGGGCAAAGATAAGCATATTATTTTAATATAAACCCATTACACCTAAAAGTGAATGAGATTCGTTAAACCAAAAAAAGCATTAGGGCAGCATTTCCTGAAGGATTTGCAAATAGCTCAACGGATTGCGGACACGCTCGCGGCCTACAAAGATATTCCGGTGCTGGAAGTAGGGCCGGGCATGGGCGTCCTCACCCAATTCCTCCTCGAAGCGGGGCACGACGTGAAGGTGGTCGAGCTGGACGCCGAGTCGGTCGCCTACTTGGAAAAAAACTTCCCCGACTTGAAAGGGCGGATCATTCCGGCCGATTTCCTGAAGTTGGACTTGATGTCGCTCTTCAAAGGTAAGGAGCGTTTCTGCGTCATTGGCAATTACCCGTACAACATCTCCAGCCAGATATTCTTTAAAGTATTGGACTATAAGGACCATGTACCCTGCTGTTCGGGCATGATCCAGAAGGAAGTGGCCGAACGCTTGGCGGCTTCGCCCGGCGGGAAGACGTATGGCATTATCAGTGTCTTGCTTCAAGCGTGGTATGACATTGAATACCTCTTCACGGTACACGAGCATGTGTTCGATCCGCCTCCTAAGGTGAAGAGCGCCGTCATCCGGATGACGCGTAACAACCGTACAAGCCTTCCGTGCGATGAGGCGCTTTTCAAACAAGTGGTCAAGACCACGTTCAACCAACGTCGCAAGACGTTGCGCAATTCCATTAAGCCGATCTTGGGCAAGGCGTATCCCGATTACGACCTACCTATTTATAATAAACGGCCGGAGCAACTCTCGGTGGAGGAGTTCATTGGGTTGACGCAACGGGTCGAGGCGTATTTGAAAACAAACACAGTTATATTCGAAAACGATTATAACGAGAATTGAAACCATTTATAACGAAGATTCTCTTCCATTACAACGATGATTGAACTGACGAAAGAATACATTGAGAATCTGCGGCATATCATCGAAGCGAAAGATGACGTGCAGGCAAAGAAGCTATTGGAGGAATTGTATCCGGCCGATATCGCGGAGCTGTATAAAGACTTAAGCCTCCAGGAGGCGATTTACCTTTACCTCCTGATGGATGGCGAGAAGGCGGCGGACGTCTTGATGGAACTCGACGAAGAGGACCGCCACAAGCTCCTCAAGGAACTTCCGAACGAACTTATTGCCAAGCGCTTCGTCGATAACATGGATACCGATGATGCCGTCGACCTCATGCGCGAATTGGACGAAGACACGCAGGAGGAAATCCTCTCGCATATCGAAGACGTGGAGCAAGCGGGCGATATCGTCGACCTGTTGAAGTACGACGAAGACACCGCCGGCGGTTTGATGGGTACCGAAATGATCGTGGTGAACGAGAATTGGAGTATGCCCAAATGTATCGACGAAATGCGCAAGCAGGCGGAGGATATGGATGAGATCTATTACGTCTATGTGGTGGACGACGACGACCGCCTCCGGGGAGTCCTGCCGCTCAAGAAGCTGATTACGAATCCCTCCGTCTCGAAAATCAAGCACGTGATGAAGAAAGACCCGATCGCCGTACATGATAGCGATAGCATCGAGGAGGTGGCCGAGACGATCGAGAAGTACGACCTCGTGGCGTTGCCCGTCATTGATAGCATCGGCCGCCTGGTGGGGCGCATCAGCGTAGACGACGTCATGGATGAAGTCCGCGAACAGCACGAGCGCGATTACCAATTGGCTTCCGGTATCTCGCAGGATGTCGAGACCTCGGATAATGTGTTCACGCAGACCGCAGCCCGCCTTCCCTGGCTTTTGATTGGCATGATTGGCGGGTTGAGCAACTCCGTCATCCTCGGTGGTTTCGAGAACGGTATCGCTACGAACCCCAAGATGGCGCTTTTCATTCCCTTGATTGGCGGTACGGGCGGAAACGTAGGTATCCAATCCTCGGCTATCGTGGTGCAAGGTTTGGCGAATAATACCTTGAAAGAGGGGAACATCTTCACCCAGATCATGAAGGAGAGTATCGTGTCGATTATCAATGCCAGCATCATCAGCTTGGTGGTGTTTGTGTATAATTTTTTTATGTTGGGCGACCGGGTGATTACGACCGCCGTTTCGCTCAGCCTTTTTGCCGTGGTGATGTTTGCCAGTATCTTCGGTACGATTGTGCCTTTGCTGCTCGACAAGATGAAAATCGACCCGGCGTTGGCTACGGGACCTTTCATTACCATCTCGAACGACATCATCGGTATGTTGATTTATATGCTGATCCTTTCGGCCATGACCTGAACCGAGTGTTAAATGCACGTTAATTATATTATGTTGTAGAACATACTTTCGGAGCAAGTCGTACCTTTGCGGCCGATTTATAAAAAGGAATATTTTACCTATAAAAAGGCAGAAAAAGGTATGTTAGGGCAAGTTTTCTACATCTTATTCTTCTATTTCGTAGGGGAATTGATAAGTAGTTGTATCCACGGATTTATTCCGGGAAGCGTCATCGGGATGGTGCTCCTCTTCGTGTCGTTGGCGTTTAAGGTGGTCAAGCCGGAGCAAGTCGACAAGTTGTCTTTGTTATTAACGAACAACATGGGATTGTTTTTCCTCCCGGCGGGCGTGGGGTTGATGACTTCGCTCGGCGTCATTTCCCATTATTGGGCGGTTATACTGACGGTGTGTGTAGTCAGCACCATCTTGGTGATTGCCGTCGTCGCTTTAACGCAACAAAAGTTTGAAAAACATCGGAAACTCCATGAATCAGCTCATTCAATCTGAATTATTCGACCTCGTGCTGGTGGTCGGGACCTACATCGCCGCCACTTGCCTCTATAAGAAAACGCACCTGAGCCTCTTGCATCCGTTGCTCACCTCCATCTTCGTCATTATCGCCCTGCTGGAATTGTTGGAGGTCCCGTATGAATCGTTCCAGCAAGGAAGCCACTTGATTCATTTCATGCTCGGCCCCTCGGTGGTGGCATTGGGTTATGTGCTGTATGCGCAAATGCAATACTTGAAAGGAAACGTGGTGTCGATTCTCACCTCGGTCTTCGTGGGGGCGATTGTGGGAATTACAAGCGTGATTATCATCGGCAAACTGATGGGAGCCAACCCTTCGCTGATTGCTACGCTCCAGCCCAAATCCGTGACGACGCCCATCGCCATGGGCATTTCCGAAAAGAACGGAGGCATTCCCTCGCTGACGGCCGTCATTGTGGTCGCGGTCGGTATTTTCGGGAGTATTGTCGGGCCTGCGGTGATGAAGGTGTTGGGTATCGAAAGCCGGATTGCCAAAGGTTTGGCACTTGGGGCTTCTTCGCACGGCGTCGGGACGGCCGCGGCTATCCAACTTGGAGCCGTCGAGGGTGCCATCAGTGGATTGGCCATCGGATTGATGGGTATCATGACCGCTATCCTTGTCCCCTGCATCCGCTTAGTTTGCCAGTGGTTGCATTGGGTCTAAAGTCAAGGAATCCATCTCTTCTTTTCCACTCATTTGAGGATGATTGCTATCCTCCGCACGGGAGGGGAATGTCAATACGCCGTATCGAGCGCGTCAATACGGCGGAAAGAGCGTGTCAATACGCCGTATTGGGAACGTCAATACGGCGTATCGGGTATTTCAACAAATGAGATCAGAAATGCATCGACTTCGCTCCGCATAAAGGATAATAACATCATTTAACAGATAGGTGTTTCTATAGCTTAAACCGGTAAAGAAAGTTTAGCACGATTTTTGCTGCTTTCATTTTGTATTATTTCCCACGTTTATTTTTGATAAATTGATACTAACAAGCCGTTCAGAAAAGAGAAATCGGATTAAGTGTATAGAAAGTTGATTTGAAAACCAATTAATGAAAATATTTATTATTGCTATTTTTGTGTTGTAAAACACAGAAATACCCCCCCCTATTATTAAATTATAAGTGCTATATTTGCGGTGTCAAATGATTGATTGAAGAACATAATGGGGAAAGCGAAAGGCTCGAACCATTTTAAGATGATAATTGATTAAACAAAAAGAAGAAACTTTGGTTAACCGAAGAAGTCTTCATTGCAAACATTTTAATTGTATAGCGGTATGAGAAAAAATGCATTACCTGTAGGATATTGCCACAAATATCCTTGGCTCAAGCAGATTCTGCGTGCAGTTCCGCTGATGGCGGGAATAGGCTTGACGAACGCCGCGTTTGCGGCTGATGAAGTGCCTGGTGTAATCGCAATGGCGCAACAGCAGGCGGTAGAAATTAGCGGTACAGTAGTTGACTCCCATGGAGAACCGTTGATGGGTGTCAATGTGGTGGAAGTTGGGACGACGAACGGAACGATGACCGATATGGACGGCCGGTTTACCCTTTCTGTTCCTTCGAATGCGACCCTGCAATTCTCTTACATTGGATACGCTTCGCAAAGCATTGCGGTGAACGGACAACGGACGATCAACATCACGTTGGAAGAAGATTCCCAGAACTTGGACGAATTGGTAGTCGTAGGTTATGGTACGGTTCGCAAAGCAGACTTGGCTGGATCGGTATCTGTGTTGAGTAATAAATCTTTTAAAGACCAACCTATTAAGCAAGTATCAGATGCTTTACAAGGACGTGTAGCTGGTGTGCAAGTGCAGAATAGCGGTGCACCTGGCGGTACGGTAAAGATTCGTGTACGTGGTTCAGGTTCTATCAACCGTAGCAACGATCCGTTGTATGTAATTGATGGTATTGTGCGTGAAAGTGGATTAACCGGATTGAACCCCGAAGATATCCAATCCATGCAAATCTTGAAAGATGCTTCTTCGACGGCTATCTACGGTTCTCGTGGTGCGAACGGTGTCGTATTGATTACGACCAAAACGGGTAAAGCCAATACACGCGAGATTACATTTGATGCGCAAATCGGTATCGGTACGGTAGCTAAACGGTATGACGTATTGAATGCGTATGATTTCGCTACCTTATATAATACGTATATTCCGAATACATTCTCCCAAGAACAGTTGACTGCTTTCCAAAACGGTACGGCAGGAACGGACTGGCAGGACGAAATCTACCAGACGGGTGTTACGCAAGATTATAAATTAACATTCTCTGGTGGTAATGATAAAACACAGTATTTGTTCTCGGGAAACTACATGGGACAAGACGGTGTGGTTATTGAAACAAAGAACCAACGTTTCCAAGGACGTGCTAACATTACTTCCCAATTGACAGATTGGTTGCACTTGACAGCCGACGTAAATGCTTCCCATAATATCCAACGGGGCGGTAATTTTACGGCAGCAAAGGAAAACATTGTGAATGTAGCTGTAAACTATGCACCGGTAACACCTATCTTTAATGAAGATGGGACGTATGCAAGGGATGCTTACAGTGCCGTATTGACCTACAATCCAGTAGGTATGTTACGGGAACAAGCGAGTGAAACCATGAGCGACATTGTAAATGCCCATGTGGATTTGAGGTTCAATATTCTTCCAGGTTTGACATTTACGACCAGCAATGGTGTGGACTATTACGATGCCAAGAATTATTCATTCTCGACGAAGACTGTCACACATGCTGATAATAGCATGGGAAATAGCGATGCTTACCGCATGATGCTTCAGACGACAAACAACTTGACCTATATGGGCAAATGGAACGACCATGCATTAACTGTTACGGCCGTTTACGAAGCTGCCCAGTCTGAATCCCGTAACATGAACATCGGTGGTACAGGCTTGTTGACGGAAAGCGTAGGCTGGTGGAATGCAAATATGGCTTCTACACGTTCGGTAGGAAACTCTTATTCGAAATGGTCGTTGGTTTCCGGCGTAGCCCGTGTGATGTATAACTATGCTGACCGTTATATGTTGACTGGTACGTTCCGTGCCGATGGTTCTTCGAAGTTCTTTAACGAGAAATGGGGATTCTTCCCTTCTATTGCCGCTGCTTGGTCGTTGGGTAATGAACCCTTTATGCAAGACCAACACATATTCCAAGACTTAAAGATTCGTGCCAGCTACGGTTTGATTGGTAGCGAAGGTATCAGTCCGTATGAAACATTAGGTTTGATGGATGATGAATTGTATTCATTCGGAGGCAATTCTCCTTATACAGGATATTGGATTGGACAAACAATCGCTACACCGGATCTGACATGGGAGACTACGCATCAATTAGATATCGGTTTGGACTTTAGCATTTTGAACCGTCGCTTGAACGTCGCATTCGACTACTTTGATAAACGTACGAAAGATGGTTTGCTCCAGCGTTCTATCTTGAATTATGATGGTGGTGGTTCTTACTGGGTAAATGCGGCTGAGGTAAGTAACCGAGGTATCGACTTCTCTATTGATGCATTGGTGGTTAATAGCCGTGACTTCACTTGGAACTCGACCTTTACAGGAACGTGGTTAAAGAATGAAGTAAAAGATCTAAGTGGATTAAAATATGTGCAAGGTGCTAAGATTGCTGCTGGTCTTGGACCGGAGGATGGTATGACGCGTGTTGTTGTTGGACAACCTATCGGTGCATTCTATGGCTATGTATGGCAAGGCTTGGACGAAAAAGGAAATGATGTCTATTGGGATAAGAATGGTGACAACGTGATTGATGGTAATGACCGTGATTTCATTGGTAAAGCAAATCCGGACTTTACGTTAGGTTGGAACAATAGCTTATCATGGAAAAACTGGGATTTGAACGTATTCTTTACCGGTTCGTTTGGTGCCGACCGTTTGAACTTGGTACGTTATACGGCAACCACAATGACCGGAGACTTTAAGGTGATCACCTTGCAAGAAGGTTTGGATGAAAACTTCTCGGTGAAGGGACAAGATGGTATTTATGTTCCAATTACACAGACTGGTAATAACTATCAACCGGTGTCTACAAAGTATTTGGAATCAGCAAGTTATTTCCGTTTGGATAACATCAGCTTGTCGTACAATCTCCCAAAGAAAGTGGCTAAGTTTGCTGACTTGCGGTTTACATTCAGTTGCCAGAACTTGTTCACAATTACAAGTTACAAAGGTATGGATCCAGCCGGTATCTCGTTCGTAGATTCTTCGTCAGGCAGTGTCGATGTGAACGATGGTATTGATATGGGTGCTTATCCGTTGGCTCGTACTTATACAATTGGTGTGCGTATGAATTTCTAATCATTAAAAAGGATCAATATTATGAAAGCTAAATATATATTATTGGCATTAGGTGCAACCTTGCTTTCGACCTCTTGCAGCGACTTTTTGCAGGAAGACCCGAAAGGACAATTGACTCCGACTACTTTCTTCGCTACGCAGGAAGAGTTGGATATGGCAACGTATGCACTGTATAGTAAAGTTTGTCAGACACAGACAAATACCAACCCGACAATCCCCAGTTGGCAAGGTGATGACTTGACAGCCAACCCTGGAAGTAACAAACAAGCGTATGCCGAAGTGGATGCATTCCATCCGGCAAACGACAATAAAGGTGTGGAAGCTGCATGGAGTACCTCTTATGTAGCGATCAAAGCCGCTAATTATATCATTGAAAACGGTGGAAAGACTCCTACTACAGATGAAGAAATCAATATCGCCATGGGGCAGGCTAAATTCTGGCGTGCTATCAACTATTTTTGGTTGGTACGTCGTTTTGGTCCAATTCCTTTGATATTGGATACAGAAGTAAACTACGAACGCACATTAGCTCCCGTAGAAGAAGTCTATAACCAGATCGTACAGGATTTGACGGAATGTAAGAATTTGTTGCCTACAAGCTATTCAACAGCTCCACGTTACTTGAATGGTGCAAACATTTACATTACGAAACAAGCAGCTCAGGCTACATTAGGTGCAGTATATATGGCAATGGCAGGTTGGCCCATGAAGCAAACACAATACTATGCTTCGGCAGCCACAGAACTGAAAGAGGTTATCGACGGCGTGAATGCCGGAACTTACGAGTATATACTTGAACCGGAATATAAGCATGTCTATGCGCCGAGCCATAACTACACGAACGAAACCGTGGTAGGTATCTGCTTCTCTCGTTCGAATGCTTCTTGGCGTGAGGATTCACAGATGACTTCCAGTAACTTGTTTGAGTCACTGGGTGGCTGGGGCGATGGTTTCGGTGAAATCAAATTCTGGAAAGAATTCCCCGAAGGCCCTCGTAAAGACGCGACTTTCAATCCCAAGATTTTGTTAGGTAATACCGAAGGCGGAGAGTTAGTAGACTGGTGGGACGAACGCGTACCGGAACAACAGCCGATGTATAGCATCTTCTCAATTGCAGAAGATGGTGGTGATTACGATTACACGAAACCGGGTAATACCGCGTTAATGACCAACGACCATCGTCATCGCCTCGTGCGCTACTCGGAAGTATTGCTTTGGTATGCGGAATCGCAAGCCCGTGCCGACGGTACGCCGAATGCGCAAGCCTACGAATGTTTGAATCAAGTGCGTGAACGTGCCGGTGAAGAACCTGTTTCGGGTTTGAGTGCCGATGCCTTTATCAACTTAGCTGTACAGGAACATGGTTGGGAAGTAGCCGGTTACTGGGTTGCCTTGGTGACACGCCGCGACGATATGATGCGTTTGGAAATGTTAGAAGATTTCTTCAATAGCCGCAAACAGAATGCACCGATTGAGGTGGCTCCAGGCATCACAAGACAAGAAAATGTGGTCATCGATGCAGGCCAGACATGGAACGGCGAATCTTCTATCTATTTGCCTTATCCGTCCAGTGATTCGGGTATGAATCCGAATCTGACCCGATAAACTTACCTCAACACCCTTGGCAGTACTACCAAGCCTGGCTTGGTAACGTTACCAAGGGTGTCTTGGAAGTATTACCCAGGATGCCTTGGAAGCATTACCAAGGGTCTCTGGGTAGTATTACCAAGGATAGCGAGGGAGAAAATCCTTTGCAATTAAGTAAACACAGAGACACAAAGACACGGAGATATAGTACATAAATAAAGGCTCTGTGCCTCCGTGTCTCTGTGTTTAATAGAATGAAAGTACTTAGTCAATTAAACAGATAGACCATGAAAGCTAAATTAGTTTTGCCTCTCTTGATGGCGATGGCGATGCCTGCGTGGGGGCAGCAGGTGGAAATGAAGTCCGTCACCGAAAAGATTCCCACCTACGAGATTGGGAATCCGGAAATCGATCCTATCTTTTTTACGGGGCGCGTCTACCAAGGCGCTGAAGGGTATATTTATCCTTACCCATTGTATGATGTCCTGACCGAACGCCAAGTAGATCAGGACTATCGTGTGTTAAACCTGAAGAATGAATACGTAGACATCTCTATCTTGCCGGAAATTGGCGGACGTATCTTTGCGGCTACCGACAAGACGAACGGTTACCATTTCTTCTATACGCAGACCGGCGTAAAGCCGGCGTTGATTGGTATGCTGGGCGCTTGGCTGTCGGGCGGCGTGGAATGGAACATCCCGGACCACCACCGTGCTACTACTTATTTGCCGACCAACTGGAAGATGCAAGAGAATGCAGACGGCAGCAAGACGATCTGGGTGGGCGAGACGGATTTGCGCCATCGCCTGAAATGGTCTGTCGGCGTGTCGGTCTTCCCGAACCGCTCGTGGGTAGAGGCGAAGATTATGGTGTCCAACCCGACGCCGATGATCCAGTCCATGCTCTATTGGGCGAACGTGTCGGTACATTGCGATGAGCATTACCAAGTGATCTTCCCGCCCGATGTACAGTTTGGCGCCGACCATAGCAAAGTCTACTTCACGCGCTGGCCGATGGGCGAAGCGGTGCTGGGGAGCGGCGAGCAGGCCGACCTTTCCCGCTGGGCGAACTACACAGGCGATTCGCGCTCGATCTTCGCTTGGGGAAGCGAGATGGAGTTCCTGGCCGGATACGATTACGCGAAAGATGCCGGTACGGTGCACGTAGCCAACCGTCACGTGGTCCCCGGAAAGAAGTTCTTCCTCTGGGGAAACAACCCGAGCGGGCACATGTGGAACAAGATCTTGTCGGACAAAGACGGGCATTACCTTGAGCTGATGGTAGGCGCCTACTCCGACAACCAGCCGGACTATAGCTGGATTAATCCGGGCGAAATCCGGGAGTTCAGCCAGATATGGTACCCGATTAAGGGAATCAAGGGTTGTAAGAACGCGACCGTGGATGCGGCCGTCAACTTCGAACCCGCCGAGAATGGAAAATACCGCGTGGGCTTCTGTGCTACGACGCTGTATGAAGGCGCCAAGGTATTGGTGAAGAATAAAGAGCAGGTATTGATGGAGAAGACCATCACCATCGACCCGGACCGCTACTTCCTGGACGAAGTGTCGGTGCCCTCGGGCGTGAAGCCGTCTGACCTGTACGTCTCGCTGTGTGATGCCGCCGGGAATGTGCTGGTAGATTACCGCCCCATCGAACTGGACGAAGACAAGCCGCTACCGAAGGTGATCGACGGGACAAAGCCGGTAGACGAATACAAGACGAACGAAGAGCTGTACTTGGCCGGCCTGCGCGTCGACCAATTCAACAACGCCCGCCTCGACTATATGGACTTTTACAACGAAGCCCTGCGCCGGGATCCGATGGATGCACGGGTGAATATCGAGGTCGGGAAGCACTATCTGCGCCAAGGCAAATGGGATAAAGCCGAAGAACATCTGCTCAAAGCGCAAGCCCGCCTTTCGCATGATTATACCCGGGTAAAGGATGCCGAAGCGTTGTACTATTTGGGTTATCTCTACCAGCTGACGGGCGATTACCACCAGGCAGAGAACAACTATTGGGCCGCTACCTGGACGCCGGATTATAAACACCCCGCCTTCTACGGCCTGGCTGTATTGGCACTCTTGCAGAACGATTACCCGAAGGCATTGGATATGATTACCCAGTCGCTCTACGTAGGGCAACGCGACATCCAAGCCCAGAGCCTGAAAGCCTATATCCTCCGGAAGATGGGCAAGGCGGACGAAGCCCGTGCGACATTAGCCTATATCCAGACCATCGACCCGCTGGATTATTGGAGCGTCATCGAGGGCAGTTTCTTGGAGAAAGGCGACGCCTCAGCGTTGAAAACCCGGATGGAAGAGCAAACCGAAGGATTGGTAGCCATCCAAGAAATGCTGGAAGTGGCGAACAATTACCTGACCATCGGCGCGTACGGCGATGCTTGTAAATTGCTGGACGAAGCCATCCAACTGGGCAAACCCTTCTCCACGGCTCCGCTTACCTATTATTATAAGGCATACGCTTTGATGCAACAAGGGAACAAGACGGCTGCGGGCGAATGTCTGGCACAGGCCGACAAGCTCTCGCCCTTGAACGTCTATCCGTTGCGCCTCGAAGAGGTGAATCTGTTTGATGCGCTTTTGCAGGAACAGCCGAACAGCGCGTGGGGCCATTATTATTATGGCAACCTGTTGTATTACATCGGGCAGAAAGAACGCGCATTGGCTGAATGGTTGAAGTCGACAGAGCTGAAGCCGGACTTCTCCATCTCGCTCCGCAACGTAGGTTTTGCTTACGGGCAACAGAAAGACTGGACGAAGTCGATGGATTACTACGACCGGGCTATTAAGGCCAATCCGGACGATGCCTTGCTCTTTACCGAATCGGATAAGATATTCGAATCGGCCAATGCGTCGCTGGATACGCGCCTGAAGCGGTTGGAATCCCACCTGAAGACGGTGATGAAGCACGACGACGCCGTGATGCGCCTCCTCTCCCTCTACAATGCGACGGGGCATTACGATGAGGCTATCGACATCATGAAGGATCGTCATTTCCACCTCTGGGAAGGCGGCGGACAGATCCACGATATCTATGTCGATTCGCACATGCTCAAAGGGTTGTCGCTATTAGACAAGAAGCAATATGAAGAGGCTATCCAGGAATTCGACCTCGCGAACCAATATCCGGCCAACCTCGAAGTGGCTCCATCGTACCGGGGCGGCAGCGAAGTGAAGGCTTATTACCTGACAGGCGTTGCTTACGAAGGATTGAATCAATCTGCGAAAGCGAAAGAGTTCTTCCAAAAGGCGGCCGACGCCAAATACCCGCGCGGTCTCTCCGATTTGGCTTACTACCGCGTAAAGGCATTGCAGAAGCTGGGCAAGACCGCGGAAGCCAAGGCTGCATTGCAGGAAATGGAAGCCTTCTTGGAACGCACCCGGACGGCACTCGATTCGTATGCGAAGTTCGGCGAGGCCAACCAGAATGTGCGTGAGAGCAACATCGCCTTCTATTCCGGACTGGTACACCTCTTGAAGCAAGACGAAAAGGCCGCACAAGCTGATTTCGCCAAAGCCTTGGAGCTGTATCCAGGTAATATCTGGGCGGAGAAGACGAAGTGAATGAAGAATTATGAATGAAGAATGAGGAATCGGGGGCAGCCGCTCTCGGTTCCTTTTTTTACGCATTGTTTTTGCCGAGTTGCAAGTGTTGCCCTTGCTGAGTTGCAAGCGATGTCCTTGCTGAGTTGCGAAAGGCATTATGTTAAATCCCTTTTACATTTGCGTCGACACCAGACGTAGTACTACGTTCGGTGCAGACGTAGCGTTACGTCTGGTCGTGACGTAGTGCTATGTTCGGCCGTAACGTAGTACTACGTTCGATGCCGACGGAAGGTTCCGAGGCTAACTGTCCCACGGTTCCGAAGCTAACCGCCACACGGGTACGAGGCTACCCGTCCCACGGGTCTGAAGCTACCCGTCATGCTATCCTAATAAAGAAAAAGCCCCTTCCAGCTGAAACCAGAAAGAGGCTCTTAAGAGTTTCACGCTCCGTTCTTCCCAGAAGGGAGCGCCTTGAATAGAATTTTTCTTATTACATTATTAATACTAATGTTATGATGTGCTGCTCGCGACCTTCACAGGCGGCTTTTCCTTGCAGCACTGCCATTTATTAACAATTAAATTTCAGTATCTTGTTTACTTAACGACTACCTTGAATGATTCGCCGTCTACAGAAACTACTGCGATACCTGCCGGAACGGCGATCGTTTCGTTGTCGCTGTTAACTGTTTCGTTAGCTACGACTTTACCCAAGATTGTAGCGATTACTACGTTCTTGCCTTCTGCGCCCTTGATGATGACTGCGCCGTCAGTTGCAACTACTGAGATAGCGCCTTCAGCGTTGATAGCTTCGTTAGCTGTCGGCGTGCGGTCTTCGTCTTCGTTCATGTTGTAAACATCAGCATTTTCGATGTCGTCAACTACAACTACTACGCCGTTCATCCACTTCAAGTAACCTTCGCCATCGCGAGCACCAGCGTTGCGTTCGTTCAACTTCTTGTAGTTCGCTGTTTCGATTACAAACGATTGTGCTTCTGTATCCACATAACGGAATGCAAACTTAGCGACGTTGAAGTCTTCCGTGCCTACGTTGATTGTGTCGGCAGCCGTCGGTTTCACAGCTTCAATCATCAAAGAGTCTCCGATGTGTTTAGCCTGTACGAAACCTAACTTATAGAACTTCTCAGAGTTGATGTAAGGATTACCATCTTTGTGCTTGTTAGCTTCGTCCCAAGCAATTGCTGTATCCTTCAAGTTTACTAAGTAACGACCTTCAACCCAACCTGGAACTGTATCTGCGTGCTGGCAAGTCGCGCCGATTCCGTGATCCGGGCAGTAAGTAGTTTCATCATGCTTAACAGCACCTACAACCAACATGTATTGCGGACGATAAGTATCGTAACGTACATACGCCGTATCAGCCAAGAAGGCAGGATTCATGTCCGTGAAGTCAGCAATATTCTCCATGCCTAAGAACTCACCCTTTTCATACAGTAACGAACGGCTGTTGTCGTTGCGATAGATAGAAATCGTATCCAACGGATTGATTACCGGACGATACATCGGAACGTCTGTCGGTTCAACTACGAAGTAATCGTTTTCTGTACGGTCATACAATGTTACGTTATCTAAGATACCGTTAGCAGCGTCGCCAGCGTACATCTTATACAAATCCTTGTTATTGTCGAATACATTGTACATTCTATCTTCAGCACTATAGCTTTCTTCAGCTGTCAAGTAAACCGGACGCAAGTTCAAGCGTTCGCCATCCTGACGCAAAGCAAACTTCTGAGCTGAAACCTTTTCGTTTACGCTGGATACATACTTGTCTTTGATACCTGCGTAAATCAACGGTTCGTTCCACTGGTTCACGAACGAATAAGAAACGACCTTCAATGTATCTTTGTCAGTCTTGTATTCATTCTTTGCATTGATGTAACCAATTTCGCTCACTACATAGATCGAATCCGAAGGAACATATACATAGCCATGAACCGGAGTTTCCACACGCTTCTTCGCATCTGCATATTCAGTAGCTGTGAATACCAACGCATTTTCAGCATCTGTATCCAAACCGATTGTATGGTTGTTTACACCTTCGTGGTTCTCTGTAAACCAAGCATTGCCATATACGCCCGAAGCATAACCGATGTTGAACTTCACATTCTTCAGGTTCTTCAATGTTTCGTAACCGTCGGTTGCTGCGTGTTCGGGAACCGGAGCGATAACCAATGTATCAGTCAACTGCCATACGCCATTCGTAATGTGGTCATGACGATAAGTGTAATCTGCATTCGTAGTATACAAATCGCTACCGTTCAATGTAAACTTAATGTCCGTATTTTCACGGTTAGTTAATGTGTACACATTCGATTTCGTGTCATAAGTAATAGCCCACTGTCCTTCCAACGGATTGCCATAAGAAGAAACCACGCCAGCTACACCTTTTTCGTTTACAGCAACCGGACCGTTTGCATAATCACGCGGATTAGAAGAACCTTTGCGAACAACTGTAAAGAACTTCTTCTGCAGCAATAAGTCTTTAGCTTGAACCAAAGATGCACCGTTTACAGCGATAGTAACAGGTTCCAAAGCTGTATCCGTAATGTCTTCAGCAGAAACAGCCAAAGTCCAAACGCCAGCAATTTCATAGCGACCAATAGCAGAAGGTTGTAAATCTTCCCAAACAGAAGTTCTGGATGTAGTTGGCAAATAAACATTCAAGTCATCTAATACACCTAAGTTCTGTTTGTTCAAATAATAATCCTTAGATTCAGCAGAGAACATTCCATAATAAGCTGGATCTTTATCATCATTAGCCCAAGACAAGAAATGCAATAGTGTTGCTTCGTCTACTGTCGTAAATGTGTAAATATCTTCCGTGATAGTTGCACCTTTTCCATACAATTTAGCAACAATATATTTGCCTTCTTCATTCTTCAAAAAGAATTTACGTTCTCCATCTGGAGCGTTAACAAATCCACGACCGGTATAAACCATCGGAGTTAAATGTCCTACAAACGGATTTCCTGCTACACTCTTCTTATCACTATCGTAAGTGATAGTCAATGAGAAACCATCCAACTCATAATAAGTCAAATCTTCAACTTTCAATAAAGATTGGCTCGTAACTTCAGAGAAAGAGAAGATAGTAGCTTCACCTTCTGTCTTTACGAAAGTATAGCCAGTAGATGTCTTTGCAATAAAAGAATCTCCTACTTTTAACAAGTATTGCCCTTCGGCACCAGCAATTTCAACCAATTCAAAAGCTGTAGCACCGTTCAATGACAAGTTGTCTCCATCGCCATCCGATGTGTTTTCTACGAATGAGAAAGTACCGTCAGAATTTTTTACTGCTTTGTATTGAGGTTCTCCACCATTAACGATATAATAATACTTGCCATTTTCTACTGCATTGAATATGCTAGTATTCAACTCTAAAGAAGTTTCCTGAGCATCGAAAGCAGCCGAATAATAATTCGTTCCTGCCTCATACTCAGAGCCTGTTACAGGGATGAATTCATAAGGAGTTGTATCTCCATTTTCCCATTCAATAACATACCATTCATTTTGGTCAAGATTCGTAAACTCTTCTCCTGCAACATTATTTTCATTGACAGATTGAGTTTTTACGGTTAATGTTTCACCTGTTAAATTGGTTAATGTATAACCTTCTGCACTTGAACCAGAAACTCTCCAATAGTCTATGCCATTAGCATCATTGTTGTCAAGACAGATTTTACCATCTATATATTCCAATGAAAATCCTTCTGTATTAGTCTGCCATTGCTCACTATTGCCATGTTTTTGACCAATACGTAACATCTTGTAATACTTTCCTGTGTTTGCCGCTGTCGCTAAATCTACAGCCGAAGCATTGGAAAGCATACCACCAGCGAGCAAAAAGCCCGCACAAAGTGTAAGTACTTTTTTGTTCATAACAATAAAATTAGTTTGTAAATAAATTAGTTAATAAAATCTCTATTCCTGGATTTTACGAAGGATAACAACAAACTCGGTAAGTTATGAACAAGCATAAAAAAGCGCGGGCTTGTGTTGTTTATTATTTATTCGAAGGCTCTGGTAAGCCCGTATTGTAATAATAGAACAACAGCCCGCGCCTATACGATTATATTTTCCATTTCCCTGACCTGCGTACATATTTTATATGCACTCGAAAGGAAATTCTTAGAAATAATCTGTATTTAGCGCAAGCATTTACTGTCCATTATTCCACAATACTAAAAATTTACCAGATTTTCGAATAGGAATAATCTTCGTAAAATGCTTACAATATTTTCATCCGATTCCCTTGTCGGAACGCTCTCCGATGCGGAATCGATGCAAAGGTAAGGAGTAAAAATGAAATAGCAAGAGTTTTGACCAACTTTTTTTGAACTCTTATCCGAAAGTAGGGGATTTATGGACGAAATCCCGGGGTTTGGAGGATGAAACAGTTATTAGAACACCGCACCGAGACACGGAGTTTACACATTCCGTGCCTCGGGCATTTATCTCATTCCCCTATTTCGTCTAATGGATGTTCAATCGTTTCTCCCCATTCGGTATCTAAATCCAAGATGAAGTCGGTGAGGGTTTCGCCCCCGGTATAGAGCGTTCCGGTATAGCGGGTTATCTTGTTTCGATAGATAGGCGCATTGGTGATCGTCCGTTCGCGCACGGGGTCGGGCGTCAGCTCTTCGTCTTCTTGCATTGCCTTGAGGGTGATGGTGCGGATAAGGGCGGATTCCGCTTCCTCTTCCGGTGCGGGCACGAAGGAGTAAATCATTTGCCGGACGCGCTTCCCTTCTTCTTTGTCTTCGGGCGTAAAGGTATAAGTGTAAGGGATTTCGATACTGGCCGAAGAGGATGTCCCATCCAGCAAGTTGATGGTATTGTATAATCCGGAGGTTTCGATATGGAAATGGTGCACTTCGGCGGGTACATCGTCGGTAGGCGAGAACTCGATGCCGGCAATGGCACGGGTAAGCGTGACCGGAACGGAAGCATCCGCTTCGCCTGCATTGATTTCAAATTCATCGGCTCCCCAGAATGTATCTTGGATTTCAGGGAAAGTCATGAGGTTATCCTCCTCCGAAAAGGTGGCATCTTCGACGGAATGCGCCAGGAAGCAAGCTTTGTAGGTGCCGGGCGTCAGCTTATCTTCGAGCGAGAAAGAGGCGGTGCCGTCGGGCGTCAGGGTAATTTCCTCGCGGATATGGTGGATAAGCTCCCCGTCGGTGCTATACAAAGCATATTCAACCCACGAGAGCGTCGTGGTGGGTTGGGCGGTTTCACCCGTATTCCCCTCGTCTTCTTCTGCTTGCGAGGCGACGGGGTCGGAAGGCAAGCCTTCAGGCATGTTGCGCGTCTGGCGGAAAGGCGTTACTTCTCCCCTTAATGCGACTTGAAAAGATACTTGAACGGTTTGTCCGATAGGTTCCACTTCGTCGGAAATGGATTCGGGTTGACAACTTGTCCCTGCGAAGAGACTACAAATCAAAAGGGCTGCATACTTTTTCATAGCAAGTCAGTTTTAAAAATGAATAATTCGTTTAACGGTCGTAAAGGTAGGCATAAAATCGGACATGGCAAGCGAAAAGCGGAAAAATCGTTGAAAAAATTTTCAAGCATACTAAAAACGGGGTGCGATGCGTTTATGTAAAAAGGTAATGGCAGGGGAGAAAACTTCCGTTCATAGGCAAGAAAACTTCCTTTGCTCGTTATGTTTTCTCCAAACATCGTCGATGTTTCTATATCTTTAGGTTAAAGATACACGAATATCGTCGATATTTGTACAAACATCGTCGATATTTAGAGAAAATATAATAGGCAAGGGGATTTCCCTTCGGCAAGAAAGGGACTTTTCTCCGGCTATATATAATAATGTATAGGGATGAATAGCATTTACGATGCGCGCGAGCGCTTGAAATACCTTTTTATCATCGTGGCGGTGCTGATAGCCATCGCCTCGGTTTTCGTGTCCGATTTGTTGATTAAAGATTTGGCCCGCGAAGAAAGACAGAAGATTGAAGTCTGGGCGGAGGCGACGCGCGTCCTTACGAGCGAAGACCCCAGCTTGAACATGAACCTGATTCTTCAGGTCATTCAAGGTAATACTTCTATTCCGGTTCTGCTATGCAACGACCGGGATAGCGTGATGAATTACAAGAACATCGAATTGCCCGAGAAGAATCCCGACGAGTTCTTGCGGCAAAAGGTGCAGGAGCTGAAGCACAAGAACCAGCCTATCGTAATTGATATAGAGGATGGTACGTATCAATACCTCTACTACGACGATTCGATCAACCTGAAGCGGCTATTGGTCTATCCTTACGCCCAGCTTTCGGTCATGGCGGTTTTCATTTCATTGGCCTTCTTGGCATTGGCCAGTACGAAGAAGGCGGAGCAGAATAAGGTATGGGTGGGGCTTTCGAAGGAGACGGCCCATCAGCTTGGTACGCCTATTTCCTCGCTCATCGCCTGGTTGGAATATTTGAAACTGAAGGATATCGACGCCTCCATCCTGGCCGAGATGGAAAAAGACGTGAAGCGGTTGGAAACGATAGCCGACCGGTTCTCGAAGATAGGTTCGACGCCCGAACCCGTGCCGCTCGATATCCGCGAATCCATCCGCCAAGCATTGGATTATATGGAGACGCGTATCTCGTCGAAGGTGAAGATTACGGTCGAGATGCCCGACGAGCCGATCCTCGTCCTGATGAACAATGCCCTCTTCGCCTGGGTGGTCGAAAACCTGTGCAAGAATGCCGTAGACGCGATGGAAGGGCAGGGGCTTATCTCCTTTAAAATCGAAAAGCGGGGAAAGAAGGTGCGCATCGACGTCTCGGATACGGGCAAAGGCATCTTGAAGTCGAAATTCAAGACCGTTTTCAATCCCGGTTATACGACAAAGAAGCGCGGCTGGGGGTTGGGACTTTCGCTCGTGAAGCGCATCGTCGAGTCCTATCATGGCGGAAAAATCTTCGTCAAGAGCTCGGAAATCGGGAAAGGGACTACTTTCCGCATTGAATTGACTTGTGTAGAAGCCTGATTTAGGGCAAAAAAGGCGCAAATAGCACTTTATAAGGAAAAATAACTATGTACATGTTGCTTTTCTGTTAAGATTTTTCGTACCTTTGCGCAGTTTTTACACAAATAGGCTTTGGGAAAATTTGAATTATATAGTATTGATTTGAAGAACCTGGCTCCTGGCGTGTATGCGTACGATTATACATTAGGGAATAAGTTCTTTGCAGACATCGATGGAGATCAAGTGCAAAAAGGGAAGGTGCAGGTGCATCTGACGCTGAAACGCACCTCGATGATGTTCGAGTTGAATTTCCATACGGAAGGTGTGGTAATCGTCCCATGCGATCGTTGCTTGGACGATATGGAGCAGCCTATAGAAACGGACAACCGGTTGGTTGTGAAATTCGGAAAAGAGTATGCTGAGGAAAGCGACGAAGTGCTAATCATTCCGGAAGAGGAAGGCAAGTTGAACTTGGCGTGGTTCTTATACGAATTTATTGTATTGGCGATCCCGATGAAGCATGTGCATGCACCGGGAAAATGCAACAAAGCGATGTCGGCCAAATTGCGGAAGCATCGGGCCAGAAGCACGGATGAAGAAGAGGATGACTTCATCGACGGCTTGGACGAGGACGCGCAAGAAGAACGACCGACAGACCCGCGATGGGATGCTTTGAAAGGCTTAATAGAGAATGATAACAATTAAAATAATAAATTAAAATGGCACATCCTAAAAGAAGACAAGGTAAGACAAGAACAGCCAAGAGAAGAACTCATGACAAGGCTGTAGCTCCCACGATGGCTATCTGCCCGAACTGTGGTGCATGGCATATTTATCACACTGTGTGTGGCGAATGTGGCTATTACAGAGGAAAGTTAGCAATTGTAAAAGAAGCTGCTGTGTAAGTTTTTCAAACTGATTAATTTGACAGACGTAAGAAATAGCCCTAAAAATCCAATTTTTTAGGGCTTTTTTACTTGATAGTTTTAGAAACGATGGAAAAGATTAATGCAGTAATCACGGGTATTGGCGGATATGTCCCGGAAGATGTCTTGACCAATGAGGACATCTGCAAGATGGTGGATACTACCGATGAATGGATTATGA
Organism: uncultured Parabacteroides sp.; assembly: GCA_944325335.1. Classification (GTDB taxonomy): domain Bacteria; phylum Bacteroidota; class Bacteroidia; order Bacteroidales; family Tannerellaceae; genus Parabacteroides. The sequence goes on along the minus strand of CALUZR010000014.1, from coordinate 30,943 downwards.
CGCGCGTAGGCATTAAAGAACGCCGAATCTTAAAAGGAGAAGGTCGTGGTACTTCGTATATGGGTATCCGGGCCGTGAATCAGTTGTTGGAAAAGACGAAGGTCAATCCGGAAGAGATTGAAGTAGTCATTGTGGCTTCCACAACGGCAGACTATCGCTTCCCGATGACTGCTTCTATCATAGCTTACCAGACAGGTTGCAAGAATGCGTTTACCTTTGACATGCAGGGAGCCTGCGCAGGTTTTTTGTATGCATTGGAAACGGGAGCCAATTATATCCGCACCGGGCGGTATAAGAAGGTAATCGTCGTGGCTGGCGATAAGATGACTTCCATTACGAATTATGAAGATCGCACGACGTGCCCGCTCTTCGGAGATGGTTGCGGTGCCGTGCTGTTGGAACCGACTACGGAAGAGGTCGGCATAATGGATGCGATCTTACGTGTCGACGGTACGGGCTTCTCGCACTTGATTATGAAGGCGGGCGGTTCGGCTTATCCTTCTTCGCACGAGACGGTAGACCGTCGCGAACATTTTGTTTACCAGGATGGACGTACGGTGTTCAAGTATGCCGTTACCTACATGGCGGATGCTGCGGCTGAGATTGCCGAACGGAACCACCTCACGAAGGATGATATTTCGTGGATCGTTCCTCACCAAGCGAACCTCCGCATTATCGACGCGACGGCCAAACGCCTCGGCGTGCCAATGGAGAAGGTGATGGTCAATATCCAGAAATATGGCAACACCAGCGCGGGTACGATTCCGCTCTGCCTCTGGGAATGGGAAGATCAATTGAAGAAGGGGGACAACCTCATCTTGGCTGCTTTCGGAGCCGGTTTTACGTGGGGTTCGGTTTACCTGAAATGGGGATATGATGGAAAAAAAGCATAAATCCGGGTTCGTAAATATCGTCGGTAATCCGAATGTCGGCAAGTCTACGTTGATGAACCGGCTCGTGGGCGAACGCATTTCGATTATTACGTCGAAAGCGCAAACTACGCGTCATCGCATCATGGGCATTGTCAATACCGAAGATATGCAAATCGTGTATTCGGATACGCCCGGAGTCTTGCAACCGAATTATAAGTTGCAGGAGTCTATGCTTAATTTTTCGGAATCGGCGTTGGATGATGCCGATGTACTTTTGTATGTGACCGATGTAGTAGAAACGATCGACAAAAACGAATCATTTCTGCAAGAAGTTAAGAAGGAGAAATGTCCGGTCTTGTTGTTGATTAATAAGATTGACCTCACCGATCAGACTAAATTGGAAGGGCTTGTGGGAGAATGGAAAGAGATTCTCCCGTCGGCAGAGATTATTCCGGTCTCGGCGCTCACGAATTTCAATATCGATTACGTGAAGCACCGGGTGGAAGAGTTAATGCCCGAATCGCCTCCTTACTTTGAGAAGGATGCGCTTACCGACAAGCCGGCCCGTTTCTTCGTCACGGAGATTATCCGCGAGAAGATTCTCCTTTATTATCAGAAGGAAATTCCATACGCGGTCGAAGTTGTGGTGGAACTTTTTAAGGAGGATGCCGAGATGATTCATATTAAATCGGTCATTATCTGTGAGCGCGAATCGCAGAAAGGCATTCTGATTGGTCACCGCGGGCAGGCATTGAAAAAGGTCGGTGCTATGGCCCGCAAAGATATTGAGCGCTTTTTCGAGAAGAAAGTCTTTCTCGAGATGTTTGTAAAGGTAGAAAAGGATTGGCGCAACCGGGACAACATGTTGCGTAAGTTCGGCTACCGTTTGGAGTAAGTTTCGTAAGTTTTGAAGTATATATGGGAAATCTTGTTGCAATAGTTGGTAGGCCCAACGTAGGTAAGTCCACGCTTTTTAACCGTTTGACGCAAACGCGCCAGGCGATTGTCAATGAGGAAGCGGGGACCACTCGCGACCGCCAGTACGGCAAGGTAGAGTGGCTGACGAAAGAGTTTTCACTGGTCGATACCGGTGGATGGGTAGTTAATTCGGAAGATATTTTCGAAGAAGAAATCAATAAACAGGTCAAAATCGCGCTCGAAGAGGCCGATGTGGTACTGTTCGTCGTGGACGTGCAGAACGGCCTTACGGATTTGGATGTCGACGTGGCGAATATCCTGCGCCGTACGAAGAAGCCGGTGCTGCTGGTGGCCAACAAGGCGGATAATTTCGAGTCGCATCTGGGTTCGGCCGAGTTCTATGCGTTGGGCTTGGGCGATCCGATCTGCATCTCGGCCATCAATGGCTCATGTACGGGCGATTTGTTGGATAAGATTTTGGAAGTCATGCCTGAAGAGAAGCCGATGGAGGTGGACGAGGAACTACCGCGTATTGCCATCGTAGGGCGTCCGAACGCGGGCAAATCTTCGTTGGTGAATGCCTTTATTGGTGAGGAACGTAATATCGTGACGGATATCGCTGGTACGACGCGCGACTCTATCTATACGAAATACAACAAGTTTGGCCTGAACTTCTACCTCGTGGACACGGCCGGGATCCGCAAGAAGGGCAAGGTGAACGAGGATTTGGAATATTATTCCGTCATCCGTTCCATCCGCGCGATCGAGAATTCCGACGTCTGCGTCCTCATGTTGGATGCGGAACGAGGTATCGAGAGCCAGGACTTGAACATCTTCTCGCTCATCCAGAAGAACCGCAAGGGTTTGGTGGTCTGCGTGAACAAATGGGATTTAATTGAAGAAAAGGACCAGAAAGTCATCAATTCGTACACGAATGCAATCCGTGAACGGTTGGCTCCTTTCACCGATTTCCCCATTTTGTTTATTTCCGCGGTGACGAAGCAACGCATCTTCAAGGTGCTCGAAACGGTGAAGCGCGTGTACGACAACCGCCACCGGCGCGTCTCGACGGCGAAGCTCAACGAGACGATGCTTCCTATCATCGAGAATTACCCGCCACCCGCATGGAAGGGCAAATATATCAAGATCAAATACATCACGCAGTTGCCAGCTGGCAGCATACCTTCGTTTGTATTTTTCTGTAATTTGCCGCAATGGGTGAAAGAACCGTATAAACGTTTCCTTGAAAACAAGATACGCGAGAACTGGGATTTCTCCGGGACGCCGATTCATATCTTTATTCGCGAGAAATAAGGAAATAAATAAACCGGGAAGGCGGGGATGTGTCGTTGGGATGCATCCCCGTTTTTTATCTTTCAGGGGCAACGTTGCTTAAAATCCCAGTTTTTATTATCTTTGTGCGCAATAGTAATACTCTAAAAAATAGAAAAGCATGTTTACATCTACCATGACATACGAAGAAATCCTGCACGAAGCGAAGGAGGATTTCTACGAATTAGCACCTCATACGCAAATCGCTTTCAATCGTTTCCGCCGGAAATACAGTCCTATGCCAGGGTACAACTACAACCTGTTTGGCCCGATTTCGGAGAAAAAGACTTTCAAGACACGGCGGCATAACACGTGGACTTTGGAAATGCACATCAACAGCTTCCATAAGGACAACGTGAATGCGGGCAGCGTGATGTTCGTCGGTGTGCCGCGGAGTGGCAATGTGACGGAATACCTCTTCATCTGGAATCATGGCGTATTTATTCCTGAGTTGCTCTCCACGCACTTCGTCCAACGTTACAAAGAGCGCTATCTCGAACCTAATCATATCGACTTGCGTGGGATGAATCCGGCTCTCTACTTCCAACGCAAGAATACCGATTTGAGGCGTACCTATTTTATCCCCAACCATTGGACTGAGCAAGACTTGAGGAACAAGCAGGTGTGGATCAGCAACCAAGGGCTGTTTATTACGGTAAACCACGGCAGGCTGCGCGTCTACGTCACTTTCCTCGACCAACAGAACTTGACCCGCTACAAGTCGCTTGTCTACGAAGAGGAGGCGCAGCGCAGGATGTTCGAAAATAATTCGAGCAAATACAAGAAGAACGTGATCGAGAGCGCGTGGAACCTGTTGCCCATGTTCACGGCTCCCAACGCGCGGGAAATCCACGAGCGTTTCGTCAAGCGGGTGTGCGACTTGGAGGGCGAAGAGCGCGAGAAATTCATACGCGAAGCGATGGACCGGTGGGACGACCTGGAAAACTCGACGCGGGAGATTTGCAAAGCCCTCTCCAAGGCATACGACGAAGAGCAGCTGAAGAAAAGGCAATTCGACGTCCCCGGCATCAAGGAATATGTAGACAAGCATTTTAAGCCTTTGCTGGATAAACAATACGGCATGCCGTTGGTGGAAAAAATAGAGAAGAGATAAGAGATAAGCTTTGCGGCAAGGCGGATAAGCGTTACGCACAAACGGCGGGTTCCGCGTGGTTTGTGCGTAGCCTCTGTTTCAAACGGCGGGTTCCGCATGGTTAGTTCGCAGCCTCTGTTTCAAACGGCGGGTTCCCCGTGGTTAGTTCGCAGCCTCTGTTTCAAACGGCGGGTTCCCCGCGGTTTGTTCGTAGTCTTTGTTTCAAACGGCGGGTTCCCCGCGGTTAGTTCGTAGCGCTCCGCTGGGCTCCTGCACGAGAAAAAGGAAGTTTTTCTTTCCTACATGCTGCGAAATGCGTAACTTGCGGCTTCAAAAAGGAGGATTTTTTATGTCAGCTTTGATTAAAACGATAACGGTAGACGATATTTATGTTTCCATTTTAAGCGCGCGGCGCAAGCTCGACGCGGAGGGGAATGGGGATTGGGTGCCGGTAGTGAAACAATTCCCGCCGACCGGTTCGGTGATAATGGACGCATTGGGGAGAGTCCTCATGCAGACCCGCTATTGGGAAGCCGCCGAGATAGCCGCGCAGTTGGAGGTCGATGTGCGGGATTTGGGCGGTGCGATGCGGATCTTGACCGGGACGCAAACGAAAGACTTTGTGGCCGCCTACCGGTTGCGCCAGGCGCAAGAGTGGCTCAGGTGTACGGATTTAGATCTTCTCGAAATCGCCCGGCGATGCGGCCAGCAATTTAGCGAAACGCTGATCAACCGTTTCCGGCGGGACTTGAAAACGACGCCCATAACGTACCGACGGAAACACCGTCCGGAGAATTTCCGGGAACTCTACCGCTGGAAATAGGGGCGCGGCGCAAAGATAGGAGGGAGTTTGTGCGATAATTCCAAGATTTTACCTACCTTTGCCTGTCTTTAAAAACAGAAAATAGCAAGAAAATGATAAAAGCATTGCATCAAATGGGGGAATACATGATACTGATGCGGAAGTGTCTGACGTTCCCGGACCGCTGGAGCATGTTCTTCAAGCAGTTAATCAAGGAAATATATAAGCTGGGCGTGGATTCGCTTTGGATTGTGGTGATCATTTCCATTTTCATCGGAACGGTAATTGCGATCCAGATATCGCTGAATATCAGTTCGCCGCTGATTCCGAAGTTCACGATTGGTTATACGACGCGTGAAATCATCCTGTTGGAATTTTCCTCGTCTATCATGGCGTTGATCCTGGCCGGGAAGGTGGGGAGTAACATCGCCTCGGAGATTGGGACGATGCGCGTGACGGAGCAAATCGACGCGATGGAAATCATGGGCGTCAACTCGGCCAACTTCCTCATTCTCCCGAAGATGGTGGGACTGATGATCTTCATCCCCGTATTGGTGATTTTCAGTATGTTCACCGGTATTGCGGGCGGTATTGCGGCGAGCTATTCGTCGGCCACGGACATGACGCCGGCGGCGTTCGAATTCGGATTGCAATTCTATTTTAACCAGTTTTACGTCTGGTATTCCATTATAAAGTCGGTGGTGTATGCCTTTATTATTTCGTCGATCGCGTCCTATTTCGGGTACAACGTGAAAGGCGGTGCGCTCGAGGTGGGTAAGGCCAGCACGAACGCGGTCGTGATGAGCAGCATCATGATCTTGATGGCCGACTTGATATTAACGCAAATCATGTTAACTTGATGCCGTATGATAGAGGTTAAGCATATTACGAAATCGTTTGAAGGGCGCGCGGTGTTGAAAAACATCAGCGCTGTGTTTGAAGATGGGAAGACGAACCTGATTATCGGGCGAAGCGGTTCGGGCAAGACGGTCTTGATCAAGGATATCATCGGATTGTTGCGTCCCGATAGCGGCGAGATCCTGTACGACGGGCGCGATTTGATCCAGATGAACAAATCGGAACTGAAAGCGTTGCGCAAGGAGATGGGGATGCTGTTCCAAGGCTCGGCGCTGTTCGACAGCATGACGGTGCTCGAGAATGTGATGTTCCCGCTGGATATGTTCTCGAAGATGTCGTCGAAAGAGCGGCGGACGCGGGCGGAGTTTTGCCTCGACCGGGTGAACCTCTCGGACGCAGGGGATTTGTATCCCTCCGAAATCAGTGGCGGTATGATGAAGCGCGCGGCGATTGCCCGGGCGATTGCGCTGAATCCGAAATACCTCTTCTGCGACGAACCGAACTCCGGCCTCGACCCGAAGACGTCGCTTGTGATTGATGATTTGATTCACGACATTACGGTCGAGTTCAAGATGACGACCGTCATCAATACGCACGATATGAACTCGGTGATGAACATCGGCGACAACATCATCTTCATCAAAGAGGGCGTCAAGGAATGGGAAGGGAACAAAGAAGAGGTCATCACCTCGAAGAACCAAGCCCTCAACGACTTCATCTTCGCCTCCGACCTTTTCCGCAAAGTGAAGGAAGTGGAGGAAGAGGAGCTGAAAGAACATAAGGGATGATAATCTTACCATTTTGCTGACGTCGGCAAAATGGTCGATATAAAAGGCACGGAATCTTAGCGCCATTCAAGCGTTATGGTTCCGTGCCTCTCTGTTTTTATCAATTACGAGCTTACTTCTTCACCTGATACGTCTGGTGGATGGCTTTGTCGAACTCAGCCCAGTGCGCGTCCGTCATGTTCGAGGGAACGAAGAGGGCGACGCCTGCAGCTCCGGCTTCCATCGAGCCACGTACGGCTTCGGCGATTTCAGACGGGATGAGGCCGTGTCCTTCCGGGTCTTTGATGTTCGCCTTGTTCTGCCAATCCTTGCAGATAAAGAGTCCGCTGTAGATGGGCTTCTGTCCGTTGACGGAGTTCACCTCTTCCTTCGTGATTTCGCCTACCCATGAGGCCGGTTCCAAATAGAAATCGTTGTAGTTCATCGGGAAGAAGGCGTCGATGTTCCACTTGTTCCATTCCTGGCGCACCAGTTTCTTGGCATACGAATCGGGTCCGGGGAAGACGGCGGCGCTGATCTTCTTGCCCTTTGCATGTACGGCGTCGGCAATCTTGCCCACGAGGTTCGTAATCACGTTGTAGCGGAAAGTCTTCCATTCTTCGCATGTCGAGGGGTCTTCGATGGATTTGATGTCGATGCCCGTCGCTTCCTTGAAGTCTGCCACGCACTTGTCGCAATAGCAATAGTCCGCCGTCGGGTATTCTTCGTTCATCACCAAGCCATATTTATCCCAAAGGCCACGCGCCAAGATGACGTCCACGTAGCGGATGTAGTCCAAGTGTACATAGTCTACTTCGGGGATGTCGGCAATCTTGCCATACTCTGCCACCAGGTAATTGATCACGTCCTCATTGTTCGGGCACATGCACTTGTAATAAGGCACATACGCCTGTACGGTATAGGCCGATTCGCCCTTGCGGTTCACGGCATACCACGTCGAGTCGGCGTCGCCCTTCAGCATAGTTGGGATCCAAGCATGGTATTCCAACCCGTTTTCGTGGGCGATTTTGGCTGCCCGCGCATGTTTCTCTACATTGAACCCGCCGGCGTTGTAGCACATACCATCCAATCCGTGCTCTTTCCATTTCTTGAAATCGGCCTGGATGGATTCCGCCGTCGTGTTTTCACCTTCCCCTTGCCAACCGTACACGGGGATTTTCGTCTTCGTCTCGCTTGTACATGCCGACAAGCCTACGATGCATGCAGCCGCAGCTGCCAAAATTGTTTTTACTTTCATGTGAGTTTAGTTTATGTGTTTTAATAAATAATCTTTTTGTCCCTTGTCGTGGAAAGCGTCCTACAATGTAGGAAAGCTTCCCGGTCTGCCGGGGAAAGAATCCTACAATGTAGGAAAGCTTCCCGGCTTGGCGGAGAAAGAATCCTACCATGTAGGAAAGCTTCCCGGCCTGCCGGGGAAAGAATCCTACCATGTAGGAAAGCTTCCCGGCCTGCCGGAGAAAGAATCCTACCATGTAGGAAAGCTTCCCGGCCTGCCGGAGAAAGAATCCTACCATGTAGGAAAGCTTAATTTACATTCTTTCGTCAATACCCAAAGATCTCTTCCTGGCTCAGTTTCTGGATCGGACCATATTGCCCGAGGCCCTTCATGTCCAAATCCTTCTCATCGCCCAGGACGACATAGACATATTTGCGGTCCTTCACCCATTTCTCCTGGAACGCCTTCACGTCGGCCAACGTCATGCCAGGCACTTGCTCGAAGAGCGCCTTGCGCATATCGACGCTCAGCCCTAAATCCTGCATATTCAGGTAAGCCCAGAGGACGTTCTCCTTGATGATGCGGTCGGTACGCATGCGGGTGAGCAGGGCTTCCTTTGCCAAGTTGAACGCCTGTTCGGATTCGGGCATCTGGTTGATAATTTGGTCGAACGCCCGCATCGCGTCGAGCATCTTGTCGTTTTGCGTGGCGATGAAGGTACGGTAAACGTAGGGATATTTCAGCTTCGAGGGCGAAACCAGGAAGGCCGCCGCCGTATAGGCCAAGGCGCGGGCTTCGCGCATCTCTTGGAAGACGATGGAGTTCATGCCTCCACCGAAGTATTCGTTGTACATGCTGAGTATCGGGTCGATCGAAGCGTCAAACTTCTCGCCCCGGTTCGAAACGGCCGAGAAGTAAATCTGTTTCGCGTCGTATTGGGCGAAATAGACTTTGTTCTCTTTGGTCTCTTGCATCTGGAAATCAGGCGCGGCGGGGATGGGGTTCAACTTCTCCGGCACTTGGTGGCGTTCGTTGATGATATCGACCAGTGCCTCTGCCTTTTCCGGTCCGTAGTAAAGGATCTTATGCTCGAAAGAGTTGATTTTGTGGATACGGTCTACCAACTCTTGCGGGTTCATGGCCTGGAGTTCGGCATTCGTGAGGATGTGTGTCGTAGGCGATTCCGGTCCCCAGATGGCATACTGGAGCAAGCGGCTGAAGTTCGCGCCTTGGTTCAGCTTTGCGTCGGCGCGTGCTTTCAGGATATCATTCGCCAAGTTCTGGTAGGCTTCGGAGTTGACTTGCGCGTCGGCCAGCAGTTCTTCAAACAGCGCCATGGCTTGCGGCATATTTTCGCTGAGGCCGGAGAGGACGACATACGTGCGGTCCGAACCCGGATGCACACCGAAGCTGCAGGCCAGCTGGTAGAACTCGCTATTGATTTCCTGCAGGCTCTTCTCCGAGGTACCGAGGTAAGAGAGGTAATCGAACGCGGTGCCCATCGCCTTGTCGTGGTTTGTTCCCATCTCGAAGACGTAGATGAGGGTGAAGAGGTCGTTCGTCGTGTTCTCTTTGTATAAAATAGGAATGTCGGACTTGGCCGTGAGCTGTTGCATATCCTTGTTGAAATCGAGGAAGACCGGCTCGATGGGCGCTACCTGCTCGGCTTGGATTTCGCGGAGGAAGGCGCTCGAGCTATCGCGGTTCATGACGATGGGCGTGATTTCCGGTTTGTCCATCTTCTTCTCGTTCGGGTCTTTGCCTTGGCGTTTGTAGACTACGGCGTAGTTATCGCCCAGGTATTGGTTGGCGAAGTCTATGATGTCTTGCTTCGTGATTTTGCCCATTTCGTCGATTTGGTTTACCACGTCTTTCCAATCATCGCCATCAATGAAGGCGGAAACGAACTGGTCAGCCCGGCTTTCGTTCGATTCCAACGATTGCATGTAGTAGAGCTTGTAATTGTTGATGGAAGCCTGGAGGAGCTTTTCGTCGAAATCGCCCTTCTTCAATTTCTCTACTTCGGCCAGGAAGAGCTCTTTGACTTCATCCAAGGTTTGCCCCTGCTTGGGCGAGCCCATGAATAGATAGGTTGAATAATCCGCCAAAGGCATGACGCCGGCATTGAAATTCAATACCTTTTGTTGCTGTGCCAAATCCACGTCCAGCAATCCAGCCTTCCCGTTGCTCATCACTTGGCTGAGGAGCGTCAGGAGATTATCCGATTTGATATCGGTCGGGATGCGCCAAGCGATGGCTACATTCTCGGCATCCAAGCCGATTACCTCTTTCTCGACGGGCGCTTTGATGGGATTCTCTTTTGGTTCGGGGCGGGCCGGCAGGTTTTCATTCGGCTTCATCTCCCCGAAATATTTTTGGATTGTAGCGATGGTCTTGTCCGGATCCAAATCGCCCGACATGCAGATGGCGATATTGTTCGGTACGTACCATGTCTTGTAGTAATTCTTGATATTGGTGATCGACGGATTCTTTAAGTCGTCCTGCGTGCCGAGGACGGTCTGCGTCCCATACGGATAATCAGGATAGAGCGCGCTCAATATGGCCTCGAGCAATTTTTGCGAATCCTGCGTCAAATACATGTTCTTTTCTTCATACACCGTCTCCAGCTCGGTATGGAATCCGCGGATGACGGCGTTCTGGAAGCGGTCCGCCTGAATCTGTGCCCAGCGGTCAATCTCGTTCGATGGAATGTCTTCCACATACACCGTCTGGTCGAACCAAGTGTAAGCATTCGTGCCGGTAGCCCCGATGGAGGCCATCAGCTTGTCGTACTCATTCGGGATGGCGAGCTTCGAAGCCTCGTACGATACGCTATCGATTTGATGGTAGATGGCTTTCCGCTGGGCCTCGTCTGTCGTCGTGCGATAGACTTCAAACAAACGCTCGATCTCGTCGAGCATCGGCTTTTCCGCTTCGTAATTCGTCGTGCCGAAGTGGGTCGTACCCTTGAACATCAAGTGCTCGAAGTAGTGCGCCAAGCCAGTCGTTTCGGCCGGGTCATTCTTTCCTCCCACGCGGACGGCGATATACGTCTGTATGCGGGGCGTTTCTTTGTTGACGGTCAAATACACTTTCAGCCCATTGTCGAGTGTGTAGATGCGGGCTTTCATCGGGTCGTTCGGAACCGATTCGTAAGGGATGGAAGAGCCTGTCTGCGAACACGAAGCGAACAGTCCCATGAATAAAGCACATCCCAAGATGCAAATTGTTTTACGCATAGCTTTCCTTATTTGATAATTCGTTTGCAAATATCTAAAAAAATGCGAACAAATTTAGGCTTTTTGCGCGAAATAATTGGCATCTTAACGGGCGATAAGGTGCAAAAAACAGTATAAATCCGTTAAATGTGGGGTGTTTTTAGCGTTTTCCTATCGTCGGGACGCGGAAAGTCTCCTCATAATCTCCGTTTTGTCCGCCTGTTTTCAAGGTGATGGTATATTCCGCTTCGCCTGATTTCAGGGAAGAATTGGCCAACAAGTTAATCCGATAACGGATTTGCTCGCCCGGTTTCACGTTCCGGATCGGGATAGGTTCGGAGTGGCGGATGCGTCGGGCGTTCCGGTCTCCTTTTAGTTCGGGCATGATTTGCGGGATGGTGGCATGACCTTCATTGCAAATGATAAACGTGAGGCGGCACCGTTCGCCCGCGTCAATCGAGCGATTCCCGTTCTCGTCCTCGAGGATGATGTCGCGGATAAACAAAGCCGGTTCGCGCCGTTCGTCCATACGCATTGGTTCTTCGCCGTGGCTCCGCGGTGTATTATAGGGACTTGTGGCAGCTGCCCCTATAGCGCTTCCCGCTACTCCGCCTACGACCGAACCAATCATCGAACCGCCCCACCCACCGATGCGGTCTCCGATGAGCGACCCCGAGATGCTTCCGATCATTCCCCCCGTCTGCATCCCGAAGAGTTGCTTATTTTGGGGCGTCATCGTGGCGCAACCTGTAGCCCATACAAGGCAACCCGCACACAACACTATTTGGAAAAATGCTTTCATACACAATATGCTTTTTCTCCGTATAACATATATCGCGCGGGAAGGGTTCATCGTTTAATGCTTTTTTAGCGAAGGCATTTTTTATTTCTCGTTATAAACGTTTCCGTTTCCCGTTATAATCGTTTTCAATCATAGTTATAATCGTTGGGGAAGATAGGCATGAAAATTTCTTTCCAAAAACACAAAAGCCTCACTTCCCAGCGAGGCTTTTTGCGTATATCGGAAATAACCAATAAAAACTTTCCAATATGTATCATCTTATATGCTTACATAAATTAGCGATTAGGTTTTGGTCCTGAGATTATACTAATAGTGTTACGTTCATTTTGACAATGCAAAGGTATTTCCATCTGCAGCTTCTGGCAATACCTATTTATATGTATTCCGCCGGTCGTTACTACCTATATTTAAGTAAAAAACGAAGAAAAATGGATGTTTGGAGAAGATTCTTCCCTTTTTTAGGCGGGATATTGGGCAGAAATACATATTTTTGTAAATGCAAAACAGGGTATTTACGATAAAATGGCATATAAAGAGAAATTAGAACATTTGCTTTCCGACATCCAGAGCCTCGAAACATTGGTTCGGGGGATGCAAGAAGAGGACGGCCTGTCTGCCCTTTCGCTCGCAAGGGCAGGCAATTGGGCGTATACGGTGTTGGAAAAATTGAAGACGTTGGAAAACGAACAGATACAACAACTGCATATCCGTCTCGTGGAACAACAGGAGGAATTAAACCATTTGCAAGCATTGACAGAGCAATATCAAAGGAGGACAGAAGAAAGTCAACAAACTCTTTCGCAAGCTCAGGCGACGCATAAGGTGCCAATCCGTATAGAATTGAATGTGCCTATCCAGAAGGAGGATCCACTGTATGAAGAGAAAGCAGAGGAGCCTACGCCATCCGTGACAGAAAAATCGAACGTCCTCTTGCAAGACGTCTTGGCGAAACAGACGATGGCCGACCTTCGGAAAGCATTCAGCCTGAACGACCGTTTCCGCTTCCGTCGTGAACTGTTCGGAGGAGATGAAGCCCAGATGAACCAAACGTTAGCCGATTTGAACGCGATGCCTTCTCTCGACATGGCCAAGCAATACCTCCACGAGCGGATGGCTTGGGATTGGCAAAGCGAGTCTGTCTTGGACTTCATTAAACTTTTAGAGAAAAGATTTATCTAAGAGAAAGGACTCAGATGGAAAAGCGTATGGCAAAATTGACAATAGTACCGACTCCGGTTGGAAATTTAGACGATATGACCTTCCGGGCCATCCAAGCGCTAAAGGAAGCAGACTTGGTATTGGCGGAAGATACGCGTACGACAAGCGTCCTTTTCAAGCATTTCGATATCCAGAACAAGATGCAATCGCACCATAAGTTCAATGAACACCAGACGGTCGAGCAATTAGCCGCCCGAATCCGTGGAGGCGAACACATCGCGCTGGTTTCAGACGCCGGGACGCCTGCCATCTCTGACCCGGGCTTCCTCCTGGTGCGCGAATGCATCCGTCAGGGTGTCGAGGTGGAATGCCTTCCTGGGGCGACGGCCTTCGTGCCTGCCCTGGTCGTCTCCGGCCTCCCCAACGAAAAGTTTTGCTTCGAGGGATTCCTCCCGCAAAAAAAGGGAAGGCAGACGCGTCTGCTGGAGCTGGCCGGCGAAACAAGGACCATGGTCTTTTACGAGTCCCCGTTCCGGCTGGTCAAGACATTGACCCAGTTTGCCGAAGTCTTTGGGGCGGACAGGCAAGTATCCGTCTCGCGCGAGATCTCCAAACTGCACGAGGAGACGGTCCGAGGTACGTTGGAAGAGGTCGTCCGGCATTTTACCCAAAATGAACCTAAGGGCGAAATCGTCGTCGTGCTGGCAGGCCTCAAAGAAGCTAAGAAAAGTAAGAAAGCAACCATAGAAAATGTATAACAAACTAATAAAAGGAAGAATATGAAAAGAGTATTAGTTGCATGTGTATGCTCTGCCTTGTTGGTCTCTTGCGGCCAGCAATCTGCAGAACAGAAAAGGCTCCAAGCCGAAAATGACTCGTTAAAAGTAGAAAATGCAAAAGCAACCAGCGAACTGAACGAGATGCTGGCTACCTTGGACGATATAGAGGCCGGTTTTAATTCGATTCGCGAGGCCGAGAACTATTTGAAGGTCCAGCAGCAAGCCGGTGACGAGATGACCCCGGGGCGCCGCGAGCAGATCCGCGAGAATATGAAGCTCGTGTCTGAAACGCTGAAGAAGAACCGCGAGCAAATTGCCGACCTGCAAAAGAAACTGAACCAGAGCGGAAGCAAAAATGCCACCCTACAAAAGATGGTGAACCGCCTCTCAAAGGAACTGGAGGTCAAGACAGCCCAAATCGTAGCCCTGCAGGAAGATTTGGCAAAGAAGAACGTCCGCATCCAAGAGCTGGACGAAGCCGTAGCAGATCTAAACGAGAATGTGGAAAACCTCTCGACCACCAACGCAGCCCAGGCCGAAAAGCTCGACGCGCAGGACAAAGCCTTGCATACGGCCTACTATTGCTTCGGCACGTCGAAGGAGCTGAAAGCGCAAAATATCCTGAGCAAGAAGGGCCTCTTCTCGAAAACAAAGGTCCTGCAGGATGGTTTCAACAAGGACTATTTCATTACCATCGATATCCGCGAAGTAACCGAAATCCCGCTCTTCGCGTCGAAGGCCAAGTTGCAGTCAAACCATCCCCAGGGCTCCTATGAGTTCATCGAAGACGAAGAGGGGAACCAGACGCTAAAGATCACAGACCCCGAGTCCTTCTGGAGCCTGAGCAAGTATTTGGTAATCGAAGTCGGGTAAGCGATGCGGTACAAGAGCTTATTCATCGATTTGGATGATACCCTCTGGGATACGTTCCACAATAACAAAGAATGCCTCAAAGAGCTTTATGCCGAACTCCACCTGGAGCGGCATTACGCCTCTTTCGAGGCATTTTTTTCGCGCTATATGCCAAACAACCTCGAGCTTTGGGCAAAATACCGCCGGGGCGAGATCGACAGGCTCACACTCATCATCGAGCGCTTCCGCCCCTTCTTGCGCCCGCTCGGTATCGTCAGCCAGAAAGATATCTTAAAGATAAACAACCATTTCCTCGCGCAAACCACGAAGCAGACACGCCTCATACCGGGCGCGATCGAGCTGCTGGAGCATCTGCGCCCCCATTATAAGATGTATATCCTTTCGAATGGTTTCCGGGAAGTCCAATCGCTTAAGTTGGAGAATTCGGGACTGGCTCCCTATTTCGATGGCATCATCCTCTCAGAAGACGCGAAGATCCAGAAGCCCCATCCCGGCATCTTCGATTACGCACTGCGGGTGACGGATTCCTCGCGCGAATCTACCCTCATGATCGGGGATAGCTGGGACGCCGACATCCTGGGCGCACACGATTCGGCGATCGACCAGATATGGTATAATCCGCAGCAGGAGCCCGCGCGCGGCTTCCGCCCAACCTATACAGTAGTCACATTAGCAGAAATAACACATATATTATGAAAATTAGAAGTTTATTGGCTTTGGCCATCGGAGCGTTCGGCCTCCTCACCAGCTGTCAGGAGCAACCGAAAGAATGGAAATTGGTGTGGGAAGAGAATTTCGAGGAAACCGATTCCTTCGATCCCGGTATATGGAGCAAGATCCCCCGGGGGACAGCAGACTGGAACCGGCACATGTCTGATTTCGATTCCTGTTACGCCATGCACAACGGTAATTTGGTCCTACGGGGCATCGTGAACCACAGCTTGCCCGGTGATACGTCGCCTGTCCTCACGGGGGGCGTCTATACAAAGGGTAAGATGCTCTTCTCGAACGGACGGGTCGAGGTCTGCGCCCGCCTGCACGGCGCACGGGGCGCGTGGCCCGCTTTCTGGCTCTTGCCCGAGGATGCAAAGTGGCCCACGGGCGGCGAGATAGACATCATGGAGCGTTTGAACAACGATTCCATCGCCTACCAGACCGTGCATTCGGTCTATACCCAGCATCTGGGCATCAAGGATAACCCGCCGCAGGGCAGTACGGGCTTAATCAACCGCGACGATTACAATATCTACGCCGTGGAGCTTTATCCCGACAGTCTCTCATTCTATA
The DNA here is from genome assembly GCA_944325335.1 of uncultured Parabacteroides sp. Lineage (GTDB taxonomy): Bacteria > Bacteroidota > Bacteroidia > Bacteroidales > Tannerellaceae > Parabacteroides. Next base: position 14,947 of record CALUZR010000014.1, on the reverse strand, counting down.
TAAACGATGTGCACACCTTCACCTATCCCCGGATCGAGACGGACAAGGAGGGGCAGTTCCCGTTCAACCGTCCCTACTACCTCCTGCTGGATATGCAGCTTGGCGGCGCCTGGGTAGGTCCTTATTATACCGAAGATTTGCCTGTCCAGATGGAGATTGACTGGGTACGCTTCTACCAGAAGTGATCCCGCCCGCGCTGGATTTACATACAGGGCTCAAGAGGCGCATCGCCTTTCGCCGGACTTTGCGCCTCTTCCTCCCTTTCCCAATTCCTATTATTGTTTTACGTTTTAAAACCGATAACTATGCATAGAGACCCCTCATTATTTCCTGCAATTCCATAGATAGCGTATCCTGCTTTCTGTTTTCGTTTGCCATCCTATGGCAAATGTATTTCGTTGTTCATTTTCATTTGCCATAGCATGGCAAACGTATTTGAATGGTAAATTTTAGTTGCCATGCTATGGCAAGCGTATTCTGCTATCCGGAATCATTTGCAATCCTATTGCAAGCAAGTTTTTAGAATAAATACGAGTTGTGTATATTCTAAATATATTTTTCTGATAGTTGTGCCCTATTTACAAGGCAATGAATTTTTTATCGGAAAGTTAATAATTGTTGTTCTGAGAAAAATAAAGGCTATTTTATTTGGAAGATAAAAGAAACAGACCTACCTTTGCGGTAGTATTAATCAAAAACAAAAAATTATATGTTACAAATCGACCCGATTACTATCGAAAATTTAAAAAATGGAGCTCATTTCGAATATCACAGCAGTACAATTGAAAGAGCTAAAGCTAACACTGTAATAAATACAAAGTGCACTAAGTTTCTCACGCCTTATATAGCTAACTTCGAGGAGGAAGACACGGCTTTAAAAATCTCACCAAAGAATTTCTTGAGTGACGACATCGCAGATATAAATGATTTGCGAAGTGATATCTACAAGTCATTCCGTAGGACAGTTCGGGCCATGATAGACTTCCCTGTCGCAGACGTGGCCAAAGCTGCCAAAATCGTAAACCAGAGCATCAAGGACTATAACATAGATCCAGATGCACAGATGGACCTGCAGACAGGTCTGTTGCATAATTTAGTGACAGATCTGAAGGGTTCGCTTTCTGAACAAGTCGCCTTGTTGCACCTAACGGAACTCGTGGAACAGATGGACGAGGCTAATAGTCAGTTCCGCGACCTGATGGAACAACGAAACGATTCGTATGCCAAACGTTTGGTAGGCGCCATGCGCAATGCCCGGACTAAGGTGGACGAATCCTACCGCCTGTTTATCCAGATTGTGAATGCCCTTATTTACCTGGACGAAGATGAAGAGTTGATAGACTTTGCCCAAAAGCAAAATGCAGCCATCTCTCGCTATAAACAACAAATATTAGGACAACAGAAGAGTACGAAGAAGCCAGACGAGGAGAAGAAACCTACTCCCGAGACTCCAGTATACGAAATCAAGTCCGTATACCAAAAGGAGGGAGGTAATCCAGATAAGCCTCTTGAATTAGGACGAGGTAAAGTGATTGTAGTAGAGGGTACAGGCCTCAAACTGCTGGATTCAACAGGAAAATTAGCCGGAGATATCCTCATTACAGCCACCTGGTATGTAGATCCAGTCGATGAAAAGGTCGATGCAGACCAAATTATCGTCAATACAGATACCCGTATCGAATTTACGATGGTCCCTGATTTGGCAGAAGGCCAATATTTGCTCCGTCTTGAGACCTATTACAATGGAGAGGGAAATCCCCCGCTCAAGGAACCAAACGTGATTAAATTCCCAAAGGAAATAACGCTCATTTAATGATTTCTTACACACAAAGAGCAGGCTCCAGGGCCTGCTCTTCGTTATATGGATAGATAAGAAAGAGAATACGAACTTGGTGGCGGGTTAGAGCCCCAACTCTACCTGAAACCGGAACTCCCACCGGTTATACATCGGGTTCACCGACTCCGCCCGATGGTTGAACGACGCATCCGCTTGCACCTTCAGGCTATGCCCGATCAGGTATCGCGTAACGGCGATCGTCGTCTGGTTGTTATGCTTATAGCCTACGATGGGCTGCACCTCCTTATCTGGGAAGAGGGTTGAGTTTCGCAGGGCAATTTCCCAGTTTTTCGGGAACAGGTAGCTGGTCTGGATGTTGAGGCCATTCCCCGTGTAAATACTGGTTTGCGCGTCTCCCGTGAAGAGCGGTTCGTCGCATTGCCGCCCCATGAAGTCAGTATAGAATGCAAATCCCTGGTATTTGAGTATGAAATCGACGAAGTAGGAGTGGAGGTTGCGCATCCCGCCCTCTGGAATGTATGCCCCGTTCTGCCCCTGGAGTCGCGTAGTATTATTATTGAATGAATAGGCGCCTGCTATGAGGACCTTGGGCCTTTCCTCGCGTTCGAAGTCGCCCTCTGCCACGTCTCCCAAGGACTTGAAGCGTCCCAGCGGATAGAGTTCCACGCGCCCAGTGTAGGCAAAGCCTCCCTTGTTGCTCTCGCTCCAGTTCCGGCCTTCACCCAAGGTTACGGAGCCCTTCAGGCCGAGGTTAAAGTCGTTGGCAAGCGAGCGGTAGTATTCCGCAAAGAAACCAAAATCCCGGTCGAGGTTAAACTCCGAATTGACGATGCTTCTATCCACAAACTGAAGGGCACTCGACGAGTTGACGCGCGCTCTATTGGCCTTGATCTTCGTCTGGCCGAAGCCGAGGCTCAAGTTATTGTTCGGCATGTAGTAAACCATGGCGTCGCGCACAATGTTCGTGTTCCCATTCGGGAGGTCTTTCGCGTCGTATGGCGTAAAGCCCAATTGAATCGAATAGAGGAGCTTAGGAGAGAAGATATACCCATCAAAACGGAGGCGGAGACGCTTCACGCGGGCTTCCGTATCCGTATGCGAGAAGTTCTTGTCGAAATCGAAAGCCAGCAGGTTCTGCATACGGAAGCGCATGGTCATGCGGTACTTCTTATCTTGCGGCTCAAAGGATATCCCTTTGCCCACTTCGATGTTAGGCATGTTTCGCAAGCGTTCGACCAGTTCGTCTGAATCGTCCAGAGGTGCGGCGAGGGAGTCGAGCTTTTCCCGCCAGGTTTTTTCCGATTGAGGTGGCTCCTGGGCTGCCAGCTGGAAGCATCCAGCCGTCAGGGCAAAGAGTAATAGGGTGTTCTTAAGTCTCATAGAATTGAATTTTGCCGCAAAGGTAATTCAATATCGCTGAGCAGAGGTAAGGAAAGGGATTACAATTCTGTTACATTTGCGGCTTGACCTGCTGGATGTCGTCCAGCTCGACCAGTTTGTTTACAATAGCGTATATCGTGAGGCCGCTCGCGCTATGTATTTGCAGCTTACGGGCAATATTGCGCCGGTGGGTGATGACCGTGTGCGTCGAGAGGTACAGACGGTCGGCAATCTCGCGGTTTGTCATTCCCTTGACGACACAAACGACAATCTCCTTCTCCCGTGCGCTTAGGCTTTGCTGCTCGTCGTCTGCCTCCGTGTCCTCCTGGGTTTCCACGAGCTTGAGGATCGTTTGCTTGATACTCTCCGCCCGGTCGTAGAGCGTGATTTGGGCATCGTAATCACGCAGCATCTCTTCCGGGAGCAAGGTAGAGACGAGTGCGATGATTTTCAGCTCCGTATTGCCTCCCTCTTCCCGCCAGTGGGCGAGGGAATGGGCTTGCAGGAGGTATGGATTGGCAATCAGAATGTCCGGTTTTTGGATCCGGAGCGACTCACCGAGCGAGTCGCCTTCCGAGATGTCAGACAAGACGACGGGCAAGCCATTTATCTTTTTCAGCAAGCTCCCCAATCCGTTGCGGATGATGAGGGACGATTCATAAATGGCTATTCGTAGGTTTGTATTCATTTATTTTTTGTCTTTTAGCATTCTCTTTTCATAATGAAGCACGGCCGGGATGAAGAGCCTGTCTTCCACGAGCGTATGCGAGCTTAAATCCTCTTCGGTCGTGAAGAGGTCGAAGAGCACGCTGTTTAGCAGGTGGCTCCCCGTGCCCGGGTAGTACTTGATCAGGATATTCTTCAGGTCGGACAGCTTCTGTTCGATTTGCTCATGCCGGCGGCTGAAGACGGAGATGTTGTACTTGGCGTCCGGATTACCTTGCTGGAGGGCATGCACGTAAGGAAAAACAGTTTGTTCCTCGTACGCCATGTGGCGGTCCACTTCCAGGGCATATTCATCGAAAAAGTTGCGGATGACAAACGCCACATCCGCTGGACAGGAACCGATGGCCTCCAGCAACTTGCGACGGATGTGCGGCAAGCGGAAATCGAGGAAATAATCATGCGCATTATGCAAATACAAGACTAACGTATCGAGCGACAAGCGTTCACAGAGCTCGGGCGTGACGGCGCGGATCTCTTCCGTCAGGAAATTGACCACGGTAAGGAATGTGTACGCATCCACTTGGTTCTTTCGGCAGACTTCTCCGATGCTGTCTTCCCCGAAACCCAGTGCAATGCCAAAGCGGCTCATGACGAGCACCATCGGATAGTTCTCGCAGATCAAGTCGCTCATTTTGTCTGTTTCTTTATATAGACCTTTTTTATACATACTAATATCTGTTCGTACGTGAGATTGAAAGTCCAAAGATACGCTTTTTTGTTTCATGCAGATAGTTAATTTAATATATAGGATGCGTTCTCCTGCGGTTTTCCCTTCCTAAAAGTACCGTGGCGCTTCTCCGCGAGTACAGTTATACCTTATCTTGAATATAACTGTACTCTGCCGGAAGCACGCCGTATGCGTAAGTAACTCTCTTTGCATTAAAGCGGACGATAGATAGCTTCGTCGTTGGGTACGACGGCAATACATTCCGTCTCGATAAGCCATCCCGGACGACATACCGGCGCATGCACGATGATGTGCGGGAAGTCCGGATATTGTTCCCGAAAGAAGCGGTCGACGACATGGTAATCAGACGTATCACGCAGATAAACTACGGCCTGCATGACGTCGTCCAGCGTTGCATTGGCTTCGGCCAGCAGGGCAGCAATGTTTTCCATCATGCGGCCTGCCTGCCGGAGGATGTCGCCCGTATGTACGATATTGCCTTTGTTGTCGATGCTGGCCGTACCCGAGATGAAAATTTGTTTACGGTCTCCGTAGTGCACGGCTGTCCCGCGTTCGAAGGTAACACCATATTCGTACGTCGGATTTAAGTGCGTCCGGGCATAAAGGAACTGTATCTGTTCCGGCTGCAACCCTTTCACGGCATACGTATCCATTGTAACCAATACGGTTGGGTCTGCATGTCGCCCTTCAATGCCCGTGCTGGAGACGTAATGCGTCTTCTCAGTTAAGTTTTGCGTGACGAACACCTCTTTACGCGCTTTCACCACGCCGGCATAGTTCACGTCCACGTTCTGAACGAAGAACCACGTACGGATGCAATCATTGGCCAACTTGGCACCCTGTTCTAAGAGTTGCATGACGTAATCGTTCAAGAGCAAGCGCGTCTGGTACTCCGAGTTCGATGCCCGGTTGCAAGCGCCGCCTGTCCAGAGGTGCGTATAGCCATTATGCGAACTGACTAACATGCCATTCTCTTTTGTTTCGGCTACCATCCCGGTATAGAACCATGTCCAGAGGGCAATCTTGGTACCATTCATCGGCGCTTGTTGGATAATCGATAACGGACAGATTGCGTTATCGCATTCCCATGACATGACAAGGTCAGCCTGGTTTGCCGCGTCGCTCAAGAAATAACGACGGAATACCGCTACGGCATTCTCGGCCAGCTCTTCTTTGACTACCTCCACATAAGCCCTTTGGATGCGTTGCAACTGTTCGATAAAGGGAAGTTCCGGGTTGGTTACCGAGAGCATCACTTGATACTCTGTTGTTCCTCCCTTGCCGGTGAAAGCGGTGATCTGTGCTTCTACTGCTTCGTCTGCGTATGTTTTTTTTCTACAATCCATATTGTTTTATCTTATTAGTTTTCGTTAGCTCCGTTGTCAATCCAATCGTCTATCAGCTGCAAGAGGTCATGTGAAGTAACCATATCGATATGATCCATGCTCCAATTGGCCGTGATATCCGTATTTAGCACCAAATGTAGGAAACTTTCTTCAGACTGGCAAGGGGTCACGAAATACATGCCGCTATCGCTCTTGTCGGCTATGACGTTTATTAAGGCATCATAACTCCTCCCGGACGTCAAATAGAGCCCTGCCGCAGCAGATGTGCTCCCCCCGTGGCAGCTCGTGCAACTACGATCGAATACATTGGTTTGTATGCTGTTATACATGCTTGCATTAATTGCCCCTGCATTAATCCGGATGGTATCTTCCTGCTCGGTATAGTCGTATGTATAGAAACTGACGATCCGTTTGCGTAAACGATTGATAGCACATATTTCAATTTGATTAACTTCATTTGGTATACCTGTGAGGGTGATATCGACCGTGCCATCATGCCCCGAGGTAATGCCTTTTGCCGTCTTGGCATATTCGCTATCGTCTGAGAATCCTGCGAGCACGATGCTGTAGCCGCTTGCCCAATGGTCCTGTCCGCTAAGTTGGGCGGTGAGGCGGACGCTGCCTCCTTCACGTTCTACCTGGATAGGTTCGTCGTATATGCGGCCATCATCACAGGAAGAGGAGATGAGGGCTGCTAACAGGAATCCATACAGGTAGGTATTGATATGCTTCCCCATGGCTTCAGAATGTATATTGTAATAAGATAGTACCTGAGTGCATCGCCAGACCTAAGTCGTCATTGTCACGGTCGAGCTGGGTATCATGTCCGGTACGCCCGATGAACTGATACATCGCCTGCAGCTTGAGGTTGCACCCTTTGAAGAAATAGTTGAAGCCTACCGCAGGCATATTCAAGAATCCGGCATCGTCTAATCCGTTACGGTTGAAGAAATCGTAGCGTGCAGTCACCTGCATACGGTCTAATACGAAGTAGCCTCCTTGCACATAGCCTCCCAGGTAATTGTAGCTTTTATCAATCTTTTGTCTCTCCGTGAACCCGACATTCATATAATAGAGTTCTGCCCCTACATATAATCTGTTCTTCAACCACGCGAACTCGGCACCTGCACGGAAGTCGTTCGTACTCTCGCTCTCGCTTTCCACGTTCAACGAGGTAGATAGCCCGAACAGCATCTTGTCTTCCTTCAATCGGTTCGGATTGCCTTGCGTAGCTGGCATGACTCCTTTCGGCATGTAGGTAATACGTCCGGCATAGAGCAGGGATGGAATGTGCCAATCATCGCTAAATGTCTTACCCGCTGTATTCACGGAAGCTCCTGTACCATTAAATATGCCTACTTCATACCCAAACTTCTGCTTGACTAAGCCATGGATTTCGACACCCAGGTCGAATCCCGTACCGATATTAGGTGTGACGGCATTCAGGGAATAGGGTAGGATAACCGATGATGTCAACGATACCGGCATCGTAGGCATCAACGTTTCTCCTAATGTGGTCAGGTACGCGTGGGTAAAGGGTGTCTTGAACTTACCGGCACGGATGGCAAACTGCTCCTTCACTTCATAGTCAAACCAAGCTTGCTGGAGGATGGCGCCACCACTGGCTGCTGCATTAATCGAGAGATTGAACGTCACCCGGTCGAACGCCTTACCGGTAAATCCTAATACGGCGTAGGGAATAGAAAACCCGGTATTATGCACATTGTCTTGATTATATGCAGGATCCAATCCTTCGTCGTCATAATAATTGACTTCAGCCCGCGTCTGTACCAATAAATAAGGTTTGAATACAAAGTCTCCCTTTTTCGTAGCGATAGAGAAACCCTCTTTTCCTGCCAAGGAAACAACGCCGTTCTCGGTATCTTCTTCATACTGTGCCTTTGCCCCAAGCGGAAGCAATAAAAGGACTGCGATGATGTAGTGTACTAACTGTTTCATTGTCTTATCTCGTTCTTTGTTTTATTTCTTATTAAATCATATTCTTTTGTGCCCTACCGTAGGGGTGGAAATCCACCCACGCGTGGAACGCTTTCTCTCTCACGCGTGGAGCGTTTTCTCTCTCACGCGTGGGGCGCAATCTCACCCACGCGTGGGTCATGATTGCACCCTAACTAGGGGTACTTTTAGAGGGAATTAATGAATGCCACGAGGGCATCACGGTCCTCCTTGCTCATATTCTTAAATAGGTTCTTGGAGGCTTCCCCTTCGCCTCCGTGCCACATGATTGCCTCGACGAGGTTGCGTGCCCTTCCGTCATGCAGAAAGTAAGTATGCCCGTTCACCTTTTCTTGCAAGCCTATTCCCCAGAGCGGGGTGGTACGCCATTCGTTTCCACGCGCCATGCCGCTGACGTAGTTGTCGTTGAGGCCTACACCCATTATCTCGGATCCCATGTCGTGCAACAAGAAGTCGGAGTAAGGATGAATGGTTTGTCCGCCTAACCAGGGAAGCTGTGTGCCTAAAAGGAGCGTCGAGCCTCCTGGCCGTGTATGCAAGGTGGTGACATGGCATAAGTGGCACTTCGCCTCATAGAACATCTGCTCGCCACGGATAACCTCCGGGTCGTTCACATTCCGACGCGCCGGTACGCCCAGGCTTTGCATATAGAGGTCGACGTCCTCCATATCTTCGGCCGATATATCCAGTTGGTCATACGAAAGTCCCATCATACTCCCTTGGTTAATCTGTATTTGCCCTTCGCATATTTCCTCCGGATAGCGGCTGTTCGTGACGCCCATATCGCTGGAGAACCCCAATTCGACCGTCAGGTCCAGATGTTGCGCCTTATTGCCCGACAGGCCTACTCCCGTTACGCCTTTCTCCGTGATATAATTCACCCGGCCGCTAATGCCATACTCCGGGTAGTTGCTCTTAGCCGCCAACGCCTCTATCTCGGTACGGTCTATCGCCATCATCTGCCCCATGCCTACGTGCCGAAGCGGAATCCGTACGGTACAGAAGAGGTCCTCTGGCGCGATGCTGTCGGCATACCATTCGGTGATGGTATAGTTGGGCTTGGCCAGTTCATACGTCTCACCATCCGGGAAGGAGAAGGTTTGATATTCATATTCTACATGCAACTTACCCTCCGGCTCGACGCCATAGATGGCCTGGTCGTGCAAGACGCGCCCATAGTCCTTGAAGTTGGCCCCATTGCGGCGCGAGACGTATATCAGCATCGAAGAGAATCCATAGCTGCCCGAACCTCCTTCGCTCCAGAGCGTAGGACGCGTACGCCCTGCATTGCGATGGCAGCTTCCACACGAATAGCCGGCATAGACAGGTCCCAAACCTCCGACGCTCTGGCTATTGCTGCTGGTACGGACATCGTCGTAAAGGCCATCGCCATTCGTAAAGCGGCTGGCGTACTTGCCACTCACCCAACTGGCTTCCGTATCATAGGCGATCGATGAGTTCAGGAATATAGTAGACGTCCCAGCCGACAAGGCATACCCCGAAGGAACCTCTACTTTATCCATGTCCATCTTGTCGTCCGCCTCGCATGCCAGGAAGGAGAGCGCCATCGACAATATCCACATGCTTATGCTAACTTGTTTCATCATCATTCTTATTGGTTATAGATATACATTTAAATATGTAGGGATACATAGTCGCTCCCTACATATTTATATAATGGTAGATTAATTATTCGTCTTACGAGGTTCCCCGTTCTTGAAGAGCAAGAACTCAAGCGTATGGTATCCGCGTACCGACTGGGCAGCGCCTATGTCTTCGCTATCTTCGTCGAAGTTGCCGCTCCATTGCATCTCGCTCCAATTCTGGGAATTGAGTACCTGTACGATATTATCCACATCCAGCGGCCAGCTATCCATGTTGGGATCCAATCCTTCGTTTGCAACCGGGCCAATAAGGAAGGCTTCGCTCTTCTCCCACGGTTCGCGGGCGGTAATCCATGCCGCGCAGCAGGTCTCGAAGTTCGCATCGCTTGGGTTCTCGCGGAATGCGTTCACCGCTTCCAGCAGTGCGTGGTTCTTTTCTTGCAAATCTTTATAGGTAGGCAATACGACTACATCCACGAATTGTTCTGCAATGGCATCCAATCTATCGGTATAAGACGGATCGTTCAACGAATTGTTTGCAAACGAAAGCAATTCGTTCTGCAAGGTATTCGCCAATTCGATGCAAGCATTCATTGCTGTTACCGCCTCTTCGCTATCGATGTTATTACGGAAGGGTTGCGGTATCGCTTGGATGGCCTTAGCTGCTGCAAAGATCTGTGTCTTGATCGTTTCATCCAATTCAGGGTTTACTTCTGCCAGCAACGTAGATAAGGAGTTCGCTGCAATATCGCCTTCATCATCGAAATCGGCATACGATGCGTAGGCATCTAAGTTCCCGTCGATCTTGTCTACATCATTATCATCAATACGTCCATAATAGGTATTACGGATCGAAAAGATGTTGTTCGTATAGTCATCGCGAGAATGCCAGCTAAACCAAGACTCTACGGCATACAGACCCCCTTCCTGGTCGCCGCCTACATATTTATCATACGGGTCTTTGATCTTAGCGGTACCTACTTCATTGGCAATATTCCACATACCGCTTTCGATCATCTCTTCAATACATGCGAGCGGACTGGCATACGCACCGCCTGTCTGATCCTTGAAGATCGTCGCATACGGACCGCCTCCGTTATAGTCTACCGTCCAATCATCATACAGGTTAGAAGCATCTTGGTCTAACAACAGGGCGGTTTGGTACATGTAATTGCCCCACGCATCAGCATTGTCGGCCGTATAGTCCAACTCATAAGCACTCTCTGGTTCCGGATTGGGATCTGGACCCGGATTTGGTTCATCCGAATCGTCCGAGCAAGCACTCAATGTACATGCCATACACAATGCAGCCATAGCTGAATAAAGGAAATCTTTTTTCTTCATCGTTTCTTTACTTTATAGGATTATTATTTAAATGTTTATTATTTGCTCAAGAACCAGCCGATATAGGCAATGGCCAAGCTAAATTCATTCTCGCTGGTGTATTCTCCACCTCCGATTTGGCGGGTCGTATAATCTGCCTTTACGACCAGGTTGGGCAAGGCATACCAATTCAAACCAGCGGTCCACATGCTGACTTTGTTGCGCAAGTCCATCGTTTGCTGTCCTTCGCCTTCTTGTTGCGGGTTATAGTATTCATAACGGACGAACGGATAGATAACCGGCACTTTCGGATTGTCTTTGCAGATGGCACGCAGGTTGAAACCCACTTCTCCACCATAACTTACCGCATGCTTGGCGATCGGCGTCGTACGCGTATAAGGAGAAAGTCCGGAGAGCAAGGCGTTGAGTTTGCTCAATTGTTCGGACTTGTCCAAATTGCCATATATCATATTGGCGCGTGCCGTCACGTATTTGTTCTTATATTGCACGTCTGCCGTATAAATCCGTAAGGGGACATTGCCTTTTATGCTATTGTATTCCGTCAATTTATCTGAATTGGCAATTACATTATTACAATAATAGAAAGAGCCACCCACTTTCAAACCCGGTACTCCGTTGTAGTTCAATCGGGCGACATAAGCCGGAGAGGTAAAGTTATCCGTCTCGAAAATACCCTGCTTTCCGCCTTGCACCCAGTTGTTTCGGTCGAAACCATTGGCATTCAATCCGGCTACGATCAAGGCTTGGTAGTTAAAACGTCCATATCCTTTGCCGAAAGTACCAAAGAATTCGATGCCCGTCTCATGCCAAGTAGATGGGATAATCGTTGTTTCCCCTTCCGGACGGGAGGTGCCAAAGAAGTTGATCGGTTCATGGTGTTCGTTCGTCAAACCGACCGGCACGATGAGATGCCCGGCGCGTACGTTGAATGCCGGGTGTATCAAGCGTGTGATATGGAGTTGTTCCAACGCCACTTCACCTCCCTTTTCCACCTCCGTTTCATATTCGCCATTCTCTGTATTCTCAATTTCGTAGGCCGAACCTGTACCACCTGCTTCAAACTCAATTTCAGCCCCTAAGATCCATTTCGGATTGAATTTGTAATCAAAGGCCAACACGAAGCGCGGAATGGATATCTCGTTCCGATGGTCGCGCGTATTTCCTTTTTGCCCTTGCGTACCCCGGAAGCGGTTAATGCCATAATCCATGAAATTGGCAAGCACCTCGCCATAACCTCCAAAGCGGAACTTATCATATCCACTTGCATAAATCTCAGCAGATTGTTCTGCCGCAGAGCGATTTGTATCGCTTTCTTCGGCCATCAATGGTCCTGCCGCGCATAAAGATAAAACCAGTAAATTTGCTAATCTTTTCATCTCGTTTTTAAATTTTGGGCAAAGGTAGGCGAGTTGCAGGCGGCAAGCAATCCCCCCAAATGGGTAAAAAAGCCGGGTCGTTACCTACATGTAGGTACTTTAAGCCGGAAAAAGCGAAAAAACATAGTTATAATCGAAAAGGATTATGCCTATGATCGCTGGCGATTATAGTTATGTTTGGATTCGATTATAACTATGTTTTGGAAAGGAAAAAGCAGGCGGCATTTTTCCATCTAAAGGAAATTTTGTAAGTTTGCCCTACGAAACGAAAGGATTGGCTTTATGAATTACTTCATCCAGAATATAAGGGTTAACGAATTGTACCATTTGCGTCATTTTGATATACCGATACAAGACGCGCGCACGCCGCACCTGATTCTTACTGGCAAGAATGGAAGCGGGAAGACGGTATTGTTGAATGCAATAGCAGATTATTTGGAGAACGACATTTTAAGAAGGGAGTCCGATAAAGTGGAAGTATCTTTAAATAATATACTAAAGCTTGCTACAGACTTTCAGAAAGGAGATTTCTTAGTCGTTTTTTACCAAGCCGATCGGAAATGCATGATGCTTGAAACAAAGACGCCTACCAAGCCGGATTTTAAGAAGGTGAGAGTAATCCGGGAAACCGCCACCAGCCAATTCCTTAATTTCCTATCCGATTTGAAGATTCAAGAGGCATTGGCTCGCAACGAGCAGCAGATGGACGACGCCGAGCAGATCCATCAATGGTTCGTCGGATTTGAAAATCTCTTGAAACGTATTTATCAGGATGAGCAATTGGCGCTTAAATTCAATTACCGGGATTATAGTTTCCAAATCCAAACGGAGGGAAAAGCGTTTAAGTTTACGGAGATGTCGGATGGTTTTGCGGCCGTATTGGATATAGTGGCGGATTTGATCCTGAAGATGCAGGAAAAAGATAGTTTGGTGCGCGCGTATGAAAAGCCGGGTATTGTATTGATTGATGAAGTCGAGACGCATTTGCACTTGGAATTGCAACGCATCATCATGCCTTTGCTGACGGAAGTATTTCCGAATATCCAATTCATCGTAACTACCCATTCGCCTTTTGTGTTGAATTCGATGAACAATGCCGTGGCATTCGATTTGGAACATCAAGAAGTCATCGGCGAATTGACAGAGTATTCCTACGAAGCGTTGGCGGAAGGTTATTTCGGAGTAAAGACGGATTCCAGCTATATGGAAATGCAATTGGATACATTCAGGGCGTTGCTCGATAAACCCGCATGGACGGATGCCGACAAAGTAACGATCCGGCAATTGGTGGACGACTTCGATAAAGTGCCCGAAGCGGTTTCGCCGGCTTGGAAAGGCCGTTATTTGCAATTGAAGAGCCGTTTTGCTTCGCGAATCAAAGAAGTGCTGCCATGATACGTATATATAAATGTATAGACGCCCCGGCTTCGTTGGCCGAGACGAAGGCTTACGATGGCGAGGATGTGAAGCGGCAATTGCTTCATGACCAGCACGGAAAGTGTTATATCTGCGAACGCATTCGGGATACGGATTTCGAGATCGAGCATTTCCAAAGCCAAGAGGGACATGAAACATTAAAGCAAGTCTGGACAAACTTGCTGATGGCTTGCGGTTATTGCAACCGGAAGAAACTCCATCATTTCGACCATCTGTTGAATCCGTTGGAGGTAAATATTGAAGAGGTCATCGAACAACGGTTGGATTACGACCAGAAGAAAGCCCTCTTTCAATCGCATCGGGCGGACGAAGCAAGTGTAGAAACGGTCCGATTATTGCAACGTGTCTTTAATGGGACCCATCGGATGCGCACCCTGAAAGAAGAACGTTTCTTTGAATCTGCCATGAGTGCAATGAATCGCTTCCTTGAATTGGTGAATGCCTATTTGTTGAATCCGAATGCCGCAAACGAAAAAGCCGTACGGGATGAGTTGGCCATCGACAAAGAGTTCTTAGGCTTGAAGTATTGGATTATCCAAAATAATGAAGCGTTAAAGCAGACGTTTGCGAAGGATATTATCTGGAATAAAAAATAAAAAGGAGGCTTTCGTCCCCCAAACCCGCCCTTTCGTCCCGTTTTCTCCCGCCTCTGGATAATAAAAAGGGGGAAATAGAGAAAAAAGCGGGTGAAAAGTTTGGAGGTTAGAAAAAAGGCCGTACATTTGCATTCGTAAAGCACGAGGAAGCGGTGATAGAATTCCCTCCCTCAGGCGGTGAATAGAACGATAGAATTATTATACACATTATTAATACTAAATTTTTAAGTTATGAACAAAAAGTTTATTACGCTTTGTGTCAGCGCCCTGCTGGCAGGTGGAATGGTTACTCCGGCGTTTGCGGCTAATAATGTCGCGCAGGAGACAGTGATACCAGCTATTAGTACTTTATGTACAAGTCCTGCGGGTATTTCAGAGAATCAAAGTTATCTTATCAAATTGAATGCAACTTCAAGTACAAATATTGGTTGGACTTTACATTTGACCAATGCTCGCGCGTGGACTGCTAATGACTCAGAGGTTTCTCAGTACACTTTATGGAAAGTGAAACCTGTGAAATTGAATGGAGTTGTAACGGATCAGTTTGAATTGGTAAATGCGGCTGGTTTGAAGTTGAGTGCCGATGATAAAGGCAATGTTGGGGGTCAGCGGAAAATTTATGTGGATAAGACGAGTAAAAGTTGTACCTTTGTCGCATGAATGAATCCGTTTTAT
>CALUZR010000013.1 GCA_944325335.1 uncultured Parabacteroides sp. | reverse complement strand
GTATAAAACGGATTCATTCATGCGACAAAGGTACAACTTTTACTCGTCTTATCCACATAAATTTTCCGCTGACCCCAAACAGTCCATGACTTTGAAGTATGCCAAGAATTTTGACACACCGTTTGGAAGGTTTGAATATACACATATCTCAAAGGCCGCATTCTCTGTAGGATTGACGAGCATCAAGAAAGATGGCTATGCGTTTGTGATGGCTACACCGGAAAAGGCTCTATGTGATTTGATTGCCAATTCTTCAAAAGTAAATTTGCGCTATCTGAAAGATGCCGAGATTTATCTGGAGGAGGACATCCGGATGGAACGGGATGATTTTATGCAGATGGATGCCAGGATACTTGAAGAATATATCAATGTCGGCAAAAAGGCTGATTCGATACGCACATTATTTAAATTGCTGAAGAAATGAAGCTACCATTAAAGACATAGCCATTTCTAAACATTAGCATTAAAAGTCTATTCAAAACACCGCTTTCTTCTGGGAAGACCGGAGCGTGAAACTCTTAAGAGCCTCTTCCCTCTCATCAGAAAAGAGGCTTTTCTTTCACTTCCCGACAAGGTAGATGCTGAGGTCAAGAGGTGACTACCCATGAGGTCAGGACTTCACTGCCCCTTAGGTCAAGAGGTAACAACTTCTGAGCTCAGGACATTAGTGCCTCTCAGGTCAAGACCTAGCTGCTTCTCAGGTCAGGACTCCAGCACTGCTGAGGTCGGCACCTCAGCATCCCTGAGGTCAGGACTCCAGAGGTCGTGAGGTCAGGACCTCAGCACAACCCCTCTCAAGAGGTCATTCGGAGAACGTCCTAAAGCCCTGCACGAGCTTCCTCGTGGACGATCGACGAGCCTCCTCGTCGATGTTCGACGGAAAACGTCGGAAGCATTCCTCTCGATTTTATCAAAAACAGACCATTTATTCCTCTCGATTTTCACATAGAATGCGTACCTTTGCAAGGAGTAAGGAAAATCTCAATCCATATATATAATGTGTGGCTACCGTTCTGAAGAAGTCTAACGAGTACAGACCAGCCACGCCTCCTTGAAAAGCCAGCAGAAAGAAAAAGAAAAAATTAATGCCTTTTCAATGGGATAGCATTCAAACTTTTATTACCTTTGCGGCGATTTTTGACAGATGAGAAAAATATAAACTAAGGTTATGCTTAATCCAATTAACAAGACGATCGAGTTGGGCGATGGACGTACCATCACCATCGAAACCGGGAAATTGGCCAAGCAAGCCGACGGCGCTGTGACGGTCCGCATGGGCAATACGGTGCTGCTGGCTACGGTTTGTGCCGCGAAAGATGCAAATCCCGGAGTTGATTTTATGCCGCTCCAAGTAGAATACAAAGAGAAGTTTTCTGCTTTCGGACGTTTCCCTGGCGGCTTTACGAAACGAGAAGGGAAAGCTTCTGATTACGAAATCTTAACGGCCCGCTTGGTGGACCGTGCGTTGCGTCCGCTTTTCCCGGACAACTACCACGCAGAAGTTTACGTTAACATCATATTGTTCTCGGCAGATGGAGAAGACATGCCGGATGCATTGGCCGGATTAGCTGCTTCGGCGGCTTTGGCGGTTTCGGACATTCCTTTCAATGGCCCGATTTCGGAAGTCCGTGTGGCACGAATCGATGGGAAGTTTGTGATAAACCCGACTTTCTCCCAATTGGAAAAGGCGGATATCGACATTATGGTTGGTGCTACATTGGACAACATCATGATGGTGGAAGGCGAAATGAACGAGGTGCAGGAGTCTGAAATGCTGGATGCAATCAAGGCGGCTCACGAAGCAATCAAAGTTCAATGCCAGGCACAGATGGAACTGATGGAAGCCTGCGGCAAGACCGTGAAACGCGAATATTGCCACGAAGTAAACGATGAAGACCTCCGCAAGGACGTACACGATAAATGTTATGACAAGGTGTACGCCATCGCGACTTCGGGTTCCGACAAGCACCAGCGCGCTGATGCGTTCGACGCGATCGTGGAAGAGTTCAAATCGCAATTCACGGAAGAAGAGCTGACGGACGAGAAGGTAGAAATGATCGACCGTTACTACCACGATGTAGAAAAAGAAGCCATGCGCCGCGCTATCTTGGATGAAGGCAAACGCCTCGACGGACGTAAAACGACAGAAATCCGTCCGATCTGGATTGAAACGGATTGCCTCCCTGGTCCTCACGGTGCAGCTATCTTTACGCGCGGTGAAACGCAATCGTTGTCTACGGTTACTTTAGGCACCAAGGATGATGAGAAGATTATCGACGATGTATTGACACAAGGCAAGGAACGTTTCCTTTTGCACTATAACTTCCCGCCCTTCTCGACTGGAGAAGCGAAGGCACAACGCGGCGTAGGACGTCGTGAAGTAGGCCACGGCCATTTGGCATGGCGCGCCTTGAAGCGGATGATCCCGGAAAATTATCCCTACGTAGTACGTGTGATGTCAGATATTTTGGAATCAAACGGTTCCTCTTCGATGGCGACGGTATGTGCCGGTACCTTGGCGCTCCGCGATGCAGGTGTGCCGATGAAAAAGCCGGTATCAGGTATTGCCATGGGTTTGATTTCAGAGAACAAGGGAACGAACTACGCAATCTTGTCAGATATCTTGGGCGATGAAGACCACTTGGGCGATATGGACTTCAAGGTAACGGGTACGCGTGACGGTATCACAGCTACGCAGATGGATATCAAGGTAGATGGTCTTTCATACGACATCTTGGAGAAGGCTTTGGCTCAGGCTCGCGAAGGCCGTATGTATATCTTGAATAAGATTATGGAAGCACAGCCCGAAACTCGTCCGGATCTGAAGCCGCATGCACCGCGCATCGAAACCCTGACAGTGGGCAAAGAATATATCGGTGCAATTATCGGCCCGGGCGGCAAGATTATCCAAGGAATCCAAGAGAAAACCGGCGCTACGATCTCGATTGAAGAAGTGGACGGCGTAGGTAAAGTAGAAATCTCGGCCGTAAACAAAGATAGCATTGATGCAGCTTTGCGCGCAATCAAGGCGATTGTAGCTGTGCCGGAAGTAGGCGAAGTTTACGAAGGTAAGATTTCATCTATCATGCCTTACGGTGCATTCGTAGAATTCATGCCGGGACGCGACGGATTGCTCCATATATCGGAAATTGATTGGCGTCGCCTCGAGACCGTAGAACAAGCCGGTCTGAAAGAGGGCGATACAATTAAAGTCAAACTGATGGATATCGATCCGAAGACGGGTAAATTCAAACTCTCGCACCGCGTGTTGATGCCGAAACCAGAAGGATATGACGAACGTCCTTCGAGACGCAACGGCAATGGCAACGGAAACGGCCGCGGACGTTAAGACAAGCATATAAAGAAAACGGACATAAAAAAAGCGCGAAAGGGTTGGCTTCTGTTTACAGAGGTCGACCCTTTTTCTTTGCCGATTGTCGGATTCTTTGTAATTTTGGGCCGATTCTAAAAAAGGAAAGATGTATGGATTCGTATGCTCGTCCGAGTAAGTCGCCTATATGGCAACTGTTTATCTTATTGTTATCCGCGTGTGCAGGAAGCGTGCTCTTCTCCACGCCTGTAATGCTTCTTTATACCTTTATATATAAGGGCGCATTCGTATTGGAGGCGCATCCCGATGCGATGCGCTTGATACAATTTACCTCAGCAATAGGGACGTTCCTCGTCCCGGCATTGGCCACGGCTTGGCTTTCAGGCATGAATTGGCGGGCATATTTGCACATTCGTCGTTTGCCTTCGCTCCGCATATTGGCATGGGTGTTTCTGAGCATGGTATTGCTGATTCCAGCTATCAACGTCACCATGCTTTGGAATGAAAGCATGCGCCTCCCGGAATGGGCCGCTCCTATCGAGGCTTGGATGAAAACACAAGAAGAGACCATGCAGCACCTGACGGAGGTATTCCTCTTTGGCGGAGGCTTCTGCCCGCTCCTTTCGAACCTGATCGTAATAGCCCTGACCGCCGCCGTGACGGAAGAGTTCCTTTTCCGGGGCGCGCTCCAACGCATCTTTAGGCAATGGAGTGGACGGACGCATCTCGCTATTTGGCTGACGGCGTTCCTCTTTAGCGCCATCCATTTGCAATTCTACGGATTCATTCCCCGGATGCTATTAGGCGCCTATTTTGGTTATTTGCTTGTCTGGAGCCGGAACATTTGGATTCCGGTGGCAGCGCATTTCTTCAATAATGCCATCACGGTACTGTTATCCTCCGATAAAAGCCTCCAAGAGCAGGAATGGGCGTCGGGAGAAATCACAGATGCACATTTAATTCCCTACGTCGGTCTGGCATTCGTCTGCTTCATTGCCTTTTTGCTCGTTGCCAGGATTATTCAGCAAAGCGTTTCGAATTTTCAGGGAAAAGATTAGGAAGGCATTCTAAAAAAATGTACTTTTGCACCATAAAAAAGTATAAAAACAAAGCAAATGAAACTTATTGTAAAGTATATAAGCGTGTGGTTAACCCTATGGTTACTGGCTTCGTGTGCGAATGATACGAAGTTTACGGTCGAAGGCGTCGTATCGGGAGCCGATGGGCAAACCTTATATTTAGAGAATGTGGGGATTGCAGAAGTCCAGACCTTGGATTCTGTCAAACTGAATTCCGCAGGGAAATTCGAATTCAA
This sequence comes from uncultured Parabacteroides sp., assembly GCA_944325335.1. Taxonomy (GTDB): domain Bacteria; phylum Bacteroidota; class Bacteroidia; order Bacteroidales; family Tannerellaceae; genus Parabacteroides. The sequence continues at coordinate 61,208 of CALUZR010000013.1, read as the reverse complement.
ACAAGAACGCCCAGCTTATCCAGATTTCTATCGCCTGAAGTTAAAGAACCAATTGATAAACTTTGCCGTCGATTCGACCGAGCATATCCAAATTTGGGCGGATGCCGGCACGTTTGCCACTTCATACAAAATAGAAGGTTCGGAGAATGCCAAGGCCATGAAAGAGATCACGCTGGCACAACTCGATGCCAACCAACTGATCCAGAAATACCGCAAGGAATACGAGCATAAGCACATGGCGGATACAGCTTACATGAACCGTGTGAACGAAGCCGCAGCGGCCTATAAGGAAGTAGCACTGAAGTATATCTACGGGGCGCCGATGTCGACCGTAGCCTACTACGCTTTGTTCCAGCAAGTAAACGGTTTGCTCTTTTTCGATTTGTATGATAAGAATGATTCGAGGGCATACGGTGCGGTAGCAACAAGCTATGATCATTTTTACCCCGAAAGTCCACGCTCGAAACAACTGCACCACTTGGCGTTGCAATCCATCAAGGTCATACGCGGGCAACGGAAGTTGGACCTCTCCCGCTTAAAGACTCAAGAGGTTAGCTTCCTCGAAGTCTCCCTGCCTGACATTTATGGGAAGGTGTTAAAACTCTCGGAGATAGCGAAAGATTCGCCCGTCATCGTCAACTTTACAGCCTATCAAGCGGAATGGTCGCCCGCATTGAATATGGAATTGAATCGCCTCTATACGAAATATGCGGACAAGGGACTAAAAATCTACCAGATCTCGCTCGACGCAGACGAACACTTCTGGAAAAATGCGGCCTCGAACCTGCCTTGGACTTGCGTACGCGACCCCAAGACGGCCTATTCCGAAGTAGCGGCCCTATATAATGTAAAGCAACTCCCGGCGGTGTTCGTATTGGATCGGAAAGGGAATGTGGCCAAGCGCGAAGATAACCCGCAACGGTTGGAAGAGGCCCTGAAAGCGGTACTCTAACATAAACCATGCCAAACCCTTTCCTCAAAAACATGTTATAAAGCAGATAGAAAAACTTGCACCACTGCAAAACTTCGCCTATATTTGCGAAGTCTTACGAAAGAAAGATACAAGGAGTTCCGGTCAAGACGCATTGGCCGGGATTCTTTTTTTGTTGCACGAAGAAAATAATAACAATAAAAAATAGGAGAATTATTATGCCTGTTAGTTACATGACCAAAGACGGCTACAATAAAATATTAGCCGAAATTGATTATCTGGAGAATGTGAAACGTCCGGAAATCTCTGCCCAAATTGCAGAGGCTCGAGATAAAGGGGACTTGTCGGAAAACGCGGAATATGATGCAGCCAAAGAGGCACAAGGCATCATGGAGGCCAAACTTGCCCAACTCAAAGGGCTGATCGCCAATGCACGCTTAATTGACGAATCGCGTGTGCAGACCGACGAAGTCCAGATCTTGAACAAAGTGAAGATTAAGAATATGAAAAACAATGCCGTGATGACGTATACGCTGGTTTCAGACTCGGAAGCGAACCTGAAAGAGGGAAAAATCGCCATCAGCACCCCAATCGCCCAAGGATTGCTGGGCAAGAAAGTGGGCGACGTGGTCGAAATCAAAGTACCGTCGGGCATGATGAATTTCGAAATTATGGATATTTCAATTTAATACGGAGGAACGAAACGATGGCAAGCATCTTTAGTAGAATCGTGGCCGGTGAAATTCCCAGCCACAAAGTAGCCGAGAACGACGAGTTCTTCGCCTTCCTGGACATCAACCCGGTAGCCGTAGGGCATACGCTGGTGATCCCGAAGCAGGAAATTGACTATATTTTCGATATCGACGACGCGAAGTTGGGCCGCATGATGGCCTTCGCCAAGCGCGTAGCCCGCGCCCAAGAGAAAGCCATTACCTGCAAACGCGTCGGGCTGGCCGTCATGGGTTTGGAAGTGCCCCACGCACATATCCACCTGGTGCCCATCACGAAAGAATCGGACATGTATTTCGGTGGGAAGAAACTCGAAATGACGCAAGCGGAATTGGCCGACGTAGCCGCCAAGATCCGCGCCGCATTCGAATAACATCTCTTCCATAGGTAGTTAAACACTGAGGCACAGAGCCACGGAGTAATTAACAATTAATAATTAACAATTAAAAGCTCCTTGGTACTGTGCCTCTCTATTTTATCATCCTTCCCGTAGAAGGCTCCCTCTCTTATACGGAGAAAACACCCACATCTATTCGAGTTTGTCACCCTCACCTATATTGGGTATCCTTTTCCGCTTAGGGTAGGATGAATCTCTCATCTTAGCTAAGCGGAATGCCTCATCTTAGCTAAGATGAATGGTTCATCTTAGTATAAGCGGAAAAGGCTCACCTGTGGCTATCGGTCTGGATTCCTCGACCGAGGAAGGGAGAGTTTTTCGTACAGGTGTGGAAGGCCTTTCCGAGCGGGTATGCCTTGCGGTTATTCGGTAATCTGCTTGATATTCCCGACGTTCACCCCTTCCTGGATGATTTGCGGATTGCCTTTGTAGGAGAGATTACAGATGCCGACGGGATGGAGCTCGATACGGTCGGTCACGTACACTTGGAGCGAGCAACTTCCTGCCGTGTTGCACGTTAGTTGTCCGGTTTTGAGACCGAGGGCTTCATAATCGCATTTGCCAGCGAGGTTCAGTGTCACGTTCGCGGCTTGGCCGTGCAGGTCGGTCTCGCATTTCCCGGCAATGTTCAATTCGAGTTTTTGGATGTCTACAGCTTGAGCGCCGACCCGGCATTTACCAGCCATATTCACCGCCAAATGATTGGAAGCCAACGAATCTTGCACTTCGAAAGAGACATCGCCCGCCATGTTTACGGTGGCCAGTTCCGTCGAACGGGTTTGCACCACGAAGCGGGTGGGCTGCATAAGGACTTCGCCTGGCTTGGGCTCGATAGTCAAGGTGTCGTTCGAGACGCGAATCTCGACCAAAGGCCAGATATTCTCGTCGCATTCCACCGAGAGGGCGGGCGCCTCGTCCGAGTTCGTGTACTCTATTTCGAGGTTATTCCCCGTGGCCGACACATACCTATAATCGCCTATCGGAATTTCCTTCTGGATGATCGTCCCATTCCCTTTCACTTGCCGGACGTTCCAATGGCAAGCCGTCAGCCCTACGAGGCAGACAATAAACAAATACGCTATCTTTTTCATTTTTCTACTACATATTATTTAATGGCACACAAATGACACAGATTTTACAGATGACCACGGATTTCTTTATTTTCAGAAGGTCAATATACCGCGTAGCCTAAAAACAAATCTGTGGTCATCTGTAAAATCTGTGTCATCTGTGTGCCATTGTTATAAATTCTTATATGGTGAACCCCACCCCGCTCCCTTGCCAATGCCAAGGCAACGAATTCCAACCGGTCTGGTAGAAGTAAATGCCTGTCAGGATGATGGATACGAGCCAAAGGATGACCAACGTCCACTTCGCCGAAGCGTTTAGCGGCTTGGCGTGGAAGAAGGACTGGCAGATCGCATAGCCGATGTAAAAGACTGGAATTCCCAGGAAGAGGATGAAACTAATGCACCCCATAACGACTAATCCCCAAGGCGCCCCGGTGTAAAAGTCCCAACCGAAGGGCGAAATGTGATACAAGAAACTCGAACCGCCCACCAAGAGCGCGAACACCACGACCATCAGCACGAAGAGCATCAGAGCCAGCACCGGAAGCGAGATCACGCCCACCAGCACCACGATGAACTTCAGCACGAAACCAATGACCTGCACAAACAGGTCCGCCAACTTCTGGAAGAAATTACGCGGCTTGTCGGACTGGAGAAACTCGCGCGTACGGTTCTCCACCTTCTCGAACCCGCCGGTGACGGTCTTCCCGATGTTCTCAATCGTCACGCTCTCGCCCCGCATTTCGAGTTTCTCCGTCGCGGTGCGCGCCATCGGCATAATAATCCAAGCCAAGAGGTAAATCGGAATGATCACGCCATGCAGGAAAATCAAGAGGAAGAGAAGGATACGGATGGCCGTCGCGTCCCACCCCATGTAGGCCGCCAGTCCGCCTGCCACGCCGCCGATGATCTTATTGTCCGGATCGCGCATCAGGCGTTTGCGGTACGAGGTCTTCTCAGCCGAGGCGTCGGAGGCGGTCTCCTCCTCTTGCTTCTCGTCGTAAAATAGCTCTTCCGGCTTTCCCATGCGAGCAATCACCTCTTCGACCTGTTCGATCGAAATCACCTGGTAGCCCAGGCGCATCCGTTCGCTGAAAAGTTCGGAGATGCGCAGCTCGAAGTCGTTCATGATCTCGTCCGAGCCCTCCTCCTTGCGGAAGTGTATCCGCAGGTTGTTCAAATATTTGTCGAGCAATTGGTACGCGTCCTCATCGATGTTGAAGACCGACCCGCCCAGATTGATAGTCAGTGTCTTTTTCATGCTTTTTCGTTTTTAACTGTTTTTGATATGATTAATTGTATCCGTCAGCTGTTGCCATGAAGCCTCCAGCTCTTGCAAGAAAGACTCGCCTTGCTCAGTCAGTTGATAATACTTCCGAGGCGGGCCTTGCGTAGATTCTACCCAGCGATAACTCAGCAACCCGCTATTTTTCAAGCGCGTCAAGAGCGGGTAGAGCGTCCCTTCCACCACAATTAAGCGAGCTTCCTGCAGCTTCTGGATAATATCCGAGGTATAAGCCGGCTCTTTTTTCAATAGAAGAAGGATGCAGTATTCAAGCGTCCCCTTCCGCATCTGCGATTTTACATTCTCTGCATTCATAGCTCTTTTCCTTATTACGGCACAAAAATAGGCAAAGCCTTTGTATCTTGCAATACATAGTACCTATATTTAGATTATTTTAAGAGGAAAAAATAAGGCCAAAATAAAAGACAAAGCAATATCATCATGATTTTTATCGTTCAATCGTAAGCCGTTCCACCCAATTCTAAAAAATATGTTACCTTTGTAGAGTACAACAACGTTTAAAATACAAACAAGCATTAAAACGGAGAAATTATGGACGAATATATAAAAATAAAGAACTTCGGTCCTATCAAGGAAATAGAGATCGAAAAAATCAGGCCATTCACCGTACTGGTAGGAGAATCAGGAAGCGGGAAAAGTACGATCATGAAGGCCCTCTCTCTATTCCGCTGGATATACAAGCGCCTCAACCTGCGCTCTTATCTGCGCCATTCGCAAACAAACGATTTAAAGAATCTAACGTTCAACATGAAAGAACTGCTGAAATATTCGGGCATTGACGAATATGTCAAGGATCATACGGAAATCCTTTACGAGAATGACGGATGCAGCATCCACTATACGCGGGGAAGACTGATCACTCCCAAGAAAGCGATTCCACACGACAAACTTTCGCTCAACAAAATCTGCTTCATTTCAGACAAACGGAATGAAATAGCAGACATCGTGGCAGGCAAAACCAGAGTGGAGCAGACTGAATCCTATTTGGAAGAAACACTGGCAGATTTCCGCACCGCTATCGCTGAAATAGAGATGTTCCCTATTGATTACTTGGGAGTCGCGGTCAAGCGGATAAAGGAAAAGAATAAGGAAAGATTTGTCATTTCAGGTCTAACCGAGGAAGATAACTATACAATTGGTTTAGAAAATGCATCTTCAGGCATTCAAACAGTCAGCCCCCTTGCGATTATCGTAGAATATTTTGCCAAACGTTATGACTCCGTGGAAGGGATGAACAAGTCCATTTTTCGGTATTTAGCGGATACCGACAGCTTGAAACTCTTCAATGCAAGCATGAATGTAGGTGAAATTCCCCATAGCAATATATTCATACACATAGAAGAACCTGAACTGAGCCTGTATCCTGAGAGCCAGAAGGCGTTGATAGATTTCTTGATCAGCCGTTGTTTCCTTTTGCCGCATAAAGACAACATGTATCTGATGGTGGCCACCCATAGCCCCTATATCGTAAATTACCTGAACCTGTTGATACGGCGTGCGGAAACAGGACAATCTGCCCCGCATATCAACTTCCAAGACATCGACGTATTGGAAATAGCAGATGGATATGCGACTTCGCTCCATATCGAAGGTGAACGGCATTTAATAGACGCCCGCCTCATGTCCGATCCTATCACGGAAATCTACGACGAATACAATAAAATGCAATAGCAGGATGGAACCATGGATAAAAAAGGACTTGGTTGAAGTCATCAACCAACCGGCAAAGGAAAGGGACATTACCGGCATATACAGCCGAGCCAAGCATCATTACGGAAGATATAGAAGACAAGGTTTTCGACATCATCGACGGAAAAGGTACAACCAGCACCATTAAGAGAAATGCGGGCAAAGGTACTGCCACTTATTTCAATGGAGACGAACAGCACACTTATGAATTACGCTTCATCCACTACGAAGCCTATTTAAACCAATTCGAGGAATAGACAAAGGGCCTGGGACGGGCTGATTATGTGGTTTACGACCGTTCGGACCACAAAGCCTGTTTCATTATCCATGAGCTGTCGGACGGGAAAGTGAGCAACAAGCTCTCCAAGGCCCGAACCCAACTATTTGCCACACTGAACCTACTATTCGAAGTTCCAAGCATCAAGGATTTCATTAATGGTTTCAGCCGTAAAATGTGTATCCTAACTGCAGGAAGCGCCCCTGTGGATTCTCCCAACGGCATAGCAGAGGGATTCAACCAAATATATCGCGTATTGCCAGATCCTATTCCCATTCATGCCAAGCAAATCACAAATCGCGGCTTCTTAGCTTTTGAAACAAGAAACGTGAAATTATAACCTACCCGTTCCCGCTCAAAGAAACAGAAATTTCCTAACGGGGGAACTCTTGTTTCCTGCCGGGAAAATTTCCAAAAACGGCAAGTGCTTGGGTTAAAACAAGGTGTCTTTATGAAAAGGTTAACTACTTTGTGTCTTATTGGTAGAACTGGTTGACTCGGGTTTGGCTTACTTATAAAAAGGGTTGCCCCTGCCCCTCACGTCACCGAAGTGGAGAGGTCTCGAATCGCCTCCGCGTCATCTCGAGCTTGTCGAGAGATCCCTCCACTGCGGTCGGGATGACGTGAACCCCTTTCCCCGTCATCTCGAGCGTAGTCGAGAGATCCCTCCACTTCGGGATGACGTGAAATAGCAAAAGAAAGCGGGAGAAAAACCCGAAGGCTCTTCTCCCGCATATCCATTCACTAATAAAACATAATGAAGGACGATTCACATCGGCCTATGTAGTTGCCCTTAGCGGACAATTACTTTCACTTGTTTCACATCCTGGCCATTCTCCAAGATAACCACATAGATGCCAGCCGGAACGCGGATTTGCGTATCGCCGCTGATCTGCTGCTGGGCTTGGATGCGGCCCGTCATACCGACAATCGTCACGTTCGCATCTGCCACGTTCTTGATCAGGATGTAACCATCACCGGCCAAGATGCTGGCTGATTCGATATCCTCGATACCTGTCGGTACGCCACTGAAAAGTGCTTTAATCGTCATGTCCGTCTTTACAATGATTTCGCGCATACGATCTTTCACGCTCTTGTCGTCCGACCAACCTGTAAAGCTAACACCATCTTCTGGGAATGCAGCCAAAAGAATCTTATCGCCATAGTAGCAAACGCCATCGCTTGGTCCATCCACTTGCACATGACCCATTACATAACCCTTCGCATTCTTAGCCGTCGTTTCTACCGAAACATTCAGTGGTGTCGGATTTGCCAACGATACCGTGATATTAGTATTGCTTGTTACAGAAGGCAACTGATAAACACCCGTAGATGAAGGAGTCAACGTAGTTCCATTCGCTTTTACAACCAACTTACCCGCATCAGCTGAAGCGGTCGAAATCGTGAATGTAAACGGATCATCAAACTTCACACCATTCTTACCTGGGTTGTTGATAATCGCACCACGAACGGCATACTGGCTTGGCAATGTTACTACATACTGGCTGTTCGGATCGATTTCCGGGTCGCTTGGTTCGGGGTCTGGGACTTCAGGAGTAATCACAGAGAAAGAGGCATTAATTTCCATACTTTCTTTCCCCTTGAAGGTCACTTTACCTCCATTCGCTATCGTAGATGTCTGGTCGCCCACTTTTACTTGAATAGACTGTACTTCATAATCAGTCGTTTCAAACGGATATACACGAACCGTCAATTCTGTACCAGCAGGAACAGCATCACCACTATAATAGAACTCACCAGTCTTTTCATCTTCCAATGTCACGTAACCTTTATAATCTGTAAACCAAGTAACAATCGGAACATTCGTCCAATAAACAGGAACACTTCCTAATTCTAATGGCTGGTAATTATCATCCAACGGATAGAACCAAACTTCATATTCACTGCCTTGTGCATGATCCGACGGAATCTTATTACGATCATCATCTGCCCAAGCATAATAACCGGCAACTTCCGTAGCGCCTACTAATTCAGAATAATACAATGGCTGACCAATCGCAATCCGGCTTGCACGTGGCTTATCTACACGATATACATTCTTATCCAAAGTGGCTTGCGTAATTATCAACTGAGATTCTACACTAAACTCTTGGAAATATTTCGTGGCCGGACGAACCATTTTCACGGTATAGGTACCAATTTCGATAGGTCTCGGAATTACATTTCCAGACGCATCATAGTAAGTTATTTCCCATAACTTATAATCTTCATTAGCAGACGGAGCTTGATTACTACTCTTTCCTATAATCGGGAGTGTCGTAGTACTCATTTCGAACGATTGGCGATCACCATCATATTTGTATTCTTGTGGATCCAATTCATAACCATCTTTGAATACGATTTCATCTCGTTCACGCGCTTTCAGTTTCAACGTGATTACGTCATTTACGACCCAATCATTTGGAATTGCCACAGACGTAGAACCATCCAAAGCAGATTGTTCTTCTCCATTTTCATCAATATAGAACAATTGATATGCCAACCGATCATAATCCGGAGTAATCACAACGCCAGGTTTTACTTCCACATTTACACTTGAAGCAGGGTCACATAATACTACATTTCCCTTACCGTCTGAATAAGTTAAAACAAATGGTTCGCTTTCACTATCCAATTGAATTGTGCGCGTCTCGTTATTCTTATTGATTTGTGCATCACAATAAACTGGACATTCGTTGATATAACCATTATTCACCAAATTGTCATCTGATTCTGTCGGAGTAAATTTCAATGATACACCTTGGCAACCTTGGCGATGATCTTCAGCTGTAGCATTATAGAATTCAAACGTACCCGAAACCGTCACATACGAATCACCTTGCTTATATCCAACCGTACCACCACTAATAATGTGTTTGTTCAGCGTACCATTCAACGAAATTGTAGGTTGTTGCGTAATTACCAACGGAGCTTGTGCAATGGTATATTCATGAACCTCATTTTCTGCTAATACCGGCTCGTAATATCTATCTCCTTTGCGCGAGAAACGGACTTGATACGTACCCGCTTCTGTCGGTGCAGCAGTAGTCCAACCATCCACGTAATATTCTACCGTAATATTATTCATATTGGCAGGCGTAGTCGTATATTCTACCGGCTTCGCTGTACCATCATAAACGGTATTTTCCAGGTCAAATACAATCGTTGTCCGAGTTTCTACATCAATCTTTAAGATAGATTCTCCTTCCGGTATCTCAAATTCCAATGTATATTCATTTCCTGACATCTTAGTTACACGATACGGCGTACCATTCAATACAACTGAAGGATTAATGCCACTATTCACTTCAAAAGTCAATGTCAATGAAGTCTTGTCGTCTACATCCGAATAAGAAATATCACCAGTTTTTGGATATTCATCTCCTCGATTCGTATTCACAACCTTTACATCAGAGATACTACTATTATCATACATTACCTCTAATGTATTTCCAACAATCGTTGAGAAATCTACTTGAATCGTATTTTTACCCTTCCGCAATGAATACAGATATTTGCCAGAGGCATCCGGTTCTACTATAATAGTTCCTTCTGCTTCTGTAACTACACGGATTTCGTCAATCTCATATTCGCTACCTTTTACGGTTGGAATAATCTCGATTACCTGTCCTTCCTCATAGCTTTCTTCTGGATTTACATCAGTTCCATCCAACGTCACTTCATAGTCACCTCTTTCTGGATAATTTACTGGATCCAATTTAATTTCTGCAGCCACATCAACACGACTCACCTTAACGGTATTCGCACCTTCATACTTATTTAATGTAGCCGTATAGCATAAATAAGTATCGCTGCCATCCGTTTGTTCGGTTGGATTTGTTAACAATACGCCATTCAACCAAGCATACGTTTTTTTACCTTCTTCCGCTTTTACGCGAATTTGGATTGTTTCACCCATCGTAAATGTAGTCTGCTCGCTTGTTCCTGTACTGTCATAATACTTCACATTCGAACTTTCTCCGGAAGGATCAACGCTTATTGTTGCCGATTTATCTAATACAGTAATACGGATATTATTTTCTGCATTCAAAAGCGTTGCCGTATAAGAACCATCCGTCTCAGGAAGTACTTGACCATTACAAGTTACAGTCAACTCATACTTTGAATCAGCAATTGCTGTAAACTTCAGTGTCGAAGCTTTTTCGTATGTCTTTGCTTCTGCTTCAGTTACATCGGTTACAGCCGGTTCAGTCACATCGATAGTTACTTCAGATGGAATATCCCCAAAATTAACTGTCGCTCCTTGATTAAAGAAAGCAGCTACCGTATAAGTAATCGCTTCTGTAAGCTCAATCGCATTATTGGTAATATAATAACCTTCACCATCCGGAGTATCGCTCAACTCATAAGTCGTATTATTAACCGTGATATGATCCTTCAAATATCCCTTCTTCGGTTTAATCTTTACCTTAATCGATTGACCAACTGGGATTGATGTTAAATTGTCTAATTCTCCATCTGTATCTGCATCAATAACAGAAAATTCATCGCATTTATTCTCATCATAAACCTTCTGAATGGTTGCGTTTTCTTGTAGTTTCTCTGCAAATTCTACAGAAATCTTAGCATTACCTTCGCCTGTAAAAACATAAAGACCTTTATCTGGAGTAAATTCGCCTTCTTCTGTGCCATTATGTACTTCATTATATAGGTTTTTCCGGGTAATGCTCTTAACATAATAACCGTCCGCTACAGCAATCTCTACAAAGACTTTATCTCCTGTCTTAAATGTACTCTGATCATTTACGACCTCACCCGACTCACTATCCTTCTTCACTGTTATCGAATTACCTTCAATATCTGTAACACCCGTAGATTCACAAGTCAATGTAAACTTAGGTTCAGGAAGAACAATAGATACGCCCTGTAAAGTCACTCCTGGATAATTATCATCTTCTTCAGAAATTACTAAATCACAATAGAATCGTCCTCCTTGAATGACACCATTTTTATCCGTAATTAGAATATTTACTCCATCTGAAGTAGGTTCAGAAATCACAGTATATTTCCCAGGAGTTTGTGATTCTTCATCACGCAAATACTTTAATTCAAACGATTCCGGATGTTCATTTTCAGAGAACACGGCTGTTTCTCCTGCTTCCAAATCGCTCCACACAGACGAACTAATGCTAACATTAAAATTTGCATCTCGTTGCGTAGGCACAATAGGCTTCAAACCTGATGGATTTTGTGTACCAACTACATAATCATCCATACCTCCGATTGCCGGTATATGTTTCAATTTATTTCCATCACAATTTAATGCCTTTAACTTAGGAACATAAGCACCATCGTTCTCAGAAGAGCCTAAAATTAAATCTTCCAGCACTCCATTAGCTTCAAACACCAAAGATGACAAATTCCGAGCGACGACTCCACCTTCTGAAGTAATTACAAAAGAAGAGACTTTACCAGAAACTGTCATGGCAATAGAAGAAGCATTCCACCTATCATCCCCATCACCGTTCTCGAAATAAACAGTTCGCTCAGAAGATGACTCAGAAATCGTATACACATAAGGAGCACCATTCGATCCTCCGGTCGGAGTAATCGCAGCACCGCCCTCGCCTTTCATAGATGGAGCAGCTGGTAAAGAATTATCAGCAGCTATCGATATCGTCACATCACCCGCATTCGCCGGAATCGTGATATTGATAGGATGCGTCTGCGCCCCAATCAGCCCCACCGAAGCAAATACCATCAGCAGAGCTAAAAGTAATCGTTGTTTCATATCATGATATGTTTAATAGTTTTTACTCTGTTTATTATCTCGTTTTTGTGCGACATCCGTCTCTACGTCTGGGAAACCTTCGAATACCAAGCCGTGGTAATGTGATTTTCACGCCGTGAAAGTGTCACTTCCAGGCCATGAAAATGGGATTACCAAGCCATGGAATCCTCGTCGATGTAGCGACATGGTCGCGGTTTATGACTAAAAAGCCCCTCTCGTTGTTCGGAGAGAGGCCTTTTGTTGAATTGTTGCGCCCCGGTCTTCGCAGAAGAGGGCGCGTTTTGAATAGAACTTTTTATTATACTAATTATTAATACGTTTCTGCTCGCGGCCCTCGCAGGCGGCTTTCTTTGCAGCATTAACAACTAAATTTATGTTATGAACTAATTATCTATTCAATGAAGAATCGAGTAAATGAAGAATGATGAGGTAAGAATGAAGAATCTTTGGATGCACCGCCAATTCTTCATTCCTCATTCTTAATTCTTCATTAAAAATGATTCTTTATTTTACTACTACCTTGAAGCTTTCGCCGTCTACCGATACCACTGCGATACCAGCCGGAACTGCGATCGTTTCATTGTCTGAGTTGATAGTTTCGTTAGCAACTACCTTACCCAAGATAGTAGCAATCACTACGTTCTTGCCTTCAGCACCCTTCACGATAACTGCACCGTCTGTTGCAACTACTGAAACTGCACCTTCTGCTGCGATTGTTTCGTTAGCTGTAGCGTCTTCGTCAGTTGCTTCGTAAGAGAATACTTCAGCTTCCTGGATATCCGGAGTTACGACAGCTACACCGTTGTGGATCTTAATCCAACCCTTCGTATTTGCATCGTATTGTGTTTCGATGTAGAAGTCTTCACGGCTTGCATCGCAATAACGGAATGCGAATGTAGCGTAGTTCAAACCTGTTTCACCCAGAGCTGCGTCGCTCAAGTCGAACGGTTTGCCGCTTTCATCCAATGTTAATGTAGTGCCTTTGTGACGACCATCCAAGAATCCAAGACGATAGTAATTCTTCTGGTTCTGACCTGCGTTCTTGTACAGATAAGCTGTATTGTCGGCAACAGAATCAATCAAGTTAACCAAGTATGCAGCATCTGTATACAAGTGACGGTTGTGGTGATCCAAGTTAGATTCTTCGTATGCTTTCGTATCGCGAACACCTAACAAGAAGCGCGGGCAAGCCGGGTTGTTTACGTTAGCTGTATCAACGAAGAGCGCATTGTTGATTTCATCTGAAACTTCACGCAAATCTAACAAACCTACGTTTGCACCCTTCACATTCGAGTTTTCACCCAACAGATAAGAAGGATTGTTGGCTACGAAGATCTTAACCGTATCTAAGTCTGCACCATCACGACGGATGTCGAAATAGTTCAAGCCTTGTTCCTTATTGATAGTGAATACACTGTTGTCAAATGCGTTAGAAGCACCAGCAGAAACTAAGCTTGCAGGCTGAACTTCACCGCTCAATTGATTAACGAATGCACGAACACCATAATACTTAGTATTTGTAGCATTGTTATTTTCTTCGCGAGAAACCGTGTACGGATCAACCAATACATAATGGTTGCCTTCAGCTACTTGTTTCACAAAGAACGAACGTCTCGGATCCAACTTCGTACCAGAAATAACTTTTTGATCAGCAATAGTAGAGAAGCCGTTTGTATCAATTGTTACCTGAACAGAAGTCAAGCGATACTTGCCAGCTTCCAAAGTAACATATTCACGAGTACGAACACCCGTTGTAGCATCGCCTGTGTTGGCATTTACATCATCCTTATAGATGTAGTACAAACCACGATCCAATTGATATTCTTTCTCTGCACCATCGATAGCCGGGTTGATACCATAGAACAAAGAAGTCGTATCTTTCTTAGCCGAGCTATACAAGTCTTTGTCTACAAAGTTTACACGTTCCAATTTGAACTTGCCTTCCAAACCTGATACTTGTAATAATGAATCTGTACCTTCAGCTTGACCTAAATACAATTCAACATCGCCCAACGAATTGAAGCCGAATGAATATACGCTTGTATCAGCAGCAGCTTCTTCAGCAGTTAAGTCTAAGTAACCTAACTTGTGGTTGCGCAATACGTTTAGTTCAACCGGTTCGATGCGGATTGTATCGCGGTAAGAAGTAGCCAAACCTGTACCATCCGTGTAAGTAGCCATGTTTACAAATGTATTGTCTTCGCCCGGAACTCTCCACCAGTAGCTTGTGTTCCATACGCGGCCAGACTCACGGTTGTACATCGTATAGTAACCACCGTTACCTTCGATGAACCACTGAGCAGAAGGTACTTCCACCTTATCTTCTACATAAACTACATTACCCTTTTCTGCATTCATCCAAGATTCCGGATCCATCTTTGTATTGTAAGCAGCCTTACCTTTGTCTGCTTCAGCCACTTCCCACTTGCCAGACAATGCGTTCCAATAAGCGAAGGTAGCATTTGTAGCTGCCAAGTCTTCCATACGGTAATCGCCAGCCTTACGCAATTGAGTCGGAACCTTGTTTGCATTGATGATATAGTAGTAACCGTTCTGGATATTAGCCAAATCATCTGTTACCGGCTTCGTATCCGTGATAGTGATGAAGGTTAAGAGGCCGTTATACTTCTGGTCTGTTACATCCGAAACATCAGCAGTCAATACACGGTGTGTACCTTGTGTCAAAGTAACCAATTTAACTACGTTCGTATTAGCAGTTGCAAATACAGGAGACCAAATATAAGGAGTTGCTGTAGCATTCTTAGCAGGATCTGTTACAACCATATCCGCATCTGCTCCTGGAGCAGTAGCAACAGAACCATTATCGATATACAATTTTCCAATCGCATTCCAAACAACATCTGTTGAACTATTATTATTATAGTTGATGCCACCTGCCATGTATTTGCTATCATAAGAACTACCAGAATTTGCAACAGCAGCAGCATAAGCAACAACACGTTCACCTTGTTGATCCGTAGGAGATGTTAAATCTTGCGTATAAGCAGGATAATAACCTACTGCATTCACACGATCTGTCTTTGTTGTATTAACAGCATACGGATTAGTATTTGCAGGATCATCTGCATACGGAGAAATCCATGCATTACCGCTGTCAGAAGTTGCATCCTCAGCCACCTGTTTCCACCAAGGAGCCGGATTGTTCTTATTCTTCTTATAAATCATTTCAGCCTGCAGGCGAACACTCTGCGTAGCCGGATACAAGATAGCACGGAAGTTTGATTGACGCTTCATCTGTACGTAAGACTTAGCAGTATAATCCATATCCGAATCTGTATACAACGACTTATCAGCCTCTGCAGCTGCAATAGTGCTTACTGTCTGATCATCTTCTACTACTGCAAAACGAGGATAATCAATTGGACGAACCGCCATCTTCAATTCATAACGGTCTGCAGCAGCTTCTTGATAATAAGTTGTATCGACCATTAAGAAGTTGTTTGTACCTTTCTGCTGGAAACGAACGAAACCGTCAGGAGCATCACCCGGAACACGATCTTCTCCATCAATCGTTTCAGCAGCAACAGCCGTAAACTCCTTACCAATCATTACGTTTTCAGCATCCGGTCCGATTACATCCGGATTGAAGAAGAACTTGAAGCTGTTCTTTTCGCCTTCACCTTCTGTAGCAATGTGCTCGTAACCCAATTCAGAGTTCAAGTTTGCAGCCGTCAAGACGATTGGGTTTGCTTCCCATGCTTCGAAAGAAATAGGCTTATAAACATGATTCTGATCTGTATCACCATCCACAGAAGTAGCTGTAATGGTAGTAGTCGTAGTAATAGATTCATTGCTATTAGCTACAATTGCAGACAACACCTTCTTATCATTCAAATCATCTCCAGTATCGTTGATCTCTTTTTGAACCAAATATACTGTTTCAGTGTCAGAGAACGCTGCACGGATAATATTACGCAAAGGTGTTTTATCAGCAGTTTCTGCGCCATCAGCCCAACGCCAATTTGTTTGACCATTTACAATTTCCAATCCTACTTCTTTATAATTTTTGTTTGCATCAGAAGTTGTAATAGCTTTGACATTTGTAGTTGAAAGCTGCAAAGCCATATTAGAAGCTTTGTTTATCAACTGATAATAAATAACAGTAGATACTGGATCTTTTTTTGCACGTACTTCCCACAAAGTACGATCCAACTGGATCGGGTTATTGCTAAAGTTGGCATTGCTGACATTTTCTACTTGCAATTCATAAGCAGAACCTGTCCAAACCATTGTTAAAACTTCTTTGCCGCCATTTCCGTCAGCACCTACTACTAATTGAAAATAACGAGAATCCGTCTGTCCATCCGTATTGTCCAATTTGTAAATAGGTTTAGCACCATTTTCTTCTTTGATTTCAAACGGAGATACTTTTGGAAAATCCGTCTGATTCCAACTTGATTTGTCAAACTTCCACGCATCGAACGTTGTTCCGGCAATCGCTTTATACAAGGCCGTTGGTGTTTCAGTAGATGTTTCATTCGAAACAAAATAACCTGAACCTTCAGCAGTTTTGCCAAAATCTACTGCAAAAGCTGCCGAACTGCCCGCAAGCAAAAAGCCGGCGCAAAGCGTAAGTACTTTTTTGTTCATAAAACTTGATTTTTAAGTTATTAATAAAATAAATAGTTAATCTCAATCTCAAATCTTACGAAGGTTAAGCACAACGCCCCGGCTTTGGTTATGAACAGACATAAAGAAAGCGCGGGCTTACGTTGTTTATTATTTGTTCAAAGGCTCTGGTAAGCCCGTACTTCAATAATAGAACAATAGCCCGCGCCTATGCGATTATATCTTTAGTCTCCCCCACCATCATATATCAATATAATAACAGGAAACCGAACAATAATAAATCGAATCTAAGCGCAAGCATTTACTGTCCATTATTCCGAAGTACTAAAATTTACCAGATTTTTGAACAGGAATAATCTTCGTAAAATGCTTGTCAGTATTTTCAATGATTCCCGAAGTCGGAACGCTCTCCGATGCGGAATCGATGCAAAGGTAAGGAGTAAAAATGAAATAGCAAGAAAAAAAGGAAGAAATTTTCAGGTTCTTATCCGAAAGTAGGGGATTTAAGTACGAAAGGGCGGGGTTTGGAGGATGAAATCCATTTTGCACGTATGATGGCACACTGATGACACAGATTAAACAGATGACCACAGATTTCTTTTGGGGCTGCGCGGTAGAAGGGGCACGCTGATGAACGCAGACTAAAGCGCAGATGATCGCAGATTTTTTATTTGGCTTCGTACATTAAACTAAAAAAGAAGATCTGTGGTCATCTGTTTAATCTGTGGCATCTTGTGTGCCATTATCCTATTATAATTGTTTTATCTCTTCTTCGGTGAGACCCGTTGCTTGAGCAATTATGTCTATCGACACGCCCAACTGCTTGAGATTATGCGCATTTTTAAGATTGGCATTTCGTTCGCCTTCAGTTTTTCCCACTTCAAGCCCCAAGCTCCAACCTTCCTTATGTCCTTCATTCCAGCCTTCTTTGTGGCCTTTCTCCCAACCCGTTTCCAGCGCATAGGCTTCGACCGCCAAGTTATCGCGATGCACCTTCACGCTTTCTTCGTACCGCAGGCGGTCTTCCTTCGACAAAGCAGCTATTTCCACGATGTCTTCCAAGCGTTTAAAGACTGCCATGCGTGCCTTGAATGGTAATCTGTCCAATGTGTCCATATTCTTTAATACATATATCCAACGTTCAAAATCTGTCTCACATTCCGATTCTTCTTTTTGGAAAGCTGGTAGTTGCAGGAATATATAATGCGTGGTGTCCAACAACACTTTATGCGAATCCGGATCGATCACCAACCCTTCCAAACGCAACTTGTCCTCCCAACCTTTCTGGCGGAAATTCATAAAGAATATGCCATACACCGCCTTCAAATCGAATACCCATTCCGGACCCCGTTCGCCTTGCCACGTGATGGCTTTCGAGACGTAATACACCGCCCGGTTCTTAAAATTCTTGTGATTCCGGTTTTGCATCTCCACAATGAAATGCTCGCCCGTATCGCTCGTACAATACACATCATAAATGCTGTTGCGGTCTTCTACGTTGATACCCAGCATCTCTTTGTTTAAGAAATGGATATCCGTGATCACTTTCTTGCCCGCAAACAAGCTGTTCAAAAAACTAATCAAGAGCGGTTTGTTCACCTCCTGACCAAAAATCCGTTTGAAACCCACATCCGTAAAGGGGTTGATAAATCTTCCCATATTCTATTATCTTTAAAATTGATTCGCAAATGTAACATTTTTATCAATAGACGCCAAGCCTTTCTGAGGAAGAAATTGGAACAAAGTTTAAACACAGACACAGAGATTTTATTTGGCTACGCAGTATCATGGCACACAGACGACACAGATTAAACAGATGACCACAGATTTTTTATTGGGCTACGCGCACTATGTTAAAAAAAGATCTGTGGTCATCTGTTTAATCTGTGTGCCATTACATTAATAATTATAATAGCCTTATCTCTTCTTCGGTGAGGCCAGAACAGATAGCAATCGTCTGGATGGGCAAACCTTGTTGCTTCATTTGCTTGGCAACACGACGTTTTTCTTCGTATATGCCTTTTTGTTCACCTTCCGCAAAACCTTTCTTTTCTCCATTTTCAACAGCCGTATCATAGATATTCTTACTATCTCGATAGATTTTCAGGGCATATAAGTACTGGTCGAGCTCCTCTTTCGTGTAGCTCGCCAAACGACCGGCCTGAAGGAATTTCGTGAATTTCGAATCCTTCGCAAAAGGAAAGTATACTGCATTTACGTCCATATCTTCCATATTTTTAATCAAGTACAACCATAACTCACTGTCGTCTACGCATTCCGTCGGGAACTTGTTGAACTTCGGTAGCTCGATGAAGATGTCGCGCACCTTCGGATTATAAATTTCACCCGAATCCAAGTCCGTTATCCCGACGTCCGTCCGGTATTTGTCCATCGGCTTGTCTTTGTGCAACACAAAGTTCAACAAGTAGATGCTTACTACCGGTAGGATTTCAAACTTCCACGCTTCGCCCCGTTCGCCTTGCTGCACCACGCACATGCAATCATAATACAACGCACGGTCCTTAAAGAATTTCTGTTCGGCATATTGCATCTCGACAATGAAATGCGCCCCGTGTTCGTCCGTACAATACACATCAATCAATACTTTTCTTTGTCGCGGACTGGGCGGCAACCATTCCGGATTCCGGGGTTCCACCTTCTTCACGACCCGTTCGCCGCGAAGCATGTCATTCAAGAAAGCGCATAACTGTTCCCTATCTGAAAACGCTTTCTTAAAGCTGTAATCCAGCTTCATATCTACGTATCCTGCCATAGCTAAGGATTTAAATTGTTCCGCCAATAGTAGCGTATCGCAAAGGTACAAACTTATTTTTATATACATCATTAATTTCCGAACTTATCTTTCACCATTCTTCTAACTATTTGTGATATAAAGAGAAATGGTGAATCGTCTCTTTCTTTCACACTACATCATCGTGCCCTTTGCATTTCTTCGTGAACTTTATGTATAAAACGAGACGATTCACAGGATCTCGTTCAGTATAAGCCTTATAGAAGAAAGGTGAAAGATAAGTTTGGAAATTACTATGGATATATAGCGAAATTTATGCCTACAATCCTTCCATTTCATAGTTATAATCGTTTCCGTTTATAGTTATAATCGTTTGAATTCACGCCGTCGTTTCCGAGCTTTATGACTATGAATAAAACGCGTGGATGCGAAACCTTCGCGCAGATTGCAGGTTTCGCAAAACCTAAATATTGTTACTTCACCTTAAAAGCATTCATAATGGACTTTCTGCGGATCCCATTTATCCTTCGGTTGAGGCCGACTGAGCGGATGCCCCACGACAATCAGGTTGAGCGGTACGATGTGTGGAGGCAAATGCAACAAACGGCGAAGCGGTTCGATACGGCTCTCCAACGGATAGATGCCCGTCCAGACTGCCCCCAAGCCGATCGCATGGGCCGCCAACAAGAGGTTCTCCGATGCGGCGGAACAATCCTGCACCCAATAGAGCGTATTGTCCTCTTTATCCATCCGGTTCACCCGCTCGTAAAGAGAGACATCGCCGCAAACGACCACCCCAATGCTCCCCGCCTGAAGCATTTTGGCATAAGGCAGACAACGATGCAACTCCTGTTTCAGAGACGCATCGCGCACGACGATAAAGTGCCAAGGCTGCAGGTTCATCGAACTGGGAGCAGCCATGGCGGCACGTAGCAACAACTCGACGCTCGCATCGTCTACCGCTTCTTCAGTGAAACGGCGGACGGAAGAGCGGGAAAAGAGAAGGGACATATCGCCGTATGCAGGCATGGATTTATCTGTATTTGTTATCATAAACTCCAATGTTTTTGAATGATTTCACGTAATATATTTAAGATACGTTCCTCCGGGAAATTCAGATGATGGCACGGCATCGTATAAAACGGAGCTTGCGGATAATGGTTTTGCCAAGCTTCGAGGTTCGCCTGGAAAGCATGCAGATAAATCTCCTTCTCTTCCGACGTACGAAACTCACCCTCCTCCGGAATTATCAGACTTGCCGGCTCGCCCGCCATGACGTGCACAATCGGACCATCGTAATTCAATGGTGGGAAGTCTTTAAACAAATCCATAAAGATGGCCAGACGTTGCTGAACGGTCTTTTCCTTCACATCCGCATATAATTGGGCATATTGATTCCGATCATAGATGGCCTCCATATTAAGCAGCGAGAATGGTTTCCTCATTGGATATTTCTCCAGCATGTATTGGGCGAAAAGGATCGCCATCTCGGCACCGCTGCAATAGCCCGTCAGCATGATGATTTCCCGTCCTTTCAGCGCGACGGTAAACAAATCCTCGTAAACCCGCCACAGCTCTTCGAGCGATACCGTTTTGCTTCCCGTGAAGTATTGATAGAACGATTCAATAATGAAGACCGAAAAATCTTTTTCCAAGAAAGTTGCGATTCGCTCGTTGTAAGGATAATATTCCACAAAACCGCACATAAAGACGACAATCGGCTTGCCCGTATAATGCCCTTCCGTCCAGAAGTAGAGATTGCGGTCGATGCGATTGAGCAACGTCCGGATATTCCGGTATTCTTTTACGTCAAATGTCGTAAAGAACAGGTTCAGCTCCGTAGCAACCCGATTCACAAACAGAGCCAACTGTTCGTCGGTCATTCCTTGCGCAAACAAATCACTTTCGGCGTCCAACGCTTTGCCTAACACCGTGCGGGCGATTGCGACTAACTTCTCTTCCAGCTGTTTATCGCTATTATCCAAATGCGCATCGACAAAAGCGGCTAACTTGGCCACAGTATTATGCTTATAAATATCCGTAGCCTTAACCGCAACGCCAAACGCCTCGTGAAGCTTTACGGCCAGTTGGATGATTCCGATCGAATCGCCCCCCAACGCTTGGAACGGCGTATTTTTATCAATAAAGTGGATATTCAACAATTGCCCCCAGAGCTTGGCGATCTGCTTTTCCGTCAATGTCACCGGAGCTTCGTAGGCTTGCAAACCAGTCGCCACCTCGGGCGCAGGCAATAATTTACGTTCCACCTTGCCACTTACGTTATAAGGGAAAGACTTCAATGGGATTATTTGCATAGGAACCATATAATGCGGTAAGCAAGCTTGCAAATACTCAGTTAGTTTAGCCACCTGAAATAACTCCGGAGCTTCTACCAAGACATAAGCAATCAATTCCTTTCGATTGCCAAACGTATGCACTAAAGCCACGGCATCTTTTATATCCGAGCCAAAATCCATCAGTTTTGCTTCTATCTCGCCCAATTCGATACGATGCCCATTCAATTTTACTTGATGATCGCTGCGTCCCATAAAAATCAAATGTCCGTCTTCACGGCGCATCACTAAATCCCCGCTCTTATAAAGCCGCAGATTTACGCCTTTTGCCTTATCCTCCTCCGAGACAAAAGGATTAGGCACGAACTTTTCCGCATT
Source organism: uncultured Parabacteroides sp. (assembly GCA_944325335.1). Lineage (GTDB taxonomy): Bacteria > Bacteroidota > Bacteroidia > Bacteroidales > Tannerellaceae > Parabacteroides. The sequence continues at coordinate 39,043 of CALUZR010000013.1, read as the reverse complement.
CAACTCCGGGCGATTGATATATCCATCGGTCAGCTTCACACCGCCAATATACAGTTCTCCCACCATATAATCCGGCACTAAATGCATCTGTTTATCCAACACATAGCAAGTTACACCCGGCATCGTTTCCCCAATATCATTCACATGCGACCCTGGATGAAGCAAACCATAAGTAGCATCCACGCAATTCTCGGCAGGTCCATACGCATTGATAAACCTCCGGCCTTCGCTCCAATAATCGATCGCCTCTTGTGAAGTCGAATCGCCACCGATAATAATCGTCGAAAGCGAAGGCAAAGAAGCATGAGGAAGCACCGTAAGCAATGCGGGCGGAATACTAAAGAAGGAAATCCGTTGTTCCTCTAACAAAGGCAACAACAAGGACCAATCCTTACGCATCGCTTCTTGAGGCAATACCAAAGTAGCCCCCGCCAAAAAGGTAGGAAATATTTCTGGTATAGACGCATCAAAGCAGATATTAGCAAATTGTAAAACCCGCGATTGGGCTGTCAGTTCTAACATTTCTAGATTCGTCTGGGCTGTTTGGTTCAAAGCAAGATGTTTCACTGGAATTCCTTTCGGCTTGCCCGTCGTACCTGAAGTATAAATGATATAAGCGATATCCGAAGGAGGCGGAGTTGGCAAACTTCCGGTCCTTTCTTGCCCCATTAAATCTTCTATTCGAGCTAATGGCACAGAAGAAGGAGCCGCTGGAGTAGATAAAGTAGTCAATACCAAAGCAATCCCACAATCTTTTATCATAAACTCGATCCGTTCCGCAGGATACTCGGGGTCAATTGGCACATAAATATTGCCCGACTTCAAAATACCCCATATTCCTACCATCATTTCCAGATTCTTAGGCATAGACAATCCGATACAACGCTGATGCAATCCTCTTTCCAACAGAGCAATCGCTACGGCATCGCTCAACCGGTCCAATTCAGCATAAGAGAGTTGCTTATTTGAGAAGACAACGGCCTTTTGATCCGGTTTTTCCCGGGCTACATTCCGAAAACGCTCTACTACGGTCTGCGGGAAAGCAGCCTGATGCAAGGCACGTTCCTCCTTTTCCACCAATTCTTTTTGCTTAGAAGCCGAAAGTAAAGCTATATCTTTCAACTTCATATTCGGTGATTCCAAGACCTGCTTCAACATCTCTACAAACACATCCGCCAACATGTAGACAAAATGCAAAGATGTATACGAACGATAACGGAGTTCGCAAGTGAGCTCTTTATTATCTTCGATGCCTAATATTAGGTCGGCCTCCAATTGGACATGAATATGTTTGTAGAACTTGGTTTCACATTTTCGAAAAGCCAAAGGTAAGGTATAGAAAGGAAGGGGATAATTGATAGCTACATTTATACCCTTCTCTCGCTCCCGTTTTCCTTCGTTCAAACTACGCAAAATATCTGGATAAAAAGCGTAAGGATGTTTCTTTTCCTCCTGTCTGTTTTTGGCCACGTAATCCAATACATCATGTATTGTCAATCCTTCCTTTCTAAAATCAAATCGGATAGGAAGGTCATTAACTACCATGCCAAACAACGAAGCGTATGCTTTAGAACGCAAGTTCCAAGTATGATCCACCAATAATTCTTCTACCTGCATTGTCCGAGATAAAGTCAATGCCCAAACCGAGGCAAAAAGCCTAAATGGAGTCGTCTTTTCTTCTTCACAAAAAGCTTGTACTCTTCGGTTCATTTCACACCCGAGAGAAAAAGTATATACATAATCCCGATGCTCCTGTTCCTCCTTTTCATCATGCGGAACCGGAATGGCCAAAGGAATATTTGCCATATACTCTTTCCAATATTTTACATCTTCCTTCTTGCATTGGCTATACATTTCCTCAAATTGGCCATTAAACCGGTTCAGCATATCGGTTTGATCGCATGGCTCATATTTTCCCTCTAAAAGCTGGTCATAAATCACCGACAAACGTTTGAAAAATAGAGTCAACGTATGGCCATCCATAATAATATGATGGAATACAAAATAGAGATACAACTGGCTTCCCGCATGAATGATAAAACAACGGCAAGGGATTTCCTTTTGCAAGTCAAACGCCCGTCCAGATAAATCCAAGAGCAAAGCATCTACTTCGTCTTCATTATTCACCGTACACTCCGCTGGAATCAGGCAGTTATTCACATTAGGAATAAAATAAGGCTTTCCCTTTTCCTCCTTTATCGTAGAACAAAAGGGCAAATATTCTAAAGAAAGCAAACGGCACGCCTCGCGGAATGTGGGAATAGACAAATCCCCTTTTACCGTAAAGGCACAATTCGTGTCATTATACTCTGCGGTAGGATACTTCAACAAATTTCCTATCCAATACATTTGTTGGATAGCATTTAAAGGTATTTGCTTCTGATTTAGCATAAAATAATCCTTTCTACTCAATTGCGTTTAAAATAAATAAGACAGGGTAAACATGAAATTCCTTCCCTGTTGAGGTTGAGGTACAAGCGTACTTCCTCCTTGATAATAGTCTGTATTGAATAAATTATAAATAGTCAACGATGCGGCAGCCCGTTTATAGTGATAATCTGCCCCGGCATTAACTATAGCCCGCGCACCTAACCAATATTCCGGATCAGTAATAAGTTGGTCGCCCAGATAAATCTGATTAGAGACTAATGGGGCGTATTGTCCGGTTTGGAAAGCTATATTTCCTCTCACTTTCAACTCATGTTCTCTTCGTTTCAGTACTTGGTAAGAGCACAATAAGTTCATCAGGAAGTCCGGCACAGCATTGATATGCGAACCTGTAGCCGTATAGTTGGTACTTTTAATCAAGTATTGGTACGAAAGATTCATCATGGCATACCACTTGGACTTCTCATAAGAGACAGCGCCTTCCAAGCCACAGACCTTCAACGAACCTGCATTGGACAACAAATCCCCTGCTTCATTCGGGACGCCATAGCAGACAATATCCTTCAGTGCATTGTAGTACAAATTCACTTCATACTTCAATCCTTTATCCTTGAGCGTCTGATCGAAACTAAACTGAACTGCATTCATCAACTCGGCATCCAGTTTGTTTCCTCCCGAATAGGTGGCTATCGTCGTCGCACGATAAAAAAATGGCGCATCCACAAATGAATGCGAATAACCAAACTTCAAGTGGGAAGAAGGATTGAGATTGTAAATGAATGACAATCTGGGCGAGAATTCATTCAATCGCTTGCCATTGTATCGATGTTTGTAGTCGTATCGGACTCCGCCATTGAATATCAGGTTATCGCCTATGGCCGTCTTTAGTTGGGCGAAAGCGGAGAGATTCAGTTCGTTTCCCAGGAGAATGGAGCGGTTGGCATCCGAGAAGGTGATGATGATCCGGTCGTAATGGTCGCCGATCAGCATCGTGTTGTCCTTCATGGTGTAGTTCTCTATCTGGGCTCCGAAGAGGAGATTGCCTTTCAACTTGCTCGTCTGGAAGTTATAGATGGCCTGTGCCGAACCTCCATAGGCGTAGTCATTCCAGGCCTGGACCTGGTAAACGCCGTTCTCTCCCATGCCTTCTTTGATCTCGCTACCCAATATTTCGCCGGGACCGATAGGCAGGTAGCGGTCTGCTTCCAAGAGTGTATCGGCGGCTACATCGTAGTAAGAGCAGCTTTCCATGTCTATGAAGGCACTGATTTTCCCGGCCCATTTGTCGTTTGCCTTCTCGTAACTCACCTCGCCGTGCGTTGCTTGCCGCGCGCGTCCGGGTCCGGATCCGTTAATCATCCGGTAGCGGTCATAATCATACAGGCTGGGGAAGCGCACCGAAACATACGGTGTCACTTTCTTCGCATACTGGGTATTGAAGAGCACCTTCAGGTCTTTCCATCGCGCGGTAAAGCCTATATCGTAGGCGGGCTTATGGTTATAGCCTCCGATATACATGCTCCCCGGGCGCAAAACCTTGCCATAAAATGCCTCGTCGTCGGTGTCTAAGTAGCGCTTCTCGCCTTGGGAGGTATAGATAGAGGCCCATCCCATGAAGTCGAAATCGAAGGTTCCTTTGCCCAAGAGGAAGTCCGCGCGGTAAGTTTGGTTGTCTCCTCCGCTGAGCGAGACCTTGGCCCCGTCTACCTGGTTGCCCTTCTTGGTAATGATATTCACCACAGCCGTCAGCGCGACATTACCATATAGCGATGACGCCGGGCCGCGCAATACCTCGATTTGCTGTATCTTTTCCAGGCTGGTCCGGTAGTCTGGTGCTTCGGAGTTGGTCGCCCTACTATTTAATCTATGCCCGTCGAGCATGATCAATATCTTCTCTTGCGAAGAGGAATAGACGCCATGCATCGCGACATTTAGCTCGTTTCCCTCGATCATCGTCATGCCGGGGACGTAGATCGTCAGCAGGTCGGCCAGCGTTTTGGCGCCGGAATCCCGGATCATCTGTTCGGTAATCACCGTGACAGGCACCGGCGCTTCGTCCACGCTCTCGGCCTGTTGGGAGGCGGTCGTAATCGTGGCGTTTCCACCTTTCTTGAACCTTTCCACAATATCAGCGAAGCGGAGCGGGTCGTGGATCGTCACATTATAATACGGGTCCTCCTTCAACAGGAGCGAGATGTACTGCTCCGCCTCGGGCGTATTGTCCTGGTTCAGGTAGCATAACGCTAGCAATCGGTAGGCGCTCTCGCGCAGGGCGCCGCGGAAGGAAGTCACGTTCTCCTCCAGCAAGCGGATAGAAGCGTCGAAACGACCGATGTTATATTCCTCCTCGGCCTGCAGGTAGAGCTGCCGAAGGTCGCTTTCTTCTTGCCCCACAGCGGCAAAAGGGAGCCAGCAGAGGAGCATGTATATGTACCAAGTCCTCATTCTTTCAAGGGTATTATCAGGGTAAATGTGGTAAATTCTCCGGCTTGCGAATCAAACTCGATGCGCCCATGGTGCTTGTTTTCGATGATATTTCGCGTGATATACATGCCCAATCCCGTGCCTTGCCCGGTGGGTTTGGTGGTGAAGAAGGTCTCGAAGAGGCGCTGTTTCACCTCGTCGGTCATGCCAATCCCGTTGTCTTTGATGGCGATATAGAGCTCTTTTCCCTCGCGGTAGACGTGTATTTCGACGATCGGCTTGAAGTCTACGGCCGAGCGTTGCGCCTTCTCCCATACCGCATAGCAGGCATTGTTCATGACGTTCAGCACGGCGCGGCTCAAATCTTGCGGGATGATGGGCTGCATCGGGATGCCCTCTTCATACGTCTCTTGGATGGAGATGTTGAAGTTTTTCAGGCTGGCGCGCATCGCATGGTAGGAGAGCCAGACGTACTCCTTGACCAGCTTGCAGACGTCGGTCGGGATAAATTCGTCCTCTTTCCCGCGGGAATAGAGCAGGATGTTCTGTATGATGCTGGTCGCGCGGTCGCCATGTTCGCGTATCTTCTGCAGGTTTTCCTGCAGGTTCTCCATGATGTCTTGGATGTCTTCCCAATCTGCTGACTGCGCCTTGACCGCCTCGATGTTTTCCAAATCCTCGCTCAAATCGCGCACCAAGTCGGCAGACAGTTTACTAAAATTAACCACAAAGTTGAGCGGATTGCGTATCTCGTGCACAATGCCAGCGGTGAGCAATCCGAGGGTTGCCATCTTCTCTTGCTGCTTTACCTGCTCTTGCAGGCTTGCTATCTGGTTCTTTAGTTCTTCAATCGTCTCCATATTCTTGTCGTTTTATAGTTTTCTTTTAAAATATTCCTGCTCAATAAATTATCTATTTACGCCTGTCTTCTTGCAAAAAGACGGCAGTCTTTTCAAAATTTTCTGCCCAGGTAATCAGATTTTCCTGACCAGGTAGTCCCTCTACCACGGGGTTGGTAGTCGGACTACCAGCCTGTGAAATTTTTTTGGTACGCCTGTCTTTTTCTAAAAACCTGGGCAGGTTTTGCCCCAAACCTGGGCAGGTTTTCACCTAAACCTGGGCAGGTTTTTGCGCAAACCCGGGCAGGTTCATTTTTTCTCCTGCTGGAGCGGGATGGAAATAACCACCTCGGTGTATTCATCTTTTACGGACTTTATCGCGATGTTCCCGCCGTGGTTCAGGATGATTTCCCGGCTGAGGTACATCCCGACACCGACAGCCTCTGCCGTTGTCTTGGTCGTGAAGAAGGGGTCGAACACCTTGTCGAGGATTGATTCCTCAATGCCAATGCCATTGTCGTAGACTGTGATTTGTACGTTTTTCCGCGGCTTGTCGAGCGAAACAGCAAGGCGGATGAGCGGCTGGAAAGGCGTGCGCTGGTATTTTTTTCGCACGGCATAGAAGCTATTGGCCAGGATACTCATGATGGTCTTGCTGAATTGCTCGGCATTTACCTCGGCAATTACGACCAGATCCGGGTCGGGCGCTTCGATGCGGATGCGGCATTCGGCGATCTCTTTCGCGTAGTAAGCGTGTACCATCTCGATGTTTTTCCGGCAAATGGCGGCGATGTCCATGACGGTCATCTGCCCTTTCCGTTCCTTGAGCATCTCTTCCATGGCTTTGAGGATGCGGGTCGTGTTCAGCCCATGTTCTTCTATTTTTTGGAGATTGGTGCGGAGCATGTCGAGCGCGTCGATGGAGTCGTCGTAGATATCCGGCGTCATGTGCTCCTCGTCGTCCTCGAGATTGCCTTTGATGTCCTTGATAAGTCCCAGACTTAAATGCGAGAAATTGTTCACATAGTTCATGGGATTGAGGATGCGGTCGACCAGTCCCTTCGTCAGTGTACCCACGGTTGCCATCTTTTCCTGGCGGATAAGTTCATATTGGGCCTTGCTCAGGTCGGCCAAGGCGACTTCCAATTTATTGGATTTCTCCTCTATTTCGTCTTTCTGCTGCCTGAGTTGGGAGGTGCGCTGCTCCACAATCTGCTCCAAACGCAGCTTTTCTTTGAGCAAACGACGCATACGCCACTGGATGATTTGCCAGATGAACAGCGCCAACAACAGGATATAAAGCACAAAGCTATACCAGCGCAGGTAGACGGGATAGAGTACCGAGATGGGGAGGGACAGCATGTCCGTCTCGCGCCCATAGCGGTCTCGCGCCATGACCTCGAAGGTATAATGGCCTGCGCGCGGGTTGGCATAGTGTGCCGAAGTGGTGGTGCTCCAATCGGACCAGGGCGCACTTCGGTCGAGGCGGTAACGGTATTGCACGTCGCCCAGCGTCGACCACGCATCGGCCGAGAAGCTGATCTGGATATCGCGACTATTGCTTTCGAAGTGGTATCTATGGCCAGGCAGCTCGACATCCAGCTGGTCTTCCCCGCTAAATCCGCCCCAGACGATGGAATCTTGGTTCAGTATAATGCGGCGGATATGGATGTGATTGGCCCGGTTGTAGTCCGGTTCCTGCTGGCCCCACTGCCCATGTATCAAGCCGAAGTTGCCGCCCAGCCAGACGTTTTCCCCGGCCACATCCATGGCCAATACCTGCAAATGATGCATGGGATAGAGCAGGGCGTTCCAGCGTTCCCGCTCCTCGGGTGAGGACGAACGGTCGTAGACGCGGAGCGCCTTGCCTTCGTTGTTGGTAAACCAGAGGCGTTTCCCGTCGGGATAGATGAACTGCGGATACTGGGCGTCGCGCAGCAATCCGGCCATTTCCGGCATTTCGACCAGCGACTGGGAAGCCGCCTCCCAATAGAACAGGCCGACGTGGCTCTGTACATACAGCGTATTGTCTTGCTGGTAAAGGGTGTTATTGTAGCGTGCCTCCTCGCCGGACGTGCTTCGGGGTATGATGAAAATGTACTCTTTCCGGTCCTCGCTCAAGCGGAAGACCTGCCCGTAGATGTTCCGGACCAGCAGTGTTCCCCGCTCGTCCTGGTAGAAATGGGTGGCCTTTTCGACCTTATTTAATAAGGTACGCGCGCGCGTACCTATATAATATATACCGTCTACCTCGCCCGTGTAGCAGCTCCCGTCCGGATTGATGAAGCAGGAAAGCGTATGCTCCGAGCTGAGTTGCTCCATCCGCTGCGCCTCGATGCGGAACAATCCCCCGGCCGTAGCGGCATAAATAGCGCCCTTTCCGTCGGGCTGCAGCTGCCAGCAGGCGTGCCGCATATCCCCTATCGGCTGGAAATGGTCGCCCTTTTTCTCGTAAATGCCCTGCAGGGTTCCCACGAATAAGCGTTCCCCTATGTGGCAAACAGACTGCACTTCGCCCAGCAACCCTTCGGTGTCGGTAAAGCGGGTATAGGAGGAATTGACGTCGACCAGGAAGAGACCTTTGTCCGTCGCGCCCCAGACGTATCCCTCTTTATCCGAATAAATTTGGTTCACATTATTGTTACACAAGCCATTCTCCTCGGAGAGGACGTACAATTCCCGTCCTTCCTGGCTCAGGGCGACCAGGCCTTTCCCGGCCGTAGCCAGCAGGGTGAGGCCGTTGGGCAGGGATAATTCCTGGTTTACCTGCAGGCCTTGGTAATACTTCGGCGTGGTCTTTCGGCTGGGCCTTACCGTGAAATCCTTCATCGAATCGTCCTCGAGCGTGATGCCCCCGATGGAGGTCTCCACGCAAATACGGCCTCCTTCCTCGTAGATATCGGTCACTTCGCCCAAGAAACCCGGGTTATTCTCCGAGAATATGAGTTTCAATTCCAACGCGCCACGCTTGTCTGCCGTCAGGTACCCGAAGAGGTTGTACCCGCCGACCCATATTCTTCCGTTCCGGTCCTTGTAGAGTTGGGTGATGCGGAAGATGCCCGGCGCATGAATAATATGCCAGTCCGCCTGGTCATAATAGAGGAGACCTTCGAAGTTTGCCACGTAGACGCGGCCCTTTTCATCGCTTACCACGTCGAAGTTGCGGTTATGCGCTTGGTAGGTTATCGGCAAATAGTTGACAAAAAACGGGAGTCCGTCTTTCGCCATAGCCTGGCCCGCGCCCAGCAAACATACGATCAGGATGTATAAGAATCGTTTCATACCTTCAGTGAATTAGTAGCATTAGTCGCCTACGAGGCACGTTATTTCCTATGTAATAGTTCCACTCGTCGTCTGAAAAGTCCCGTTTCAGGTTCTTTTGTATGCGCTCCGCCATCTTGTCTGGCGAGATCATCACGCGCGATATCGCCCCACTTTCATCGCCAATCCAGATGGCATCGTCGGGCGTGAGGGCGAAGCAGTAGACCCAGGAGGCCAAGGTCCGGACGGGGACAGGCTCCTGTTTGTTGGCATTTACATCCCAAATGTTCACCGTACGGTCGTAACTTCCCGAAAGGAGATGCTGCCCATGGAAGAGGAGCTGAGTTACTTTCGAGCGGTGCCCCGTCAGCTTTCGTACGGAATTGCCGTTTGAATCAATCAAATAGATATTCCCATTTTCCGTACCTGCGGCGGACATTTCCAGCTCGGGAGACCACGCGCACGCCGTAATCGTCTCGTCGATCCAACGCTCTAAGGCGGTCAGCGTCCCGTCTGCCCCCAGGAGCCATAGCTTGGCCTCGTCGCCAAAGATGAACCACTGCCCCTCTTTGCGGGTCAAGGCCGTCAGCTTTTGAGGCAAAGGCACTGTCTTTACGATCTGTTTCCGGGCTTTATCATAGAAATAGAGGTTCCGTTCGGAAGCCAGGAGCAGGTGTTCGTGGTCTAACGGACCGAGGCGCATCCATCCGTTTGTCTCGGGTAAAAGAAGGGTTTCCGCCTTCGCATCGGGAGACAAGAGGCAGAGTCTCCCTTCGTAACTGAGTGCATAGATCGTACGGTCCGCGTCAATCCATACGTCGCGGAAACTATAAGTAGAGTCGCTAAAGAGGAGTTGGTCGCGCACTTCCCCTGCTTCGTCTTGCCAACGACGGACCTCCCCATAGCGGCTGACCGAGACATACGCATCGCCGCACGGCTGGATACGCGCCACGCCCCCCCGGTGGATGTTCTGCGTCCGGAAGCTCTGGCTATTCAAAATAAGCGCATTGAAGATCACCGGCAGGTAGACATTCCCTTGGTATTCGGTCGTGAATTTCCAGGAAGCATACGCCAACAGGGCGGAAGCATCGCGGTTTCCCGCTTGGTATTGGATGGTGGAAAGCGACGCTAACACGCGTCCGAGCGCCACGTTGCTCAGGGTATCTGCCACGTTTCTCGCATACTCTGCCTGACGTTGCTGCTGGATGGCGCGTTCGCGTTGCTCCTCTGCCATGTTGCGGGCTTCTACCATGTTGCGGGCAAACTCCTGTGCGTTGCGCTGTTCCTCCTCAGCACGGAGGCGCATACTGTCGGCTACGCCCATCTGGAACACGGCTTCCTCGCGTTGCTTCTCGGCAATATCTTTCTGTTGGTAGGCAATATCTTCCATCTGCTGGCTGATGCGCTCGACTACATACGACTTCCCCTCGTTCTCCTGATAACCCTCCAACTCGGCGAGCCTCGCATCCGTCTCGCGGGACAACGCCTCGTTTTCGTGCCATACCCAACCAAGTGCCAACAGCAACACGGTGCATAGGCTTCCCCATATATAATCTTTCTTCTCTATCTTCACGCGATGAATCTCCCGTTTTATTTACATCTTTCTTTTTCCGGACAGGCAGGAAAAACGACCTTTCCCCCTATCCCAACCTCTTTTGCTGCCTACGGAAACTTCCTTCTCTGCCTGTATCCTCTTCCCGCATCGGTAACAATACGCGAAGAGGATGCAGGTAGATCGGGAAGTTTTCCGCCGGACTTATTTAACTTTTCCCTGGCACATCAGGCTTTTTGCCCGCCTATCGCCCGCAAAATCTCGGAGGCAAGGAGATAGCAATGCCCGCCCGTGCGAGCCGAAACCAGGTCTCCATCTACTACGACATCGGCGTCTACATAGTCTACACCGTAATTCTTTGCATCGCCCAACAGGTTGTTGTGTACCGTCATACGCCGGCCTTTCACTAACTCGGCGACGGGCGAGAGCAACCAAAGTCCGTGACAAATCACGCCCTTGACGATGTCTTTCCGCGCAAACACCCGCTGCATGAAAAGACAAGCCGGTGGAAGTTTCGCCACATCCTCGGTATAACGAAGACGATCCGCCACCATGCCCGCCGGGACAATCACCGCTGCATACTCGTCCAAAGCCTCATCGCTCAATGCCTCAAAGCTTTCGTTGCAATAGAAAGGCGCGCGGAACTCGTGTCCGCTAAAGGTGATGCTCTCGTTTCCCCACAAGCGGGAAAGGAAATGCACCTCGTAGCCTGCCTCCTTGAAACGGAACTGGTAATAGAATATCTCGTTCTCGTAAAAATCGCTCTCGATGAGTATTCCTATCTTATTTTTCATTCGTGTATTTCTTTTTTTATGGTTAAAACATTCTCGTCTTGGACGCGTTCATACGAAACATCATCCATCATTTGAAGCGTAAGGAAGATGCCCAATCCGCCTATCGGACGTTCTTCCAACGGCAGAGAGACATCGGGCATTTCCTTCTCCAACGGATTAAACGCCACGCCGCCATCCCGGAAACGAATCGTAAGACAGGTGTCTGTCCGCTCTATCTCGACCACCAGATAACCCTCAGCCTCCGGTGGATAGGCATAACTTACGACATTTACTACCAACTCTTCGCATACTAAGTGGACGGCATAAAGCGCTTTACCACACGATGCCACCTCCTCGGTCTGGAGGATGGCATCGATGATCTCTTCCGTTCGGCCTGCAATAGGCTGGAAACGTAACCGTCTCATACGCACTTTACTTGCTAACGAACGTAATGTAGCTCTGCAGTCCCGTCATCTCGAAGACGCTGCGGATATCCGCTCCGCAGTTCACGAACTCGATTTCAGGATTGCCTCCCAGCTTCTGCTTGGCGAAGATAATGGTACGGATACCGCTACTTGCGATATAAGTCAGCTTTGTAGCATCAAAAATTACCTTCTCAATGGCTTTGCCTTTATACTGGTTGAGCTCTTCCATCAGGGCCGGAGCATTGTTTGTAGTAAGTTGTTCATCCAAGACGATAGTCAGCATATTACCGTCCTGCTGTACTGTAAATTGATTATCCATGACTTATACTATTAATTTATCATTTAACTATTCCTTTACTTTTTTGGTTGCTTTCCAACCAATATCATGATAGAACGTGGGCCGACCAGAATCTCTTGCTGGTTATCGAGCAAGCATTCCTCGCCCGGTTCACAAATATCGTCAGGAGAAGCCATTTCGGTATTTGCAAATACATGCCATGCCATTTCTTCGGGCAACTGGGGAAGTTCGAAGCCGTGCATATCCCAATGCATGTTCATCGCCACGTAGATGAAGTCATCGGCCACGCCATCGGTCTCCGCATAACGACCATTCAGCATGAAAGCAGCCGTCAAGTTATTATAACCGCACTCCGGATGCCAAGCCTTTACACCATGCCAAGAGAAATCCGGATAGCCCAGATTCCGATAATCGCAATGCCCTAAATGATACTCGTAACGCAATACTTTATGCGCTTGGCGGAACTTGATAATCCTTTGGAAGAAACGGTAAATGTCCGCATTCTTCTCCAAGTTTGTCCAATCCAACCAGCCGATTTCGTTATCCTGACAATAAGCATTGTTGTTGCCGAATTGCGTATTGCCCATCTCGTCGCCCGAGAGAACCATTGGAATACCCTGGCTAGTCATCAGAAGCGAAATTGCATTCTTGATTTGTTTATGCCGCAAGAAGTTGATACCTGGATCGTCGCATTCGCCTTCCCAACCGCAATTCCAACTATTATTGTTGTCTTCTCCATCGCGGTTATCCTCGCCATTCACTTCGTTGTGCTTGCCATTATACGAGACAAGATCCATCAACGTAAAGCCATCATGAGCCGTAATGAAGTTCACACTCGCCTTGATACCTCGGTTCTGAGAAGCATACAAATCGGCCGAACCGGCAATACGCTCCTTGACATCGGCTAAGACATGCTCATCGCCCTTCAAGAAACGACGGATACTATCCCGGTATTTCCCGTTCCATTCCGCCCAACGGCCCCAAGAAGGGAAAGCACCTACTTGATACAAACCACCGGCATCCCAAGCCTCGGCAATCAATTTGGTCTTGCCCAAGATCGGGTCGTGCGCCAACGATTCCAACAAAGGCGGGTTCGGCATCGGATAACCATTCTGATCACGCCCCAAGATAGCCGCCAAATCGAAGCGGAAACCGTCCACATGATAGTCAGTCACCCAATAGCGCAAGCTCTCTACAATCATGTCCCGCACGTTCGGGTTATTGCAATTCAACGTATTTCCGCATCCACTGAAGTTGAAATAATAGCCATCCGGCGTCAGCATGTAATACGTCTTATTGTCAATACCTCGATAAGAGATATAAGGACCATTTTCGTTTCCTTCCGCCGTATGGTTGAATACGACGTCCAATATGACTTCAATCCCGTTTGCATGGAGTTGCTTGATGAGGTTCTTCAGCTCGTCGACTTGCATTCCGAAACGTCCCGTAGAAGCATAAGCTGCTTTAGGAGCAAAGAATCCGACATTGCTATACCCCCATACATTATATAACATGTGCCCATCAACTGGTGAAGGCTTGCTGTTCTCGAACTCGTCAAACTCATGGATTGGCATCAATTCCACGCAATTTACACCCAGTTCTTTCAAGTACGGGATCTTCTCGGCAATACCGGCAAACGTTCCCGGATGATGCACATTAGCGGAAGCGCCGCATGTAAAATTGCGGACGTGCATTTCATAGATGACCAATTCATTGACCGGAGTCTCCAAAGGCAAATCATCCTCCCAATCGAAGTCATCGCATACGACACGAGCCCGATATTGATACACATTATTCCAATCCGGCTGGACGCCCCAAGCATCCCGTCCGGCAATCAGCTTGGCATACGGGTCCATTAATATCTTGGTCTTATCGAAACGATGCCCTTCTTTCGGATTCCAAGGGCCATCCATTCGATATCCATATTCGATATTCTCGAAATCAAGGTCGAACACCATCATGGAAAATACATTTCCCATCTTGAATTCCTTCTGGAAAGGAATCTCCACGAATGGCTCCGGCTCATGATTATGGAAAAGTACCAGCGTACAATCCGTCGCATAACGCGAATAAACCGAAAAGTTCACCGCATTACCCATGACGGTCGCCCCAAAAGGGTACGGCCGTCCGGTACGGAGCTTGAGTCCTTTATACTCATGTGTTGGAAATAAATCAACTCGTTGCATACTCTTTATATTTGACTTTGACACGCTTCTACCGTATCGAAATACTTGAAGAAGTGTTCGAACCCAGTAATGCTCATCACTTCGCGTACTTCTTTCGAGACGCCAACCAAATACAAGTTCAATCCATTTGAGGCAGCTACTTTATACGTATAAAGCATGACACGAAGACCTGCACTCGAGACATACGTACATTCGGACAAGTCCAATATCACATCCTTATTCTGATCCAAGATAGCAAGAATGGCTTGTTGCTCGTCTTTGCTCGAAGAAGCGTCCAGAACAGGACCTACTTTATGAACTTCTGCATTCATTTTCATTTAGTCTTTAGGAGTAATTACTACTTTCACTTTCGGACGATAGTCTACCGCAGGCAATTGGATGGTCAACTTATCGGCATCGAAGTTCTTCCATTCCTTACCATCGATCCATACGTTCGTCAACTTCACGCTTCCTACAGGCAGGATATCCGGTTGTACACGCAAGATATTATCCTTAAATCCGTTCACTTGCGGTTTGAAGTAAAGCGTAAGCGGCTTCTTCGTATTCATCAAGTTCGTATAAGTAGCGGCCAAGTAAGCCAACTCAACCGAATGGTAAGCACTCATCGAATGGCTTCCTTTCTTACGTTCCGTTCCTAACAAATAAGGCAGACCGTTGGCCAATACATTGAAGTAAACGGCACCATCTTCATGATCCAAGAAATAGGTATTATAGAAAGCCGCCGATTCGCGGGCATACTTCAGATATTCTTCCTTACCATAAATACCATATAGGATTTCATAAGCCAAGATAGCCTGTTCTTGTTGCCACCAAGCTTTGCGGTCGTGCCATGCAAAACGATAATATTCCTGATTTCCATGCAGGCGGCGTTCCATTACATCATACCAACCACCCCGTTGCACGTCCATTCCGACCTTCGGCATTACCTCTGCGATATGTTGCGCAAACTCTTCGTATGATTTCTTCGGACAAATGCTATTGATACGCATCAGGTTCCAAGCAATCTTCAAGTTATGCCCTACTACGGCACGATCCTGTTGCCAACCCCAAGTCAAATCGTGGCTCCAATCATCCATGAAACGTTCATTTACGAATGGACTATTGCCATAATCCGGGAAATGCGTCGTAATGGTATCAGCCGTATATTCCAGGAAATCCTTGTATTTCTCCTCTTCCGTAGCCAAATACAAGTTGATCAGATAAGCTGGTGCATGGTCTCCTACCGAATTCCAATTCTTGCGCATCCGGTTCGGGCCGAGGCTCGGGCTATCCGGGCTAAGCAATACCGGGTCGATATGCGAATAATAACCTTCGCCCTTCTTATCTTTGAAGAAGCGTTCAAAGAGGCCAATCGTCAATTCCGCATCACGCAAAATCGAAGGATCACCATTCACGCGGTACGTCTGGATAGGACCTGCCAAAGCGTAAATCTGTTCATACATCGGAATGGCATCGTAATCATCTCCGAATTCAGAGGTAAAGATTTTCTTTTCCTTATCTCCATCGATATCAATGCCATGATACCAATACACCACATTCTCGTCCACATCATAGAAACGCATGTGCTTCTTCAGATATTCCACGCCCTTCTCGGCCGTTTCCAAGAAGATATCTTCACCCGTCAACATGAATGCGGATGCCATACCATAAATCATACGCGAAATGGTATCCGTCTCTTGGCGGAACGAGTTCACTTCCCGTTTTCCACTCAAGCTAACCGATGTACGGTACTTTTCGTAATCAATATCGCCATCGCCAAACTGAGCGCGTACAAAGAAATTACAAATGCTCTTCGCTTGGTTAATCCACCAATTAGATTCCTCGAAGCGGAACTTGCCCAACTCCCTTTCCGGGAAGTCGATTTGCTTCGCTTCAAACGCATATTCACCATCTTGTTGCGGATAGAAAATACCGAAGACGAAAGCCATACGCCCGTCTTGTGCCAACAAAGAATACATATTTCCCGTCGCATCTTGGTATGGTTCATCCAAATTACGAAGCAAACGGGCAAAAGTCGTATCAGTCAGAGCCACCGAAAACGTACGTCCATCCGTCGTAGTCAACGTAAAGCTCTTCTCTCCTTCGTTGAAATTACTTACATATCCAGCCATCAAATCTGTAAATTCAAACTGCATTTTCCCTGCCGGTTTGAATACCTTAAAATTGTCGTTCATAATCGAATTATTTTGTTATTATTACTTATTCTAAAATTATCTTGCGTGCTTTGCCAGAAATATAGTTATAATCCCGAACGATTTCCGTTATGTTTTCAAACGATTCTCGTTATATTTCCAACAGATTATAACTATGTTTCCGAAGGAAAATCCCAATGGCTAAAGCGACTATTCATACTATCCTTTATTTGAGCCGCTTAATCACCAGCATCGTGATATCGTCGCTTTGCGGTTCGTTGCCTACAAAGTCCTTCAAATCTTCCAGGATCGCTTCCGAAATCTCCTCGCTTCCCGCCCCAGGGACGCTCTTCAGGGTTTTCTCCAAGCCGCTTTCCGAAAACATTTGCCGCTCTTCGTTGAACGCTTCCGTTACGCCATCGGTATAAAGGACAAGGGCATCACCCGGTTCCAACGTAAGCGAAGAATTCGTATATACAAAGTCGTCGAACACACCCACGATGAAATTCTTCGAAAGAGGCAATGCTTCCACCATATTGTTGCGTCGCAAAAGGTAAGGAGGATTATGCCCCGCATTTGTATAATCCACTTCGCCCGTCCGGCAATTATAGATACCATAAAACACGGTAACGAACATCGAATCAAGACTTTCGTTGCACAACAATTTATTGACATAATTAATGCACTCGTGAGACGGCACGCCCCGGATGCCCGTAGCACGGATTAACGTCCGGCTTACCGCCATAAACAAAGAGGCCGGCACGCCTTTTCCCGACACATCCGCAATCACAAAGCCAATCCGATCCGCATCAATCTGGAAGAAATCATAGAAATCTCCACCCACATCCTTCGCCGGTGTCATCGAAGCATAAATATCGACCACATCCGCCAACTCCGGGAAAGGAGGAAAACGACGCGGGAGAATCGCTTGTTGAATCTCGCCCGCCACCGCCAAATCGCTTTTGAGCGACTCCAACTGGTTATGTTCGTTTTGCGACTCACGGACGAAATTAATCTGCTCGACGGCCTTTTCGATCGTACGTGAAAGGTCATCCAAGTCGATTGGCTTCGTGGCAAAGTCAAATGCCCCGTTATTCATCGCCGTACGTATATTATCCATGTCCCCATAGGCAGACACCATGATACATTTCAGGGCTGGATTCCGCATCTCGTTCACACGGGTCAGCAACGTCAATCCGTCCATTTCCGGCATATTGATATCGCTCAATATGATATCAAAATCCTTCTTTTCGAGAACTAATTGAAGCGCTTCCAATCCATTATGGGCAAAAGTGAATTCATATTCACCCTTGCGAATCTTCCGACGAAAATATTGCGTAAGCAATATCTCCAGATCGAGTTCGTCGTCTACGCTTAAAATCTTAACAGCCATTTTATCTTGTTCTAAGTTTATATAATTCTACATCATCATACGAGCAGGTTTACCTACGGTCAAGCTCAGGCGAACGTAGTGCGTCGTGCCCGAAAGCATGTCATATTCCGGCGACGTCCGTTTATCCCACACAAATTGTGGATTACAAGCATAACTTAAGATAAGACGGTTCGTAAGGTTAAACTTCACATACCCGTACATATTTAATGTCGTCTGCTCTTTATGACCCAATCCAACCACTTCCGCTTCGAATCCGGCCATAGGAACAAACTTCAGTGCATCCCATAACTTAGCCGGACGAAGGCGCACGCCAATCGCCGGAATAAAAGTCTCACGCATCGAATGGCGCGTATCCTTTACGATCGGCATATAATGCTTCACCATATCATATTTCCCAGAGGAATGAGGCAAAGCTCCTATATAATCAATATATCCTCCTATATTGGCAAAAAGACAATACTCCGGACGCTTCCAAGCCACTTCCGCTTCATACGAATAATACCACCGATTTCCTCCCTCATAACCCGGTACACGAGCCAGCGTACGTGCAAATTGTCTCGTAGCAGAAAGAAGAAGGTAAGTCTGAAAGCTTTCTTTGAAGCGATGGTGCGCCCCGACGTAAACGCCAGAGATATTCACCGGCTTATAACTGTTCTTCAAACCAACGATAAATACAGGCAAACCCATATCCTTTAGGTTGATATCCATTTCGAAAGCATCATTCACGAAAGGCGTTCGCCCAAAGGTATGAGCCGCGTTATCACCTAAAGCAATCCTTCCATAAAACTGGGATTCGGACAATTTGCTTATTAAACGCCCAAGGCGAAATTTCACATGGTCGCCCTTCAAGTAATGCTCTACTTCCAGATTCAAGATAGAAAAACTTGTTTCCGACATACCTGTCACACTACAAGAAAGAATCGCATATAAGTTAGTCCTTTCCGGAAGTGCAGATGAGAGCATAAAGTCTATTCGTTGTCGATAATAAGAATCGTAGTTTAAAGTCTCTATTACGGATGAATGATTAGAAGACATCGCCATAAAGTCTTGTGCTACTTGTACGCCAAGATTAACATGCCCCGGGTTTTTAGTATCGACATCATACCCTTCGAATGTCTGCGCATAATCTTCTGCAGCATTAAAACTCTTGTCTTTCTCTTTCAAAGAAGACAATATCGAATCCTTATTGAAGATTTGGGCTTGCACATCCGCCATGCATAGCAAACAAATCCACAAATAAACGCATCTCCAATTATATCGTACTTTCTGGGACTTCATGACTTCTTCTAATTTATTCTTTATTTCACACTACGTACCAAACGCATTCCTGTCCGCCAATTACAACATTCTCTATTTCCTAATACCTGTTGTAAACCGAAGAAACGGAATGTGCTGCGTAAGAAGACTGGATAATTTCCCCAACTTCCTCCACGAAGCACATGACAATTTACACCGCCTTTATCGCCAATAACCGTGGGACCAAGCGGATTATTACTTTCCTCTGGGTTTTCTTTGCAGTACCGATAGTAATCATACGAGTATAAATCCCAGCACCATTCCCAAGCATTGCCGGACATATCGTATAAACCTAACGCATTTGGTTTCTTTTGTCCTACGGGATGCGTCATTCCTTTCTGGAAAGAGGTTTCTTCCGGACCTGCATTCACATTAAACCAAGCATAATCGGGAAGGACTGGATAATGCTTCTTTCCTTCTATGCGGGTAGTATAATTGTCAGACTCTCGTGTTTGTCCTTGCTCGTCGATGAAAGTATAAGAATAAGCGTTGTCCACGCACCCTGCAGCATAGAAAGAACCTCTTCCTTCGTCGATATAAGGCATTAGATGTCCGCCACGGGCTGCATATTCCCATTCAGCTTCTGTCGGGAGCCGGTAACCATTGGCATTTACTTCGTATCTGTAATTATTACCTTGGGCGACATAACACGTATCCAATCCTTCCTGTTTGCTTAACCAATTACAAAAGCGGATAGCATCACCCCATGCTAAATAGACCGCGGGCGTATGTTCTCGGCTCCATCCTTGTGCAGCCCAACGCTCAGCATCTGGAATGATTTTCTTTTCCGCTTGTCCTATTGCCTCCAGGTATTTATCATACCATTCTACAGTCAACTCATAGCGGGAGATATAGAAATCATTTACGGTTACTTCATGCGTATCCAGCGCATCGAAGGTAAGTTGCAGGCCATGAATCTTATTGGGATCATACTCTTTTACATTGTTTCCCTTGGTCGATACAGGATCAAGATAGAAAGGTTTGTTCCATACATCACCCATGATATAGGTTCCACCTTTTACATAGACCATATCCAACATCGGCGACTGAGCTTCTACTCTTGGAAGCAAGAGCAGACACAGACAAATTATTATTATGCATTTTAGAGGTTTCATTCTAATTCTTCTTTGTCTTTAAGTTATACATCCAGATATATATCGTTCCAACAATAGTAAATGCGACCAGCACTATACTAATCATATAAAATTTGAAACGGAACGTATCGTCTCCACAGAGGAGAGATACAGCTTGTGTAAATAAAGGAGACATGAATTGTCCTAACAAGATAGAAGAACTCATCACCGCTATTCCCAGTGCACGGGCTTGAGGTTGCACTACTTTCGGCACTAACAACATCATCGGCGGAGAAAGCAAACCACCCGCCAAACCGATGAACAACACCGAGACCAATATCATTCCATACGAACCGGCATTTCCCAGCAGTATATAACCTATCGCCATCGTCACCGCCGCCGCCGGCATCAGATAATTTCCCATCCGCTTTAACAACATAGACAAGATTAAACCGGCAATGACGGCAGGAATTCCCATCAGCGAGAGAGCATAACCGGCCATTTCAGAAGTTCCCAGCGAACTGGACACTCTTAGTTGCCCGTCAGATTTGACGACGCGTATTTCTTTTCTATTGTCGTTGATGAGCCATTCCTTTCCCTCCTGCAAAGCAACCAAGGAAGCATCTTCTGACACTTCAACACCGTTAGCATTGAAACTTTCCGCCAAATCTTTTCCTACCTTTCCTTTTTCCAACGCTTCGGCCAAATCTTGTTTATGAGGAAGCAAGGCTACGGTAGACGAAAACCTTGGCTTCTCTTCCTGTATGTAAAGCGCTAAATCCGTATTCACTACAAAAAAGCAGATAGAAGACATCATTGCCAGAAAAGCCAATGCAAAGAGTTTTCCATTCAACATCGCACCTTGTTTCTTTCCGCCGGCAGAAACCGTAGCCTTCCGCATCGGAGGCATAGAAGGCAGCCAAAAGAAGACAAGCAATATCGATAACAAAACCAAAGCATAGACACCAAAAGCATAACGCCATGAATAAGACGCCAACAAACCGGAGACGGAAAGGAAAAGTACACCGCCAAGCTGGTTTGATGACCCCGCAAGTCCCATCATCTTACTACGGCGACTTTCTTCAACCAAATCAAATATTAAGGTATTAGAAAGTGGCATCAAGATTCCAATAGCTGCACCAAAAAGCGCACGGATAATGATGAGTTGAGTAAAGGTCTGGGCAAAACCTCCACCCACACCCATAATAAGATACAATAACATCCCCAACAATACCAGCGTCTTTTTGTTCATTCTTGCCGACAACCAACCGGAAAGCAGGCTGAACGGAATCATAATCAATGAAGGAAGCGTTAAAACAAGTTTAGCTGAAGTATCTGAAATTCCGGCGAAAGACTCTTTAATGGAACTTAACGCAGGCGAAACCGCAGTAGACGCCATTACTGTCAATAGCGAGATTGACAATATTGTCGGCATCAGCATCTTATTATTTCCTATATTCATTCTATTTTCCTTTCGTTTTTATAATTTCAATCCATCCATTTTATAACTATGGATTGTTCGATTTATAACTATGGATGAATTCATTTACAACTATGATTCGATAAACTTATGCCTATAAATTTACGGGACTTTCGGGATTCATCATTCATCCGACATACGTCACTTTACCGTTCGAACAGGACGAAATGGATATTTTCCATTAATCTTATCCGCATAATACCCATCATAACCAAATTGGAAATTGACACCCCAGCCGAATGTAGACGCATACGTGGACGACGACCAATAGAATCCCAGCGGTGCAGTCTTCACATCAGGGAAGAACTCCTTGTGAAACCATGTTCCATCCGTATGATTCAAATCGATTAACGTGGCAATCTCCCGGATGTTCGGCAAACGCCAGTCATCATATCCCCCCAAACGCAGGTCACGGCAATATGCCAGCGCATCTTTAAAGCTCAACTCGCCACTTTCATCCTTTTTCCACATCAATCCTGTCGTATGATCGGTGATAGTTCCATCTCCATTATCCGTAAATGCCTCCTTATGGCACTCTCCAAAGGCGGGATTGAAGCCACCTCGTACGGCACGGACATAAAAGGATGTATTTGCATTATAACATATCGCGCAACCATAGCCGAAATAAATACCCCATTGCATGATAGGATTAGGCGCATACGCCTGACTTGCCCAATAGAATCCGGGATTTGTATCGCCGAAGAAGGATAAATCCACGGCTGGGATTTTATCGCTATAATTTACAATGGTTCGAAGTTCCTGCACGTTAGGGAGCCGCCAATCGGTATATCCATTATGAGCTCGACGATTCAATTCAGCCACGTATGCCCGTGCTTCTGCCAACGTATATTTGCGTTGCTTTGCATTGAAAGCATCCGGATCATCCGATTTCAATTCCCACATTAAACCCGTATTATTGTCGAATACGACCGGCGCATCTTTCATCTCCTTCCGGGTGAACGAGAATGGATGGATTTGGAAGCAACCATCCTGGCCATCGTAAGTAGACCCAGCTGCCGGACGTTCAATCTCCTCGCCTTCGATATTATAACAAGTATTTTGCCCTGTTTCAGGAAGGAGGAACTCATGCGAAACCTCCTCCTTTATCGTACGAACGGCCCGGAAAAGAAGCGGTGTGAGCTTGCTGGCATAATAACCATCATATCCATAATTGAAATTGGTTACCCAGACATAGTTATGTTCATACGACGTAGAAGACAAGTAATGCAACAAAGGTGGTGTTAATCCTTCTATTGGGAAAAAGTTCCGGAAATACCACCAACCACCTTCCCTGTTCAAATTCAATATCGTATTGAGTTCTTTTATATTGGGCAAACGCCAGTCTTTATGTCCTCCAAGCGTCATTTGTTGGCATGCTTCCAGCGCATCAAAGAAATTCATGCGCGGATTATCGCCTTGTTGCCACATAAGCCCCGTCACTTTATCGGTCACTGTACCATCGCCATTATCGATAAAGCGCTCATCAGACATGACACCAAATAACGGCTCATAACCTCCACATACTGCAATCACCTTCCTACGGCTTGCCTTGCTGATCGCGGTCGCACTACCCAACCCCGTAAATATGCTCCAACCAAACACGGGTTGCATCTGATACGTGACAGATGTCCAGTAAAGATCAGATGGTAAATGGGGGAAATAGCTATCGTCCACGGCAGGTTGCGTACGTGAATAATCCATAATCGAACGCAACTCGTCCTTATTGGGTACACGCCAATCGTTCCTACCTCCATACCGTGCTTGGTTTAAAGAGGCTACGTATTTCGTTTGAGCTTCTTCCCACGTATAGGCATCGCCCATATAGTTGATATCTCCTTCTTGCGCAGACTTGACTTCCCAAATGAGACCCGTATTCTCATCTCGTGTGAAGCGATGTCCCATCTCCCAAGTTGCAGATATTGGCAATTCATTACCCAATTCATCCAATTTGGTAAAACACATTGGATGGCGTAAGTGGAAACCATTCTCGCCCGATAATGCGTCATTGGCCGCAGGGAAGATAACATTCCCTTCTTGGTCATAACATTCTACCTGACCTGTATCTGGCATTCTGAAATAAGGCTTATTCATATCTTTTCCTCCGAAAATTAAAATCCAACACGTATTCCTCCATTAAAACGAGGTTCTTTCTTGGCATGACAACCTGCGAAACGCAAAGACACGCACAAATAAGTCGCATCCGGACTGCGATATACACCTCCACGAACACCTGTGCCTTCCGCATTCTCATTTGGCCAACCTTCTACTTGTGCTAAACCATCGGCATCCAATTCTCCCGTACCATGATTCGGGATAAATGCACGCCCTTTGGGATGTCCGAAAGTTACCACTGGTTCCCATAGATTTCCTGATAGTTCGGTATTGCCATAATAACCAGCTCCATCATTCAAACGCTTCGGAATACCCTCATGTCTTGTAAAAGAGAATAACCCGCAAGTGACAGGACCTTCGAATCCAGGATTATCCGGCACAGTCTTTCCGGCCGCTGCTTCAAACGGAGCAATTCCCGAACCTACGCACGCATTCACCAATCCATGCGTTGGAACCTTAATCTCATCACCAGAACCATCCGCTCCTGAGAATGTATCGACACGACCGATCTCCGTAGAACCCCATGCGCATTCCCAAGGAACAGAAGGAAGTGGACCACGGCACGCTTTCTCAAATTCGAAGTCGGATATAGGACGTAAACCCGCCCAGCAAGCAAATGCAGCCGTATCTTTCCACGCAATCGCGTTGCAAGCGCGAGCCGGAGCATAGGTATAGAACGTCAATGGCTCTGTCGTAGAATTTCCTTTTCGTTCGACTACAATAGACTGACGGAATCTCTCTTCACAAGTATCGGTCATGACGTAATAATTCGGGATATTACTTCCACTGATGTCGCTTCGTACGTGTTGTTGTTGTTGGCGACGGGTCAATGTATTCAGGAAATCCACATATTGTTGGCAACTTACGCCATATTTCATATACCAAAATGCCTTAAAGCCTTTCGGGAATGATGCTGGAATGGTAAAGGGGACTTCATCACGGCTACGCTCATTATCTTGATCACAATAAAGATAACCATCCTTTGCATCCATAATAATAGCATCCTCTGATACTACTTTATAAGCACCACCATTCGGATATACATAAAGGCAATTACGTGGACCGTTTGTACCCATCGGATCACCAATCTCAAATTCGCCTTCCGGAATATAAGTCATTTCCAATCCAAAGACTTTCATATCTTCGATATCTGCATCTTCATCTATTTTAATAGACAAAGTTACATTATCCGCACATACATCTTTCTCTATCCCTTTTTGGACAAAAAGGAATGCACCTTTGGCCGTATCGGGAATCCACATCGCAAGATCCTTATCAGAACCTGTTGAAAACCCTTCTGGAATCGCATTTGTCGCATTAAATGCTTTGCCACTGCTCTTCGCCAAATTGGCATGATGCCATACGCCCTTTTCTTTGTATTTGACAAAGACATATACACCATCATTATTCACGGCATTATTCCACGCCTCTTTCCAAGCTATTGAAAAAGAGACTTTATCTTTCGTCCACTGAGTATTTTTGATTTTCAGTTTCATATTCTTATTTTTTAGAAGAAATAAATGGCTCGCAAATTGAGCGCATACATCAAACTATTAACGGTATCACTTTGATTACGTTCACGCTTCTGGCGGTCGTATGCCATATAGGTTTGAGCAAATTCCAAATTCGCAAGTTCGGCACCCAGCTCTAAACCAAAATGATTACTCAACCGACATCCCATAGCTATACCACCTCCGATATTGCATCCTCGGTTGGATTCTGCTTGGTCGTGCCATTCCTCATCATGTTGTTTATCTTGCTCACTCACAAAAGCAATAGAAGGGCCAACCTTTCCCTTAATATAAGGAGCAAAAGGCACATTATTCAGATTGTATTGCACAAAAGCATAAGGCATCAGACGAGAATACTTAAATGTATACCAGAAATCTTTTCCTCCTACGGTTGAGGAGCCATCCTCCATGGCCTTAGTTCCTGAGACATAGCTTGTCCATGAATAAGTTGATGGCGTCAAATAAGAGACACCAACACCAAAATCAAATGATTTACCCCATGGCAGTGCATATTCCAAAGAGATATCAAATACAGGGTCACTCTGTTGATAATGTGAAGGCATCGAACTATTCGAATTTATCTGCGGATTGGAAATCACTTCCGCATAATGTCGATAAGTAGACTTGAAGTTGACATACGAAGGACCGGCACTAATCCTCAATCCTTTCCGGGGTTCAAACAAAGTACCTTCATCCAACGTAGCCGTCTTCTTCGGAGATATACCGAAAACGTAAGCCAAACTTAGTTCAAACGAATGGTCCTTATAAGCATAATCGCGAATGTTTATCGTTGAATTCTTGTCGAAGTCCGGAAGGTTGAATAATTGCCCCATATCTACATACGTATCCGTACCCATCCGGGCAAACGAATAATTCAATCCCACCTTGAAGTTTTCTTTCAGAAGTACACCAAAACCTACGCCCCACGCTATACCGCCATGTGTATCTTCCACGCGGCTATTCATCCGCGTATAAGAGGATGTTGCTGAACTATACGAACTAAAATCATAATTTCGGACACTCGGAGCAAATGCACCTCCTATCTTCATTTCCACATAAGGGACAAGATTACTTTCATTCAAGAATTTATAGCGAGCTTTAAATGCAGCTACGCCATACCCCAATTTCATCTCATCCTGGTAATCGCTACCTTTCATATATGAAGCAAAATTATCGTTCGGGTTTGTGCTATAATTGGCGTAATTCTGCTGATAACTTTGCGGTGCATAATAAGATACATTAGCACCCAATTGCAACTGAGGCAATGGAGCATACCAATAGGTAACATCCAACGTAGTTCCAAAAGCTGATTTGGAATGGTAACGGTTGAACGACACCATCTCTGCCTCATTGCTCATGATACTAAAGCGCGTACCTGCCCCTAATTCTATCTCATGGTCATGATACGTTTGCCCATGTGCCCCCATAGAACATACGCACAACCCTAAAAGGAGAAAATAATTCTTCATATATATGCTATTTCGTTTATTACTTAATTTAATCAAACACGTCCCAAGTTGGAAGGAGGATACACCTCGCTATCTACCAATACATCGATCAAACAGGGTTTATTTAAAGCAATCGCATCCTGCAAAGCGGGAAGAAATTCTTCCAACTTCTCGACCCGATAACCCTTTGCCCCACAAGACTCGGCATATTTCACATAATCCGGATTATCAAATTGCATATAAGCTTGATCGCCATACATTCCCAATAAGAACTTCTTGATAATATTGAATTCACTATTGTTGAAGATAATCCAAATAACAGGTATATTATATTGTACAGCCGTCATCAACTCAAAACCAGCCATCTGATAACATCCGTCGCCTACACCTGCAATCACTAACTTATCCGGATTCGCACACTTTACGCCAATGCAACCATTCGTATGACAAGCCATCGGTCCAAAACTTCCCGGATTCTGATAACGTTGGTTTTTATTTAATTGAAGATAACAACTCAACCAAAGCATGTGTGAACCTGCATCTCCCATCACGATCGCATCTTCCGGCAAATTTTGAGAAAGAAGACGAACTAAATCTCCAGGGAAAATACGAGAAGCATCGGCATGGGGCGCATTCAAATAATAACGTCCTTCTGGCAAAACAGGCTTTTGAGCCGTTAGATGCATCGCCATCAAATAAGCATTGATTACTTGCAGAGCCAGTTTCACATCACTCACCACGGCCACATCCGCCGGATATACTTTATTAATTTCAACCGGATCTATATTGATATGGATAAGTTTCTTGCCTTTATACAAATCAGGGTTGAAAGCGAACGTGGCATTCTGGGCGAACGAATTTCCCATAGCCAGCACCACTTCTGCCTCTTTGAAATAAGCATTGGCAGCTTCATCTCCTGAAGTTCCAAAGACGCCCAAGCACAAGGGATGATTTTCAGGAAGCAAACCTTTGGCATCCATTGTCTGGACAAACGGAATCTGGAACGTATCGATCAACTCCAACAATTCTTGTTTAACCTCACTCCGAATGCATCCATAACCAATCAACGCCAACATCTTCTTCCCCGAACGAATGCTATCCGCCAACAACTCTGCGGCAGACTTCAACGTGGACTCCGAAGCACGTACGGGTTCTATATTTATCTTAATCGGACGGAAATTAGGCACCTCCGCCGTAGTAATATCTTTTGGAATATGAATATGTACCGGACCAGGACGTCCACCCAGCGCGGTATTAAGGGCGTCTTCCAGAATATCGCACGTATCTTCTGCCCTTTCTATGATATACGATTTCTTCGTCGTAGCCTGGAACATTTTATGTGAATCGGGCGTACGGTTCAATCCTGTCGATTCATTCAAGGCTCCTTTTCCCCGTTGGCCCATCGATGTATAACCCGTAATAGCCAATACGGGCAAGGAATCGGACAAAGCTACCGCCAAACCTGAAAATAAATTGAATGCACCCGGTCCGCCCGTAGCAAAACAAACGCCCAAATTCTTTGGATTAAACATCGTATAGCCACACGCCATGAACGATGCCGCCTGCTCATTACGAATAATTACAGTCTTAATTTGTTTAGAGTCGCGCAAAGCCAATAGCATCGAGGCATTTACCTGCCCGCTACCGCCAAAGACATGCTTCACGCCGACGTCTTCCAATATCTTTACTATCGTTTGATTTACATCCATGATGTTTTTCTCTTTTATTGCTCTTTTTTCTCGTTAAACTTTCCCTTTGCATTCAAGGGTGGCTTCTCAGAAAAGAGAATGCCGTTGGTCGAAACATTGTCTAATGTATAACCGTTAAAGAACAGGTAAATGCGATCTTTCGGCACATTGGTAACTTCCGATAAGGTTGAAATGAACGAATCAGCTACAATCTTCTTCTGTTCGTCCGTCATCTCAAGACTGTGTATAATAATTGCAGGCATATTCTTTTGCTTTTGTTAGATAAATCAGCTATAAAAAGAGAGGAGGCGTGTCCTCCATCCGGACACGCGACTCCTTTTCTTTCTTTATTACTTCAATGAATTCAATACCTTTACCACCAGGTCGCCGTATGCGATAGAAGATTCTACCGAAGTACCTGTAATGAAAGGATGATCATAATAAACTTGCGGATCTTCGCGGCTTGTATTAATACGAGCAATGCAAGCACCGTTAGGGCCTACCGCATCGCGTACCAAGTCTTCGATCGGCCACAAGAAACCCGGAGTGATTACATTTGTACCCTGGTTGTCTTCCGTAGCGCCATAAAGGTCGTAAGACATAGCCATACCCGGACCGTAGAAATCCCATGCACGAGGATGCGCGCAAATCTTCTTTCCGTAAATGATAGACTTGTAGTCGTTTTCCGGATCGCGGAGGAATACCAACGTCGATACGGCATAACACAAAGCAGCTACAATCTTGCCACCTTTGTAAGCATCCATAATCAACTTATGTAATTCCCAGCAATTGCACATATCCAACATAGCACCCGGACCGCCCGTCAATACGATAGCGTCATAGTCTGCCATGTTGGCTTCCGAGAATTTCAACGGATGTGCCCATTCGTCTCCATCTACCAATTCTTTGCAACGGTCGCAAACCTCTTTGGGGTTGGTTTTAATATTCTGAACGCCATCTACGAAATCAGGGTCTACACTGATTTGGAAAGGCAACGGCTTCTTTCCTTGCGGAGTAGCCAATGTTACTTCAAAACCTGCTTTTTTACAAGCATCCCACGGAGCCTGCAACTCTTCGCCCCATGAACCGTAATTGGTCGCAATAATCAATACTTTTTTCATGATTTCACTATTAAAGATTAATATAATGTATTATTAAAATCCGCTATGATTAAAAACTATTTCTTCCACGGGAAAACCGTCTTTACCGGAGCAAACACATCGATAGCTTCCGTCTCGCCCACGGCCACAAACGCATGTGGAATATTGGCGGGTACCAGGTAAGCATCGCCTTCCGAAAGTTCATATACTTGTTCGCCAATCGTCAGATGGAAGCCTCCTTTGATGACATAACCGAATTGCTCTTGCGGATGCGTATGCATACCGACTTCACTTCCATCGGCCATGTTCCAATGCAACACATTCATGTTCTTCCCGGCGGCAAAATCCTGGCGAATGACGCCCTTGCCCATATCTACCTTTTCTACTTTGTTGTGATCAATAACCATCATACTTTCTATTTTAAAAGATAAAACATATTCGATTTATTCAAGGAAAAGGAGCTATGCAAGGTTAGCATGGTTCTTTTCCCGAGTTCAAATGTAGGAAAATAAGAAAGCAATCCGTCTACAAATTCTTCCGTGCTTCTCCCAAATCTTCTTACGGGTTATCTCAATCAGACTCTCAATTATTCACGTCCACTTTCTCACTTATTGTAACATGTTATTTACCAGGAATTAAATAAATTCATAACCTAACTCCCATTTATGCACATACGTCATAACAGCACTTATGAAGCCCAGCATACAAAAAAGCCCCCTTGGAAAACTTGGCGAGATGCCTACCCAAAATTTAAAACATCCGAGGGAAGTTCTATCTTTAGGTTAAAGATATATATCTGCAGCCTAAAGATACGTATCTGCAACCTAAAGATATGTATCTTTAGCCTAAAGATAGAACTTTCCCAGTATGTTTCTAACTTTTCTTTGGGCATAGGGAAATTTAGCGTAGGCGGCATAATGTTTCCCGCCCCGCTTTTATCACGGAGGTAAGTTTTATAAGTTTAAAGAGAAGGTTTATGCGGATATTCCTTTTGCGGACTATGCTTCGTCCGCCTTCTTATTATCCGCATTGCATTTGCACCGATAGTCCATCGGCGTCATGCCGAATTTATTCACGAATAACCGGTAGAAGGTGCTCTTCTTCATGCCACATTCGGCGGCTACGGCGGTAATGGTATAATTGGGTTGGTTCTTCAAGAGCTCGGCGGCATGCATCAAGCGCAAGTTGTTCATGTAAATCGGGAAGGTCGTCCCGGCATATTGGCGGAAGAGCGAAGCGAACTTGTTCTTAGGAATATGCACGAGGTTGATCAACTCTTCGCGCGAGATATTGGCCTGGAGGAAGAGCTTGCGGTCGGTAATGGCACGCACTAAGCGGTCGAACATCAAGCGGTCTAACTTATTCTCTGCCGATTCTACTTCAGGTTCGGCCTTTTCTTCTGAGACTTCTTCCGGGATGGCTTCGGCCTTTTTCAACGCTTCCAATTCTTCACGAAGGGCGAGGTTCTCTTCACGCTTTTGCTCCAAATCCTCTTTATAGACCAGCAAATCGTTGATAGTATTCGCCATGGCCCGGTTCTTGAAGCTGATCAAACGATTGTAACGCACAGCTCCCCACAACAAGAACCCCAGCAACGCACTCGCGCTAAGCAGGAATATCAAGAATATCCAGTGGCGTTGTATCTCAGCCTCTTGTTGGTGGAGTTGTAAATCTTTCTGGTTGCTATCGTAGATGGCGGCCAGTTCGAGCGCGGCGCTCTGCTGTTCGCGCACTTTGATGCTATCGCGGAGTACGGCCAACTGCTTGAAATAGGTAGCGGCGCGCCGGTAATCGCCCTTCTGCTCGTAGGCTTTGGCGAGGGATTGTTTGATGGTCGTCATGTGGTAATTGACGGTATCGCCTTCAGCCTTCATCCGGGCTTCGCGCTCCGTATTCATGCGGATGATTTCATCGTATTTCTTGATTGCGAAGAGGTAAGGCCAGATCAAGTAATCGTCTCGCCCGTACTTTTCCCGCAAGACGAGGAAACGTTCGTATTGCTGGCGCGCCTCTTCTTCCCGCCCTAAATCATGGTAGATGACGGCCCGATGGGCGCAAAGGGATTTCTCCTCGCGGGCATTCAGCCCTTGCATCTCCGCCACACCCTCTTCTTGGGCGGTCAGGATACGTTCCAACTTGTTCGAGATTTCGAGCGCCTCTTGCGGACGGCTATCCATATTGTAGAACACCAGCAGGGTGTTGTAATTGTAGCGCAGGTTGTCGTACTTGTACTTGTAATCGGTCTGCTCCATCAAGTCGATGGCCTGGAGCATCATGTCATATCCTTCCTCCTTTTGCCCTTGGTAATAAATCATTTTACCCATATTGAAGAGGGCGACCGAGCGCATGGCTTGGTTGCCTTCCGCCTCGGCTTCTTTGAGCAAAAGGCGGACATAGTGCGCTTTCTGCTCGTCGTTGTGCAAATAATCGTAGCAGGAAATCATCCGGTGCAATTGCTCCATGTACCGGTCGGGCACCAGGCGTACCGAATCGTTGGCCAACGCGTTGCGGTAATAAACCAACGCTTGGTAATAATGCCCGGTATTGAAGTAAAGATCGCCCTCTACCTTGTCGAGTTCGAACGAAGGAAGCAACCGGTCGGCCCGCAAACGTCCCATGATACGGCGTGCCTTATCGAAGTCCGTAAAGGTGTACTCGTAGACCGCATCCTCCGTCAATAAACTATCTTCCAGATGATTAGAGTCAACCGGGGGGGTAAATTCGGACTTGCCTTCAGCGTAATCTGCACCAAAAGCAAGCAACAGGGCAACCAAGCCCACAACCAATTTCTCATACATAATAATATATCGTGTCCTTTAAGTTTCATACCCGTAAATGGATGTTATGACCGCGGCAAATATACGTAATTCATCCTAAACCTGCAAGCCTTCCCCGCCGGAATTCTTTCTACGGCTAAAGCCCTTTTACGTAGAAAAGCCCCGAGCGGCCTGCGCCGAGAAATTTCCACCCCCCAATTTATTAAACACCGGTTTCAAGGCATCCGATGCCGAATCGACCACCATACGCGCCAATCGGTACATGTCCGTTTGCCGAAAAGGCCCTATCTTTGTGCCATTCATTTCAAAGGAAACGCTTATGGTGAAACATATCCTATGGAGCCTGTCGGGGGCCATGCTCTTCGCATCGTGCGAAGTGATCGATTATCATCCGTACGACGGCAAGCTTTCAACTGATGAAAGACATTTGAACGCACAACATATCGCCCAAATCGAAGCGGATACGGAGGGCAAGGACACGCTCCGCTTCGTACTCTTCGGCGATACGCAACGAAGCTATGACGAGATGGAGGCATTCGTGCAGCACATCAACGCGCAGCGGGACGATCTCGATTTCCTGATCCATGGTGGAGATTATACGGAGTACGGGACGACGGCAGAATATGAATGGACCGCCCGTATCCTCCAGGAATTGGAGCGTCCCTATGTGGGTTTGATTGGAAATCATGATGTATTGGGAAATGGCGATGCGGTCTTCCGCACGCTGTTTGGAGATGATAACTTCTCCTTCGTGGCGGGTAATGTCAAGTTTGTCTGCCTCAACACGAATGCGCTGGAATATGACTACTCGAACCCGGTGCCGGACTTTGAGTTCATCCTCGACGAAATACAGAAAACCGATGCGGAGCGCACCGTCGTCGTGATGCACGCCCCGCCGGGGAGCGACCAGTTCAACAACAACGTCAAAGTAGTGTTCCACGAATACATTCGCAAGTTTCCCAACCTGCTCTTCTGCCTCCATGCCCACAACCACTCGGTACAAGTGAACGACCTTTTCGGCGACGGCATCCTCTATTATGGATGTGCCAACATGGAGCAACGCAATTACCTGTTGTTTACCCTTACTCCCAATGGTTACACGTATGAAAGCATCTCGTATTAAAAGCCTCCTCGCCTTGCTTCTCCTCGCCCTTCCGATAAAGGCCCAAGAGCTTACGCCCTACCAGGAACGCTTGGAGAAGTATAAGGAGCGATGGGAACGGCTCATCCCGCGCTATACGAAACTCCAATTCGCCGGCTCAATAGGGCTCGTCTCACTCGGATTGGGTTGGGATTACTATCAGAAACATTGGGAGACGGATGTGCTTCTCGGTTTTATTCCCGCCTATGCCGATGACAATGCCAAGTTTACCTTTACCGTCAAACAGAACTATTACCCATGGTGCGTTCCTTTGGGCGAACATTTCACGTTCGAACCGTTGGCCTGCGGAGCCTACGTCAATATCCTGCTCGACCGCGAATTTTGGGGACGCCAGCCCGACCGTTACCCGGAAGGTTATTACTGGTTCTCGACGCGTTTCCGCTTCCACATCTTTGCAGGTGAACGCATCACGCTCAAACTCCCCGAAGGGAAAGGATGGCACAAATCCATCTCCTTTTTCTATGAACTCAGCACGTGCGATCTTTACCTTATTAATAAGATAGGGAACCGTACGCTCCGCCCGCGTGATTACCTCAGCCTCTCATTCGGCCTTAAGTTGCAAATCTTCTAAGTCCGGAAACAGAGACACCTTGTTAATAAAACACAAATCCCCAAAATTCCCGTCCTCCTGCTTTAAACGATAAGAAAGGGAGATAGTCATAAAGGCAATGGATTCGCCCCCTCTGGTATCACCGGAACACGAAGATACATCTTTTAGAGTTCTTTAAGTGGGGCAAATGGGGCAAATCCATTACTTTTGCGATTCAGCAGACTTAATATACAAACTTTTTGACTTAAACGTGTGGATAACATGAAATGTAACTTATTGACCTTGTTGTGCGCCTTTCTTCTATTGGGACCCTTGAGCGCACAGACAAGTAGCTCTCGTGGGTTTACCGTGAAGGGGCAAGTAATTGACTCTCTAAGTAATGAGACCGTCCCGTATGCAACGTTGAACATTGCATTGGCTAGCGCTCCGCAGAAGTCCGTGGCGCTTTTGGCTTGCGATTTGGATGGATATTTCACCGTGCAACTGGACAAGCCGGGCAAGTACGTCATGGCACTCCAGTCCATCGGTATGAAGAACACCACCAAATCCTTTACCATCAGCAAAAACCAGCGTACCCTCAATCTCGGTACGGTCTATATGCGAAGTGATATGGAGGTGCTGAACGAAGTCACCGTCACCGCGCAAAAGAAGCTCGTGAAGGTAGAGATGGATAAACTGACCTATAGCCTTGACGACGATCCAGAGGCACAGACCAGCAATACGCTCGATATGCTCCGGAAGGTCCCGATGGTTACGGTCGACGGTAACGATGAAATCCAGCTCCAAGGCTCGACCAACTTCAAGATCTATGTGAATGGCAAGCCCTCAAACATGATGAACAACAATCCGGCGGATGTATTGAAGAGTATGCCTGCCAACTCCGTCAAAGATATCGAAGTCATTACCGACCCCGGCGCAAAATACGATGCCGAGGGAGTGGGTGGCATCATCAATATCATCACGACCAAGAACGTACTGGAAGGCTACACAGCCTCTATCAATGCCGATGCCAGCATACAAGGCCGCATGGGTGCCGGTGCTTATGTCTCAGCTAAGATCGGCAAGTTTGGCATCACGGCCAACTATAAGTACAACCACGAGAATTCCCCGTGGAATGAATCCCGCTCCGAACGCGAAACCTTCGCTTCCGAAACGAACTCCCCGACCTACTTGACGCAGGACGGCCGCAGCAAGCGCAAAGGGCCGTTCCAATTCGGGTATATCGAGGGAAGTTATGATATCGACTCGCTCAACCTCCTCAGCGTGGGCGTCAACCTCTTCCGGGGAGAGCGAACGAACCGCACGGAATACGATGTGGAAATGATGGGGGGCGCGAACCTCGACCAACGTATGTATAGCTTCAACCGAGAGAGTAGCGCGACTTCGGTATTCGGTTCGACGGACCTCAACGTCGATTACCAGCATTCGACCCACAAGAAGGATGAGCTCCTCACGCTCTCCTACCGTTATAGCCACACACCGAACAATAGCGAAAACTATACTGACTTGTTGAACATCCTGGGCAATTACCCGCAAGACGACCTCTACCCACAGTGGGATATCAACGATGCGGCTTCGAATGAGCACACCGTACAACTCGACTACACCACCCCGCTCTGGAAAGGTCATACGCTGGAGACCGGATTGAAATATGTCTATCGCAAGAGTAATAGTGAGACACTCAGCCAGCACCGAGACTCGGTGACGAACGAATGGTATGCCGACATTGACCCGACTGATAACTTCCGCCATAACCAGCACACCTATTCCGCTTACCTCGGCTACACCGTCAATATCGACAAGTTCGGGATCAAGGCGGGTGTCCGCGGCGAAGGGACTTCAATGAACGCCCATTTCGCCAACGCACCGGAGATGGACTTTACGGCAAACTATTTCAACGTCGTACCGAACATCACCCTCTCATACAAGTTTGACATGGCGCAGCAGATTCGCGTCGGGTACAACATGCGCATCCGTCGCCCCAGCATCTGGAACTTGAACCCTTATCGGGACGAGACCGACCCAGAGAACATCAGCTATGGTAATCCGAACCTCGACCCAGAGAAGAGCAACCGCATACACTTAAATTATAGCTACTTCAATACGAAGTTCAACATGAACGCGAACCTAAGCTACCGCTTCCAGAACAACTCTATCGAAGAGATTGTCCTTATGAACAACAACATCTCCGAAACGACGTATGACAATATCGGTAGCACGCGTCAGGCGGGCCTCTCCCTCTATCTGAGCTACACGCCGATAGAGCTCGTCCGGTTCATCTTCAATGGAGGTCTGAACTACTCCTACATGAAGAACATGGATACCGACATCGCAAACAAAGGCTGGAACGGCCGCATGTTCACCGGCGTGCAGTTCACCTTCAAGAACGACTGGCGCCTCGACTTGCGTGGCGGCTACTTCTCTCCGCGCATCTCGCTCCAAGGCAGCCGTTCGCCAATGTATTTTACCGACTTTGCCATCAACAAGAGCTTCCTCAAGAAGAAACTGACCGTCTCCCTGACGGCTCGCAATCCTTTCTGGAAGCATATCAAGATGGAGAGCACCACCGAAGACCCCGCCTTCTATATGCTTAGCACGAACTATATGAAAGCACGCGACATCCGCATCAGCGTCACCTACCGTTTTGGTACGCTCAAGAACGCGGTGAAAAAGGCCGTCCGAGGCATCCGGGGCGATGACGATGGAGGCGGCCAAGGTGGCGGTATGATATAATGAGATACTGACTTTCCATTTATTTATTTATTTTTCTCCCGGCGAGGCCCACGTGCTCCGTCGGGAGTTTTTTGATGGGAATCGAACCTGCAGGCCGACAAGCATCGTGTCTGCAGGCTGACAAGTATCGAACCTGCAGGCTGCTTAGTAGATAGCTTGGTACCAGTCGAGCGTCTCGTAGAAGGCATTCCAGGCGGCATAGCGCGTATCGGTGCGGAACGGGACGTAGGTCGAGAAGCCGGAGAAGGCATCAATGTCGATATTGCCTCCGTAATAGGCTGAATAGCAAGTGGGGGTTGATTGGGCATAAACTATAGCGGCATCAAGATAGGACTGCCAAGTGACATACTCCTCGTCAGAGACCAGATATTCCACGAAATCGCCGAAGTCATAGTAAGCGTGGAGATAGGAACCATTATAACGCCGATTGTAGTCGAAGCGTTGTACCTGCCAGAAATCATCTGGCACAAGTTCCTCCAACGAGTCAGCATAGCGAGCATAGAGTGTACGCGTCTCAGTAGCAAGCGGTTCCAAGGCATCAGTCTGTACAACAGAGATAGCCACGCCAGACGTCCAATGTGTATTGCTTCCACCGATACCACCATTATAGAGCGCATCGTATGTTTCAAAATAAGTTCGCGCCATCCCGACTACGTCCGCCTCACCTTCGGCAAAGAGCGGAGCCAACACGGCATCGTAGGGCGAACCAGGTGAAGGCGTCTCGAGTGGGCAACCAATAATATAATCCGCATAATCCCGCAGCTGGTATGCCACCTCAACCGATTGCATGAAGCAGGCATCGAAATAGATAAAATCCAGGCGAGAGGAAGTAACCGCCACTGCCGACTGCACCGCCTCCTCCAACTCCGGGATATCCATAGCCTCCCCACCATCCAACCCAAACGAGCGGGTCGACGTAGCTGGAAGCCATCCATCACCATGCGACCAGAGTATCAGCCCGTAACTCTCAGCCGGGAAAACCCCGTATGCACGGGTGAAGACATCCGACATCCGCCCCACTGTCACCGATGCAGCATCCTGCTCTGGATATTCATAGAGCACTTCCTCGCGAACATTCCCTGTCCTGTCCTTATATAAATGGAACAACGAAGGCAAGCCATCGTTGCTATCGTAATACACCACCAGGTGATTACCCGCCGCAACTTGCTTCATGCCTTCCCGCATCTCGGCGAGATCATCCTCGGCAGCCCAATCCAAGCCATTCTGTGCCGCCATATATACTAAAATCGTGCGATTGTCTGCCTCTTCAGGCACATTTTCCTGTTCGTTGGAACAAGCCGTAGCCCCGGCCAGCATACCACCCAATAAGCTATAAAATAAGAAACGATTCATAAGAAGCATCTTTTAGGCAAAAGAAAAGGGCGGATCAGAAACCCGCCCCCCTAAAAATAAAGTATTATGGTCCAAATAGCGGAAAGACAGGGATTCGAACCCTGGGAACAGTTACCCGTTCACCGCATTTCGAGTGCGGCCCGATCGACCACTCCGGCATCTTTCCCTAAATCCGGTGCAAAGATACGATAAGATTTCATATAATGGTCATCAAAAGGAAAGAAAATTTGCAAAGGGCAGAAAATTATCGTGTGAAACATCCCCAATCCTCTTTTAGGAAGTTTATTTCCCTTTGCAGATTTTCCAAAAAGTGTGCAGCATGCGCCCCGTCCATCTGTGTATGGTGGAACTGAAAAGAGATGGTCAATGTCCGTTTCCACCAATGCCGTTTGCATTTACCCCAAATCAGAAACGGATTATTGAACACACCGCTATACATGCCTACCGCCCCATCTATCTCATATTGTGCAAGAGCAGACGTACCGATAACCATACTGTCCGTTAAATCGTGGTTCTGGCAGCTTTCGGCAACTTGCTTCGTCAGCCTCAGGTAATCCGCATTGAACTGCTGCAAATTATCGGAGAAAGGGACATCGCAGGAACTGACCTCACCCTCCCGATTGGCCACAATGGTACAGACGGCAAGATTGTCGTATTGCATTAACTTCCTGCCAACAGGCAGCATATAAAACTCTTTGATGCGGCTTGCCGCCCGCCCGACACACCAGCACATCAACATATTGAACTTCAATCCAGTCCGTTTGCTGATACGGACAATGCGGGTTACATCCATTGTCTTGAAAAAAGTGAGCATGGGCATAGGCGCATCCATCCACATCTCGAATGCGTAGGCACGGGTCGTTTCTTTGGGGTTTACTTCTTTCATTCTATCGCTCGTTGAATCTTTATGCAAAAGTATAATATCTAAGGCTATTTCCTACAAGATATTAGCCAGTTTCTGTTCTGTCACTCTTTTGTACTATATACTATTTCTGTATTTTTTTTATAATCTCCCGTTATCATTCCATTCTCCGTAGAGAAGTCCTTTTCGGGTATTTTCTATGAATTTGTTCAGGCGACTTTCAAAAA
>CALUZR010000012.1 GCA_944325335.1 uncultured Parabacteroides sp. | reverse complement strand
GGAGGAAACCTTCCCAGAGCTCTCCGAGAGGCTTGCACCGACGGAGGAAACCCTTCCGGAGCTCTCCGAGAGGCTTGCACCGACGGAGGAAACCATTCTTGAGCTCTTGGAGAGGGTTTCATCCGTTGGATGAAATATTTTCCGAGCTCTCGGGAAGGCTTGCACCGATGGAGGAAACCCTTCCGAAGCTCTCGGGAAGGCTTGCACCGATGGAGGAATGTTTGTAAGAGGACAGATTATACCTATATATATACAAAAAATCCCTGCCCAGGCAGACCGCCCGAAGCAGGGATATGATGATTAGAGGATATTTCTTAGAAAGGATAACCGATGGCCAAATGGATGCCTAAGCCATCTTTGAAGCGGGGAATGTTGTAGTACCCTTTTTTACTCGTTTCGTAAGGTACATGGAGGCCGATACCGCAGTCTACACGTACGACGATGAACTGGAGATCGTATCGGAGCCCTACACCGGTACCTAACGCCAAGTCCTTTAGGAAATGACCCCACTTCAGTTGGCCTCCCGGACGGTTCGGGTCGTCGTGTATCAACCAGACGTTGCCTGCATCGAGGAAAGCGGCGCCCTGTAAATCCCCGAAGATGGGGAAACGGTACTCCAGATTGGCCTCAAATTTGAGGTCGCCGGTCTGGTCGATGTAGCTGTAGGCATTCTCTGGATCTGGACGGAACCTTCCCGGACCGATACTGCGTATCGTAAACGCGCGGATACTGTTTGCCCCGCCGATGTAAAACTGTTCATTATAGGGGGTGGTATGGTTTTCGGCATTGCCATAACCGTAGATAACGCCGGCGCTCAGTCGCCCGACGAGGTGATGACCCTTCCGTAGCTCGCGGTTATATCGAATCTCGGAACTGACCTTCACAAACTGCGCGAACACATTGCCAAACAGTTCCTTGTTTTGCTTTTTGAACCCTTGGCCGGCCAAGGCGTAGATCCCGCTCAAGATATTACCCGACTGCGTAATGGATGTTTGCCACCACAGGTGATGGCGCTTGTCGGTAAGCGGACTATCATCGTAGGTGTAAGTATAGCTCATCGAGGGGACGAACTGGTCCTTCAAGCTCAGATACAAGGCTTGATTGACGGTAGTAATGGAGTCGAACGTGGCGGTGGTATGTTGCAATTTGTTGTATGCCAACTTGAAGGGGACCACGGAGTGATGACTCGTGGCGGAGCTCTGGAAATCCAGCGTGGCGCTCCCTCCAAACGAGAGCATCTTGAAGAATTTGGCGCGGTTCATCTGGTCGGCATAGATGCGGAAAGTCGTGCTCGAAGGGTATTGCAGGTTTCGCCTCAGGTAACCGGGGAAGAGGAGCTGCGGAAGTATCAATGTACTGCTTATGCCCAGCTCGTAGCTGTTCATGAGGGACTTACTACCTTCCACCCGATTGCCTGTTTGCCATTCGTAGGAACCCTTCAGCTGGACGCCAAAGGTCTCCCCGCCCCCGAAAATATTCCGCCTTGTGACGCTGAAGATGGCGCCGGGACCGGTCTGGTCGTTGCTTTTCGTGGTGACGTTGAACTCCAGTTCGCCGTCGAGCGGCAAATCGTAGGCGGCATTGATGCGGACGTCCAGCGTACGGCGCCCACGCAGCGAGGTATCCTGCGGCGTATATTGCATCTCGGTATATTTAAAAATACCCAAGCGGGAAAGGGCCGTCTGCGTAGCCTCTTGCGCCGTGTAAGCGTAACGGTCGCCGGGTCGGAATTGGATTTTCCGGTGGAGGACGGCCGGCCGGACGCGCAGTTTACCCTCGTAGAGGATGGTTAAGTCCTTGTAGCGGAGCGTGTCGGTAGGCGGCTCATTGTTATAACCGCGTAGCGCGACGGTGATATCACCCAATCTCCAGGGGCGGAGC
Source organism: uncultured Parabacteroides sp. (assembly GCA_944325335.1). Taxonomy (GTDB): domain Bacteria; phylum Bacteroidota; class Bacteroidia; order Bacteroidales; family Tannerellaceae; genus Parabacteroides. The sequence goes on along the minus strand of CALUZR010000012.1, from coordinate 68,846 downwards.
GCCTCGCGCGGCATGCCAGGAGAGGGGATGATGCGGAGCCAGACCTTCCCCGGGGTGCGGGTCGTATCTGCCTGGTAAGAAATATATTCCGGGCGGAAATAATAAAATCCGTTGTTGCGGAGCAAGGTGCTGATGCGCTGCCGCTCGGCCTCGAGCTGCACGACGTTGAAGTTGTCCCCCTTCTTCAGGAGGGACTGCACCTTATGCTGGCGGACAATCGTATCCGTGCGATGACGTCGCTGCATGTAGCGAATGCTGTCGTAGGTATAGGGAGTACGCATGGAGATGTGGTATAACACCTTGGCCTGGAGGGAGTCTGAGGGGTTATGAACCAGTTCATACGATGCCCGGCCCTGGAAATAACCATACTCCCGCAAGAGGTTCTCTGCCACTTTCACGCGGACTTCCGGATTGACCGTGGAGATAAGCACCGGCTTCGCCGCCAGCTTGTCGAACATCCATCGCCCGAGCTTCCCTTCCTTATGGATGAGGGCGTTATACATCCAAAGCCCGAATGGGAAAGGAATCCGCACAGATGAACTTCCCAGGAAAGCGTTATTCGGAGGATAGTCTAAAGCTGCCCGGATTTCGGTCAGCGTGTTTTCGCCTGCCGCGGTTGAGTCTCTTTGTTCGATGATAATATCCTCGATGCCTGTGTAAAGGAGTTCTTCGTCGGGTAAGTTTTTAGTGACGGAGCAAGCTACCAAACATAAAAGGAAAAGACAGGCAAGGGATTTTGTACAAAAGTCAATCATTTTTGTTTTCATCCTGTTGCTCTTCATTTACCGGTTTTATTCTGTTTTTTTTAAATATGAAAAGTTCTCTGAGGTGCTGCATTTTCTTGTGTAACACGATGCCCGCACCTGTTTCAGTCAATTCGCCCTCTAATAGGCTCTCGTAATCTTTGTTATGGAATATCTTCACGTAGCGTGTACCGCTCGGGTCGAGGCGGTATTCGATTGAAACATTGTCGATAAAGGGCTGCGCCTGGCCCTGGTTGATGTCCGCCCCGGTTGAGATCCTCCCGCCCAAGACGATCCGGATGCGATCATTGTAAAAACGCTTTGCAAAACGAAACGAATAATCGGTCCGCTTGCTGCCGTCGCCATCTTCATCGTAGCTTTCCATGCCGAAGTTCAGGTCGACACCCTTCAGCGAGCCGGCCAGGTTGTTGATTTCGTTCTGCAAGAAGCTGTTCAGGGCGGCGCCCATATCGAGGTTGGCCTTCCCCGTCGTTGTTCCGCCCCCCAAATACATGCCCGTCACCAGCATACTGACTGCCTGCTTGGCGCGTTCTTCCTCTCCCATCCGGGCGAGTTCTTCTTGCATGGTCGCATCTTCCGGTGCTTCCAAGATGAACTTCAGCCCTAAATTCTCGAGACGCTGTGTGAGCTCGATACCCACGTCAAAATTGACCATGCGCGAGCTTTGCTCATCCAACGCAACTGAAGTCCGGATGCGTTCCGTAGCCGTTATATTCAGTAAGGGGTCCATCGGATTTCCATTCCATTGTATATAACTACCGTTTTCCACATGAAATTCTTTGAGCGGAATGACGGGCAAGGCGTATTTGAACGTCCCGCTCGAGAGCGTGTACCGGCCATTCAGGATCATCTCGCCCATCGGCGTATACTGGAAAGACAGGTCCCCGCCACCTTCCAGGTTGACATGACTCGATTGATCGGGTGTCAAGTCTACATTCATCTGCACCGCCTGGTCGATATGGATTGTAAGCAGCATATCCATCCCTCCCAGCGGGAGCGATTGCCGTCGCGGACGGCGTATGAGAAGGGTATCCTCGTCGAAAGAAGTGAAAGATACGAGTCCGGACAGGCGGTCCTGGACCGTCAAGGGGGAATCCTGCAAGATATAAGTGACATTCGTCCCGCCCAACAAATCCAAATCCCCGCGCATGGTCAGGGCGTTGAGTGGTCCATTAATGCGGGAAGCCAAATTGACAAACATCTTACCGTAGACCAAGCTGGTCTTATCCCGCTTCGTATTGAGTAATTGCATGTTCTGCGCGGTCAAGGTCAAATTGGTTTGCATCATGGCGAGATCAAGGTCAATGTCTCCATCGATTACAAACGGATTATCGCCATTCGCATAAAGCTTGTATTGGTTAAAACGGATATGGTTGCGTTGGATTTCAATCGGTTTTTCTTCTAAACGAATGTAGGTATTCGCCGGCGAGACGTATATTTGCGTGGAATCAAACCGAAAGGAGCCGTCTATCAACGGTTTCGAGACAGAACCCGCCAACGCCACCTCGCCCGAGAAGGTTCCGCCCAAGCGAGCCAGGCCGTCCGGAATGAAGGGGTTCGTCATCGACAGCGGCATTTGCATGACCGACAATGTGCCCTCTATCTCCTCGGCCTCGCCACCCTGGTAAAAGAGCGACGAGGTTAAGATCTCTTGCGTATTGTGGAACAAATGCAGGTCGACTTGATGCTCATCTTTCGAGACCGGCAAATAGACCGAGCTGAACAACAAATTGCCCACCAATCCATCCGCATACGAGAGCGAATCGGCATTCATATTGGCAGTTAACATGAAGGAGCTATCCGACGGCACATATTGCACGTCCGCGTACAGCTTCCCGCCGATCGGGGGCAAATAAGAAGAGAACGCGCTCGAGATGGCGCGCAAGTCGATTTCACCTAATTCAGCCTGGATACGCCTTTGCGTACTATCCGGGGTATCATGATAAACCCGGAGATAAGCCCCGGCTTTTTCCTGAAGAAGCAAGTCTGCCCGGATGTTTTTCTCATCTTGATAGATGATATAATTGTCCGGATTGACAGAAAAGGTTGAAAAAGCTAAAATCGGCTCGTCCGGGAAGAGGTGGATCCGCATACCGCCCTCTTCTTCCTTGCTTACACGTGCGCCTAAAAGGATTCCGGTTTGTCCTTGCCCATTTCGGAAGTGGAGGAGCGCATCCATGAATCCGGTTTGTAACTGTCCACTGACGTCGACTGAAAAGGGGGCTTGCTTTTGAAACTTGTTTTTCACGACTCCCGCTTCGTAGAAAATACCGACCGTATCTTGCCACACATGTAACTGGATCGTATCGACCAGGAAGGTATCGCGCATGAGCTGAAACACCTGCCCGTCCATGCGTATGCCCGTTTCCGGCGAGGTGTAAGCATTGACGTTCATTCGCTGGAAATTCATACCGTAAAATTGCAGGAAGTTGTAAATCGGATTGTCCTTTCTCGCGTTCATTTCTAAATGCATCTCGGGGAGCATGGGCCTTACCAAGGCTAAGCGGATGATGGAATCCTGCTCCATTTGCCTTTCCATTTCTTTGGAGATAAGCCCGAAGTGCTGGCCTAAGCCTTGCGGACCTTTATTTCCTGTTAATTGGAGACTCAAATCGCCTGCCTCGAAAGAGAGGAAGGTGGAATCTTCGGAAGTCCGAGCCGTTAACATCAAGGATTTGGGGTGGACGGTCTGCTTGGCGGTACGAATTTCCCATTCACCCAACGTTAAATCCGCCCGGTATCGTTGTTTCAGATCCGTTTCTAATTCAGCAAAAAGTTGGAAAGAAGTGGATAAAGTTTTGTCGCTGACGTGTAGCCCATGCAAATCAACCTGCTGGACGTCGGCTATCAGCTTCCCCTTCACGTCTTGTTCCTTTAATAGGGCATTGAGCGAGATATCTACCTGCGCCAGCGGGTCGCGACTGATAAAATCCAGTTGCGCCACTTGCTCGTGTAAGCTTCCTTTTAAAATGATATCGGAAAAGTCGTGCACGCCATATTGTAAATTGGAAATCCGAGCCTCAACGCGGGCATGGGCTAATGAATCGAAAGGATTGAAACCCTCCCCTTCCGCACGGAGATCCGCATTTACAAAATAGAGAGAATCCTTCGGGAGGAAATGATGCGGTTCGAGGCTATCTATATTTAAATGTACGCGATAGGAAGCATTCTTTTGGTCGTAGTTTCCTATCAGCTGCATTTTCCCGGATGCTTCTTGCCATAACAGATTGGTTCGATATTGCGGGCCTTCCATATCAGCTTTGCCTTTGAGTGTCATCCGTGGCGGGATGGCGAGGTTTTGCCGCGTTTCGTCTGGCAGCATATCCAGGAGGAATGTCAAATCGCCGGTCTGGGCTTCCAACTCCAGCGAGCCCTTGCGCTTTTTCTCGTCCAAGAGAGCCCTCGCCTCCCCATGGGTGCGAAACTGAAATAGGTCTGACAACTGGATGTCGATCTTTTCCAACCTCAGAAAATCCATATTACCCTTCAGCGCGGCCTTGAGTTCGATGTTTTTATCGGGATAAGCGTTGATGGCAGACTGGGGCAATCCTCCAACAAAGGCCAGCACGTCAGGTTTACCAATGGAGCCTTCGAGTTGCACCTTCATCTCTGTTTCGGCGGGTTGCTCGGAAAAAGCTTCGAGCGGAATGTCAGCTTGCAAATGGACATGGGAATGGAGTGTTTCCAACTGGATACCGGGCAGGAGAAGGTGATTCGGACTTCCTCCGACATCTCCGCGAAACTGGCGGACTGTTAATCCGGAACGTTCCTTAGCTGTTAGTTGCAAAATGTGTGCCTGGAGCGTAGTACTATCATACGCGAGCGAGGAAAGATCAGCTTGCACATCAGACAGGGTGATATGAGCCGGATCAAAACCAGATAAAGCAGGTTGTTCGCTTGCGGCATAACGGAAGAAAGGCGCTTCGAGATGGAACGACTCTGCTTCGTAGCGGGCCTGACCTAAATCGACTAATCCCCCTTGTAGGTGGGCATCGGTTATAAATCCGGCCATCTGGAGTGTATCCAGTGGCATTTGCAGCGCTACGGCTACTCGTTTTAACTCGATTTGTTCGAGCGACAATATCCAATGGAGGGGAGCAGTCGTAACCGTGTCGGGTTGCGAGGTGGTATCGGTCAAAAGCAAGGTCACGGCAGCGTCGGAAAGGGAGAACTGGTTCAAAGTAGCCCGTTCGGAGGCGAGACTAATCCGGTCGGCATGCGCATAGAGTTCATGGATGTGCCCTTTGATGGTTAGTCCGTCGAGCAATTCGCGCGTATCCACTTGCATATCGCTTAATTGGATAGCTTCTACCAATACCTCCTGGCTGAAGAGCGGCCAAGGACGGACGTGTACATCCAACTCACCGAGGGATAATAACGTATCCGCTTCAGCTTGCACGACCTCGACGCCATGTACGTTAAGCCGCAATGGGAAAGATAGCCGGATACGCTCGATGTGAATTTGCATACCAGTAGCTTGACTGGCGTACTGCGTAGCTTGCCGGACAGCCAAATCCTGCACAGCTGGTACATAGAGCATCACTGAAAGCAGTAATACCAATAAAAAAGGTACTGCCAATATCCATCCGATTCTTTTAACCCATACATTCATCCAGACCAATCGTTTCGATATACATCTACAAAGGTAAGACAAAAAAGCCAACGATGTCTCTTTTTTCTGTCTTAAAGTGACAGGACATGCGATTTACCTACAAAAAGAGACACGAAACCGTGTCTCTCCATCATGAATAATTTAAAATTCTACTGAATGCAAATTATACCAGTGCCGACTCCTGCTCTCTGCACAAAAAAAAGGTAAGAGACACCGGCTCTTGGGTCTCGTCAATTACTCTGAACCTTTTTTAGACTAAAAACAGGATACCAGGAAATACGAAAATTGTATTTCTACAATTTCCCTTACATTGTTAACAAAATTTATATTGCAAATCTTTTTTTCTTATATTTATTGCGCGTAACTTTGTAAGCACATCAGCGAATGATATTTTCCAGAAAGGCAAATCTCTTCTGCAAAATTAATCAGATCTGAATTTATTTACAAACAATCTTATAATTACTAATCTTAAATAAGTGTAACATGGAAAGTAAGAGACATTCGTATCCCAAAGTGCTTCTATGCGCACTGTTGGCAGGTTGTACAGGAATTCCTTTCTTGTCGTATGCGAATACGGCAGATCATCCTGTTTTTAGTGTAACTGAAATGCAGCAGACTGGCAAAAAAATCACAGGTGTTATTCTGGATGAGACGGGAAGCCCGATTATCGGCGCAAATGTAATTGTCAAAGGCACGACGAACGGAACAATTACAGATATGAATGGCCGGTTCGCCCTGGAAGTACCAGAAGGCGCATCTTTGCAGGTTTCGTACATTGGATACCACACAAAAGAAATTCCAGTAGGAAACGAGACGACGTTCAACATTCAACTGCACGAAGATACCCAACGCTTGGACGAACTGGTTGTCGTAGGTTATGGTACGATGAAAAAGAGCGATTTGACAGGATCTTCGGCTTCGGTAAAGGATGAGGTGCTGGGACAACGGACAGTGACTTCATTTGGGCAAGCCCTCTCAGGACGCGTATCCGGTGTAAGTATTTCGACCAATTCTGGACGCCCGGGTGGACGTACTTCGATCCGAATCCGTGGTAATTCATCCATCAGTGTGACGAATGACCCGTTATATGTAGTAGATGGAGTTATACTGAACGTAGCCACTTTGCAAAATGGAACTTCGCCGATTGATTATTTGAATCCAGCGGACATCGAGTCTGTTGAGGTATTGAAGGATGCCTCAGCTACGGCGATTTATGGAGCCCGCGGCGCAAACGGCGTCATTTTAATCCAGACCAAACGCGCAGAAGGTAGGGGACCTTCGGTTTCTTATTCGACAGACTTCGGTGTAGGTGTGTTACCTAAAAAGTTGGACGTACTGAATGCAGAGCAGTTTCTGGCAACTGAAGATTTAGCCTACCAGAATGCCGCGAAGTTCGACCCTGAAGGATGGGCGGCTGGAAACTATACTGACCCGAAATTGAAACGGACAGACCCACGACTGTTTGACTCAAATGGCAAGCCATTATACGATACGGATTGGCAAGATGAGGCTATACGCAATGCGTTCTCGCAAACACATCAAATCTCAGTGTCCAATTCAGACGGGAAGAACAATTATGGATTATCAGTTGGGTTCCGCGGGGAAAATGGCTTGATTGTAGAATCCTGGTTAAAACGCTACTCCGGACGCTTCTTCATCGACAGCCAGGTGAATAAATGGCTGAAGGTTGGAGGTAGTTTGAATTATACCTATCAGGCAGAACGCCAGACGGACTCGATGAGCGATGGAGGTATTACGGTAGGACGCCAGATAATCGAAGAATTACCCATTATCCCATTGCGCTATCCAGATGGGACTTGGGGTGGAAACGCCGACTATCCGGGCATGGAAGGAGGTAATAGTCCAGTGCAAGTTGCTACGGACCGGAACAACCGCTTGGAAACGCAAAATATGTTAGGTAATGCGTATGCAGAGATAACCTTTTTGCCAGGTTTAACACTTCGTTCGTCGATCGGGGCAAATATTATTAACCAAAGATTGAGCTACTATGCTGGACGAGACCTCGTTTGGATTTCATCACCTAACGGCGTGGGCGAAGTCTATAACAATCGGAATAATTCCTGGCAATTCGAGAATTATTTGACCTATTCTAAAGATTTTGCGAATAAACATTCACTGACGGCAATGGCCGGAATTTCGTGGCAACATGTAGACAATTCGTCGTCGACTGCGTATGGAACCGGATTCGAAGACGACTACTTCCAGTACAACAATTTAGGCGTAGCTACCTCGCCCCAGATCTCATCGGCGGCAAATGCATACGGATTGAACTCCTATTTCGCCCGTGTGAACTACGGATATGATGATCGCTATTTGCTGACTGCTACGGCACGTGCTGATGGGTCGTCGAAATTTGGTTCGTCGAACCGATATGCCTTTTTCCCGTCCGTAGGAGCCGCCTGGCGTATCTCGCAAGAGAAATTTATGGAAAATGTTTCATCGGTATTCTCGAACTTGAAATTACGTGCCAGTTGGGGTTTGACCGGGAACTCGGAGACAGATGCTTATGCGTCACAAGGAGCCTTAGGAAACTACACCTTAGTATTCAGTGACTCAAAAGCTACAGGTATCGGTGTATCGACATTAGCTAATCCTGAATTAAAATGGGAAAAGACTTCTCAAGTGAACGCAGGACTTGATATCGGTTTGTTCGATAGCCGTGTGAATATGGAATTCGATTGGTATTATAAGAAAACGACCGACATGTTGCTGGATGCGCCTGTACCTGCTTCCAGTGGCTACACGTCTATCATTAGTAATATCGGAAGCATGGAAAACAAAGGTATAGAGTTCTCCATTAATACAATAAACATTAGCACACGCGACTTCAGCTGGGAATCGACGTTTAACATCTCATTCAACAAGAACAAAGTATTAGCTTTAGGTGAAGGAAATGATGACATCTTCCCCGGACCTGATATTTTGTCGGCAAGTAATAATATCATCCGTGTCGGAGAACCTGTTGGTTCATTCTATGGCTATGTCCGCTTAGGTACATGGGGTACTCATGAGGCGGAGGAGGCAGCCCGCTATGGCGCGCTCCCAGGAGATTTGAAATTAGAGGACCGCAACAATGACGGACAAATAAATGACCTTGACCGAACGATTATCGGTAAAGGAATTCCAGATGGTTATGGAACATTCTCGAATACATTCCGCTACAAGAACTTCGATTTGGTTGTAGATTTGCAGTATTCGTTCGGGAATGATGTGTTAGACATCTCCAAGCATACCGCAGAAGACCGTACGGGTATTGCCAATAGTTATGCAACCGTATTGGACGCATGGACACCCGAAAATCAAAACACCATGATTGCCCAGATCCGCCCAACAGGCGCCGGTTATACAACCAATATTGATTCGCACTTTGTGGAAGACGGTTCGTTTTTGCGAGGTAAAAACATTGTGTTGGGATACACATTTCCACGCGAAATGATCCAGAAGATCCACTTAAAGCATTTACGGGTTTATGCCAGTGTGCAAAACTTCTTCTTGATAACGAAATATTCTGGTTATGATCCTGAGGTTTCGGATGCAACCGAAACTTTTGCGCAAGGCATTACGGTGTTTGGCTATCCAAAGCCCCGCACGTTTACTATCGGTCTGAATGTTACATTCTAATCAGTTAAAGCTTAATTCTAATTATTTAAATCGAACAATTATGAGAATAAAATATATATTGCCCGTTGTATCATTGGTTTTATTGGGCAGTTGTACAAATTTTTTGGATGAGTCCGATCCGTCTAATTTTACACAGGAAAATTATTTCCAGACGGAAGAGCATGCACAATCTGTCGTGAATGCGATCTATTATGATTTGCAGATGTCCGCAAATAATGATTATGGAGGTAATCCGTACTTCATGACAGACTTTGCCACGGGATTGGCTGGTACGTATGTAGGACAGAACCAGCAAATCAATAAAATCCGGAATTGCACCAACGACTCGGATAATGAATATAGCCGTTCGTGGTGGAACCGTCCGTATCGGGCTATTGCAAATGCAAATTTGGCCATTGCCCATATCCCGACTATTGATGAAATGGAAGAAAGTGCAAAGAACCGATGCTTAGGTGAAGCGTATGCGCTTCGTGCCTATAACTATTTCAATCTGGTACGTATTTTCGGAGCAGTTCCTCTGATTCTGAATCCGGTAGATGCCTCTTCAGAGGAACTTTATCCTTCTCAGGCTTCTGTGGAAGAGGTTTATAACCAAATCGTGTCAGACTTGCAAGCCGCAGAGAATAGTGGTTTGCCATGGGATGATGCCAGCGGTCGCGTAACAATGGGTGTAGTAAAATCTTTGTTAGCCCAAGTGTACATGACAATGGCTGGTTATCCACTTCAGCGTGGCAACGAGTACTATCAACTTGCTGCATCCAAATCCAAAGAGGTAATAGACAATGGTACGTATAGTCTTTTTGATTCGTATGATAAACTCCATGACGTAGCCTATGAAAATCAAGGTGAACACATGTTTATGATCCAATACCAAGCAGGCGTAACGGCGAATGGATGGCAGTACCTCTATTGTCCTTTCAATATGGACATCTCGGCATACTCAACTGAGACAGGCTCTATTTATGCGCTTCAAGAGTTTATCGACTCATACGAAGAAGGTGATAAACGTACGGAAGACCATCAATTCTATTACACAAGCTATACTTCAAATAATGATCGTTCGCAGGTGGTTACATTCCCAAGCCATTTTATATTTAAGATGTTTGATGTTGACGCGCAAGAGAATACGGCGCAAAGTAGCTTGAACTGGCCACTCCTTCGCTATGCAGACGTCTTATTGCTTTATGCTGAAGCGGCTAATGAAGCGGAAGGGGCACCATCGGAAAGTGCATATAATGCAGTCAATCAAATTCGCCAGCGTGCTAATTTACAACCATTGGCTGGCTTATCGCAAAATCAATTCCGCGAAGCTGTTTGGAAAGAACGCTATCATGAATTGGCTTTTGAGAATAAGATTTGGTTTGACATGGTGCGTACACGCAAAGTATTGAACTTGACAACAGGCGGTTTTGATGATTTCGTAGGACATAAATTCACCTATGGCCCGTCGTTGAGCGAGAAGGAATTATTATTCCCTATTCCGACGAGCGAAATGAACAACAACAAGAAGTTAGAGCAGAATCCAGGGTACTAATTATTTGTTCTATTTGAATCATCTATATGGGAGCGGAAAAGGGGCACATGTCCCCTTTATCGCTTCTTTCGTTTATGCCTATAACCTCCCCAAAAGATAACGATAATCGCCGCCGATCATGCCTATGTTCTCCGGAAAAGAAGGCGTGCTTTGGGGCGGATGATGGGAAGAAAGGAAATAATTTGCTATATTTGTCCGTCCGTTCGTGTGGACGGAATGAATATACATTATATATAATAGGAGATGAAAACACGTTATTGGATTGGAATGGTCGTGGCTTTGTGGATGCTTAGCCCGATGTGCGTATCCGCCCAAACCGGAGCGGAGGAGGTAAAAAAAGAACAAACGGTTACGCCGGTGGAGCAAATATTCCGTACGCAACCCTATTTGCAACGCCCGATAGGCGATGAAATTACCATTTGTTGGGAGACGAACGTGCCGGTGGTGGCGTGGGTCGAATATGGGAAAGACGGGAAACTGGACCAAAAGAAATACTTGTATGCAGACGGACAGATGATCTGCAACAACACGCGGCATCATTTCCGTTTGGACGGGCTGGAGGCGGGCGAGACGTATAGCTATCGTGTTTGTTCGCGCGAAATCACCCTCTATCAACCTTATAAGAAAGAATTTGGAAATACGGCTTACTCAGACGTGCATACCTTTACGTTGCCCACGAAAGAGACGACCGATTTCACGGCGCTTCTTTTCAACGACTTGCATAGCCAGTTCAAGACCATGGATTTGTTTGCCGATGTGATTCAAAAGCAAGGTATCGCGTATGATTTTGTCATCTTTAATGGCGATTGCATCGACGATGTAGACGAAGAGGCACGCGCGATTGAAATCCTGAACCACCTCAATGCGTTGGCGGATGCGTCCGATAAGCCTTGCTTCTTCCTGCGTGGGAATCATGAAATCCGCGGCGCGTATTCCATCGAGATGCGCCAGTTGTTCGATTATATAGACGAAACGACCTACGGAGCTTTCTCGTGGGGCGATACGCGCTTCGTGACGCTCGATTGCGGGGAGGATAAGCCGGATAGCACGTGGGTGTATTACGGGTTGAACGATTTCGAACAATTCCGCAAAGACCAGGTGGATTTCCTAAAGGAAGAGCTGGCAAGCGAAGCGTTCAAATCGGCCCAACGGCATATTTTGGTGCATCACATTCCGATTTATAGCACGCGGAAGGTGCATTACAATCCGTGCTTCGACCTCTGGAACCCGCTCCTCCAAAGCGCGCCGTTCGATGTATCCCTGAATGCCCACTGGCATCATTTCACCTATTATCCGGCACAGGAAGCGGGGAATCCTTTCCCCGTCGTGATTGGAGGCGGCTATAAACCGGAAGATGCCTACATGATGGTACTCAGGAAGCAGGGAGAGCAGCTCACGCTCCAAGTCCTCGCGACGGATGGAAGCGAAAAATTGAAGCTTGAGTTGTAATTGAACACGGAGGCACGGAGATGCGGAGGATTTGATTTGAGAATCAATCAAATAAAAAGCTCCACGCCTCCGTGTCTCTGTATTTTTCAGAAAGACGCTTGTTCTCCTTTAGCGATTTTTACGAAAAAAAACGGCCAAATGTATGGTTATAAAAAATTATTTAGCTTAATTTGTATTTGATTTGAAAGCAAGAACAGGAAATGTAACAATCCTCTCTAAAACGATAAAGTATGAAGGACACTCTTGAAACGAATTTGACGGGCGAAAATACCGTCGAATTGAACGAAACTAAAGAACAAGTAGCAACGGCCACCCCACAAGCGGCGGAGGTAGCTACGGAAACAAACGAGGCAGAGGTAGAATCTGCGGGTAAATTAACCAAAGACGAAATCCTAAGTCGGTTGAAGTCGCTTGTCGAAGCGCCGGTGGAAAACGTGCGCAGCGAAGTCGAGTCGCTCAAACAGGCTTACTATAAGATTCGCCATAACGAGGTCGAAGCGCAAAAGAACGCGTTCCTCAGCCAGGGTGGCGCAGAAGAGGATTTTGCAATTCCGGAAGATACTTCGGAAGCCGAACTGAAGGACTTGCTGGCCATCTATAAGGAGAAAAAGGCCGCCCTGCTTGCCGAAGAGGAGAAACAAAAGGAGGCGAACTATACGCTGAAACTCCAACTCATCGACCAGCTGAAGGCGCTCTGTGCCAGCCAGGAAGACTTCAACAAACTCTACAACGAGTTCAAGGCTATCCAACAAAAATGGAAAGAGATCAAACAGGTACCCGAAGAACATGCCAACGAACTTTGGCACGAATACCAGACGTACAGCGAGCAATTCTACGATTTGATTAAGATAAACAATCAGTTCCGCGATTACGACTTCAAGAAGAACCTCGAATTGAAGACCGCGCTTTGCGAAACCGTAGAGAAGCTCGAAAACGAACCGGATGTGATTTCGGCTTTCCACCAACTTCAGAAACTGCACCAGCAATGGCGCGAGATTGGTCCGGTGGCCAAGGATTTGCGCGAGGATTTATGGGCTCGCTTCAAAGCGGCCTCGACCGTCATCAATAAGCGCCACCAGCAATATTTCGAAGACATGAAGGCGAAAGAGCAAGACAACCTGGTGGCCAAGACCGCTATCTGCGAACAGGTGGAGGCCATCGATTATACGAAGCTCAAGACTTTCAAAGATTGGGATAAAAAGAATACAGAGGTGATTGAGTTGCAAAAGCGTTGGCGCACCATCGGTTTCACGCCGAAGAAATACAACACCAAGATATTCGAACGTTTCCGCTCCGCATGCGATATCTTCTTTAAGAAGAAAATCGAGTTCTACAAGACCATGAAAGCGGAAATGGAAAAGAACCTCGAGAAGAAACGGAAACTCTGCGAACGGGCGGAAGCCATGAAAGATAGTACGGATTGGAAAGAGACGACCGACAAATTCGTAGAGCTGCAGAAAGAATGGAAGGCTGTCGGGCAAGTACAGTTCCGCCATTCCGATGCCATCTGGAAACGCTTCATCACCGCGTGCGATTATTTCTTCGAGCAAAAGGAGAAGGCTTTCGCCTCGCAGAAAAACGAAGAGCAAGAGAATCTCAAAGCCAAGAAGGAACTGATCGAAAAGGTGAAGTCGCTCGACGAATCGCTCGACCCGGACGAGGCCATCAACCTCTTGAAAGAGTACATGGCGGAATGGAACACCATCGGTTTCGTCCCGTTCAAAGAGAAAGACAAAATATACAACGCGTTCCATACGGCCATCGACGCGCAGTTCGACCGCTTGAAGGTGGACCGTCAGGACCGCCGGATCCGTTCGTTCCGCTCGAACCTCAGCGAAATGGCGGGCAAGGGCAAAGGCAAATTGTATACCGAGCGCGAGAAACTGATGCGCAACTACGAACGGATGAAGAACGAGCTCCAAACTTACGAGAACAATATCGGGTTCTTGAGTGTCGCTTCAAAAGGTGGAGGCGGGCTCGTCAAAGAATTGGAACGCAAGATCGCGACCTTGCGCGAAGAGATGAACCTGATCGTGCAAAAGATCGAAGCCATTGATGAAAACTTAGAATAAATGCCACCCGCTTCTTTTATCTATTTCAATCCGGGAAACGAGGAGGCGATAGGTATCAGCCGGCGCAATTATACGCCGGCTTTTTCTGTGCGCCGCATGGGGATGGAATTGGCTTGCCTCCCGCTCTGGTACGGAAATTCCGAAGATGTCGTCTGGGCCGAATCACCGGCAGACGAGACCTACGCGGAGCGCATGAGGGAACTGTTTCCCCATTTGCCCCGCCTGGCCTCTCCGCGCCGGCTCTTTTCCGAGCCGCGTTTCGTAGCAGCGCCTTGGGGACTGGCGCCGAACGTGTTGGCCCAGTTCGAACGCATGGCCAAGCAATACCGCTTGCCCCTCGAGGTACCCGTGTGGACGGAGACCTATCGCCGGTTGGCCAGCCGGGAGACGGCACGCCAGGCGTTGGCGTCCCTTCATGCGTTATTGCCTCCGGAGGAACTGCCCTCGCTTCCCTTCTTTGCCACGTCGCTCGACGCCCTCAACCATTGGCTCGACGGTAAGCAGGGGACATTCCTGCTGAAAGCACCCTTCTCTTCGTCCGGCCGCGGCCTGTTGTCCTTCCCGGCCACCGGATGGGACGAGAAAAAGCAACAATGGGCGGCAGCCGTCATCCGGAAACAGGGCGCGGTGAGCATCGAGCCCCTCTATGATAAGGTAAAAGACTTCGCGATGGAATTTTATTCCGACGGGAAAGGGCAAGTGGCCTATCGCGGCCTCTCGCTGTTTCAGACCGTACGCACGGGCGCCTATTCAGGTAATCTCTTGGGGACGGAGGCCTATCGCCTCCAGCAATTGGAGGCATATATCAGCCTCCCGGCTTTCGAGCGGACGAAAGAGGCGGTATGCCAAGTGCTTGCCTCCCTCTATGGCACCGCCTATCAAGGTCCGCTTGGCGTGGATATGTTCCTCTATCGCCCGGCGGCAGCAGCTCCGCTCCGCATCCATCCCTGCGTGGAAATCAACATGCGGCAGACGATGGGCGGCCTGGCCCTCCATCTCTCGGAACACTACCTGGCCCCTGCGACACAGGGTGTTTTCTCCCTCTCTTTCCACAAAGAGCCCGGCGAAGCCCTTGCGCGGCATCGCGAGATGTGCCAACGCCATCCCCTCCAGCTCCAAGGCCAACGCATCACGCAGGGTTACCTGAACCTCTGCCCCGTTCACGCAGAGACGGGTTATTGGGCTTATATTTTGGTAAAAATGCAAGACGCGCAAGAGGCAAAACGGGAAGATTGGATAAGGAAATGGAAAGAATACCTGTAGCACAGAAAGGAACTTATCGAATCCATCCAACAAGAAATGAAGGATGAAATAAAGAAAAGAACCGGAGAAGATGTCCAATCGTTTGAAGTATGGTAACTGTACAAAATCCACTCGGGCGCATCCCTGCGGCCTTTTTAGGTAGATATCTATCTTTAAATCTATATTTATTCTAATACCAAAGGACTTGGGTACTCGATGGTGCGCGGTTCGGTTTGCAACTTGCCGTTCGTACCGATATACGTTTCGATGCGGAGCGTATAGTTGCCCTCTGCCAAATCGATGGGCACGACGAAAACCAGCGAATCGTTGGTCGACAACCTGATTTCAAGTTCCTCGTCCACCTCAAACTCGTTCCGCAAATAGCCCTTGCCAAACCCTTCGCCCGTCGCGTCCTTGCATTCAATGCCATTACCATTGGCAAAAGCGATGGCGCCGCGCTTCAGGTGCCCGTTCGTCTGTCCCGTCGCGCCACACGTGATGCCGGTAAAGCTCGAAGTAACGCCCGTACCGTCCAGCGTGCTAATCTCCTTAATATTTGTCCATACCAAATCTTCGCTAATCAAAGTGCGTTTTATCGTGTTACCCTTCCGGCTTGATTCGGGAACAAAACGAACGCGCGTGCCTGCGATTTGCTTCGCGCTCACCTCGTCAGCAGTACTCACACCTTGTCCTTTAGAAGTACAAGTATAATAGAAGGTATCCAGCCCGTCGACTTGTACGCTACGGCCCGAGTTCATAAAACCGCCCATCACCATGCCCATAGCTTCGATCGCCGCCTTTGCATCCGGCGTGCTGACCGTCGTCATCATGGCGATTTGCTTACACAATTCGTCCATCGAAACGGGCGAACCGATCGTCACCGCCTGTGGATACCACAGCTTTGACATCTTTTTGTATACGGCCTTGAAAATCGGCATAATGTTGTAATTTAAGAAGTTATACAATTAATAGAATTAATCTCAAACAAGCTGTCGACACTTATAAGAAGTGTCTCGGACACCTATAAGAAGTGTCACCGACACTTATAAGAAGTGTCACCGACACCTATAAGAAGTGTCGAAACCCTTCCTATAGGGCGTCTGCAGCCTCCCTCAGACAAAGGGAATCCCACAAAAGAATGCTTCCCCGCCGTGCTGGGAAAAGAAGGGGACGGGATGCGTATTCCGCCCCCCTCTAAAAACACATTTCATAACAGCTTACGGGGTGCAATCCCTGCAGCCAAAGTAAGCATTCTTCTGTCGAATCCACTATATCAGGGATTAGAAACAATTTATTGTTATTTTGTTTGTTGTATGTTGTCTCTATTGTCGTTTGTTTCTATATCTACGTCATCCAGCTTTACACTTACGTCACTGTTTTACTTCAACGTTGCCCTGTTTTTACTCTTACGTCATCCTGTTTTATTCCTACGTCACCCTGAGCAAAGTCGAAGGGTCTCTGAACACCTCATACGTCATCTCGAGCTTGTCGAGATATCCCTCCGCTGCAGTCGGGATACGTAGGACGACATAAGGAATCTGGATAATGTAGAAACGAGGCGATGCTCGCCTCCAGACGGCAAAGCCGTCTAACGATGCTTAACCGCGGGTGACGCGTAGCGTTACCTGCGGGGAGGCTGCCTCCCTATCCCCCTCGACCTCGAAGGGGTCGAACTGCTTCGTTCCCCCTGTTCGACCCCCTTGGGGTCGGGATGGAGGTGGATTCCACTACCGCAGGTAACGCTGACGCGTCACCCGCGGTTAAGCATGGTTGGACGGTTTCACCGTCCCGCTTACACTTGTCCTTTCTATGAAATAAAGATCGCTTCGGGTTTCCCCGTTGGTTATATAGATGTCAATCAAGACACTTATATAATATATGTATGTCATATTATTTCTATATTTTCTGTTGCCATAGCTGTATTACCTGTCATGCACATAGCCCCAGCTATTAAAGCTACCATTGTTAATGTCTTTTTCATGTTTATCGTGTTTAAAGATTTGTTGATTGTTTTGTTATATATGCCGAGGGCTTTCGCCCCCGGCTTTTAAAGTCTATAGCTAATTAATGAATATCAATTATATTATAATAATCACTCTTAGCCCAGAAGAGAGGTGTATAATAGCCTCCTATCACATTATCGCCACCACAGTTTGTAGCAATTGCCTGTTGTACGTTATCACTGTTATAATCCAGTTCATCATTCACATACGGAAGGCGATTAGGAGGTGTCGGATAATTCGGGTTCTGGAAGTCACGTGCGAAGGTTACTCTTGGATAACCTGTACGACGAGTCACATTCCAAGCCTCCAACATGTTCATGAAACTGAAGTTCAACCACAACTGTTCGCAGATAGTTTCCTGAGTAGGATTCCAAATGCTTTCTGCGTATGCTTGGAAGTCGGCAGTTTCAGGTGTGATAAGTTCGCGATAACCACGATAACTATCATTACCTGCTTCGTAAAGAGAGGTTGTGTTTTTATTATCCCAGAAATATTCAGAAGATTGTACTACACCATTAATAAAGTTTTGCTTAGCAGTACTTTCATTTGCTGTTACGCCATAACCCATCAAATAGGCTTCAGCTTTGCTAAGACTTACTTCAGCTGCACTTAACCAAAGAGAGAAGATGTTTTCATTACCTTGGTATTCAGCCCAACCAGCTATAGCAAGCGTATCTATCTGGCACCAATAATTGGCAGTCGTAATACCTCTGCTTACATATTCCTGATTCTTCTGTTCTGCCACGCTGGCATTTTGAGCATCGGTCAAGGTAATATCGTAAGAAACATATTCACCATCGGGATTGGGGTCATACATCGCTTGAATACGCGGGTCGGTATTGGCATCGGGTATACCGTTTTCCGGTACATTCATTACATCAAGAATTGTTGCCGAACCTACTGCATAAGAACCAGTACGTAATCCTTGCGACAAAGACTTGCCATAGTTGAAATCATCAAGCTGCGTTGACGGCATTACCCCCATGTTTTCCGAGTTGCTTTCGATAAGCGGATATTGACCCGGATTGTTCAAAATCTCAGCAATAGCCGCGCGAGCCTCTGATGTTAAATCTCCATTGGTTGCCAAGTGTAAAGCAATGCGTAAACGCAAAGAATTTGTATATTTACGCCACATTTCTGTATCTCCAGCAGCCACAGTATAATCTTGACGTCCTAAAGAGACACGACTGGCGTCATCTACACCATTTGCCAAATAATCGCCCGTTTCTTTCAAATCGTTTAATATTTGGCGATACAATTCTACGTCATCTTCATAAACACTTTCACGCTTCGCACGGTCATAGTCTCCGTCTTTCCAAAGCGTACCGGCTCCATTGAAAGGCACATCTCCCCATAATGAAAGAACTTCATGTAACTGAGCATAGGTTACCACACGTGCCAAATGGTAGAATACTTCATTGGCCGGTTTTTCCAAATCGTCCAAGTTATTATAGGTTTCTTCCAATAAACGGAAGTTTGTTACCACCAAATAGAAACTCTTCCATCGGCTGTCATAATAGCTGACACCCGGGCCTTGGAAACGTCCATTACCGTTACTCTCACCTACAACTCCGGCAAAAACACCTTCAGATGCACACTGTACATAATAACGGTAATACATTAAATCCGTCCATTCTCTGGCTTGATAGAGCACTTTCGTGAAGACTTGCGGTACACCCACCGTTGTCGTCTTAGAAGGATCAATATATTTGTCGTCATAACTCGAATCGGAACAAGATATGCCAGAGACAAGGGCTGCTCCGATCAATAACGATGATAGTATCTTTTTCATACTTTCTTTATTTATATCTGTTTTTTAAATCTAACTAATTAAATCGTTTAGAAACTTGCACGAAGTGAGAAACCGAACGTACGAGCACTGGCCGTAGAACCACCTACCTGTGCTTGGTAGATCCAGTTTGTACCATCCGATGTTTCTGAATCGAACAGTTTCAAAGAACGATATATATAGAACGGGTTACGTACAAATGCGGAAACCTGCAAACGGCTGCAAGCGAACTTTTCGGTCCATGCCTTAGGTAACGTATAACCCAAGTTGATTTCACGGCACTTGATATAGTTGTTCTTTTGTACAGCTTCCATATAAGTTCTTGCTGGATTGCCTGTTCCCCAACCATATTGACGGGCATTTGCTTCGGCTTGCGTTACGATAATATCATTAGGCGTTCCATCAGCTTTTACACCCGGCAGAATCAAACCATTATCATATACGTAATGGCCATTCAACATGGTTTCTCCACGTTTATAAGTTCCTAAAGAAGCAATTTCAGCATCCGTTAAGCGGTGAAGAGAAGCCTTATCAGTTACGTCTTCTGTGGTACTATAATAAAAGATACCTCCGGTTTCTGCATCGCGAACGCCTACAGCATCTTCAATATTACCTGCCGACATCATATATTGCCAAGGTGTATTCAACACATCACCACCAAAGCGGAAATCAAACTGCACATCCAACGACAAGTTTTTATAACTCAAGCTGGTACCAAAACCACCTGTTACTTTAGGCATAGCATTACCTACTTTTTGACGCTCTGCGGAACGAGTATACAATCCGTTTTCACCTACAATATAGTTACCGTTTTCGTCGGTTTCATAAACATAAGTATACCAGTCACCCATTGGTTGTCCTACATGAGATTCCAACGTGGCAGCACCACCGTCTACGTTTGTATGGTTCAGCATATCCAAACCGTCAGCCAGCTTATTCACTTGGTTCTTGTTCCAAGCTACATTGGCACGTAAATCCCAATGCCAGTCTTTCGTCTCAATCGGCGTACCATATACATTTAATTCGACACCCTTGTTTTCCAACTCACCGACATTCATTAACATGCCTTGAGCCCCCATCGTAGTAGCTGCTGTAGCTGTCAGAATCTGGTCTTTGATAGTATTCGAATAGAAGTTGAACTCCATGCCCAAGCGGTTGTTCAAGAATTTATTTTCAATACCTAACTCAAATTCATATTTCTTTTCAGGTTTGATGGTTTCATTACCAATGGTAGTCGGTACTCCGTTTGTAACAAAGGTTTCGCCGCGCGTATATGATTTTTGCTCATATGCCATATTGGCCAAATAGATTTCCGGCGCATTACCAACGACACCATACGAGAAACGAATCTTACCATAATTCCACCAACTCGGATTCTTGTCTTTCAACAACTCTGTATATAATACGCTTAAGCTACCAGATGGGTACCAGAAAGCGTTGTTGCCATGGCTCAAGGTAGAAGTCTTTTCCTGACGAATAGATCCTTCTACATAGCCCCAGCTGTCGTAGCCGTAGCTGGCTGTCAAGAAGGCACCCGTACGGAGCAATTCCTGTTTCGTCATGCTGGCATTCTTCGTACCCACAGACGCATTCAAGTGGAACCAGTTTTCCTGTGTCAAACCTTGTGAAGTACTAACATTTGACAAATAGTAAGATTCCTGGCGCGCATTCCAACCCAAATTGGCGGTTACGTTGTGTTTCTCACCAAAGGTCTTGTCGAACATCAACATTACATCGCCATAGACAATCGAATAACGGCTATTCTGTAATCCGTAAGAATCGCTATATTGTCCATTCGTAGAGAAAATATGTGCATTTTCCGCATTATTTTTATTTTCAATCTTATCGATGGTCAAGTCGGTAGCGATACGTCCGCTCAATGTCAAGCCCGGAATGATATCCCAAGTTGGGTTGACAGATCCAATGAAACGTTCGTGATTTTCTTCCTGTACTTTACCAAAGATATTCCAGAAATATTCACTCATCATACTTGAAGAACCTGAATCATAAAGGAATTGTTCGTCTGGAGTCAGGGTATCAAGCGTTCCACCATTCACAGCTGCTATTGAGTTTAGGTAACCCAAACTTGTCATAGTATGGTCACGAATCCATGCTACATCCGTAAAGCCATTGAACATACCGGTAAAGTTCGTTACCAAACGACTGATACGATACGGACGGTTCTTAATGTACTGCGTTGTATAGTTCGCGTTGTAATTCAACTTGATCTTGTCGGTTACATTGAAAGTACCGTTCAAGCTGAACACGTGCTTATTGTTGCGCGAATTATACTGCATCGGCTTGTTGTCGTTGAACGTGTACGAGAAACGTACATTATTCTTTTCTGTGGCATTTGTGATAGAAAGGTTGTACGTTTGCGTCACACCAGTACGGAAGATATCCGCCCATTGGTTGTGGTCGATTGGCTCCCATGCACGCTGTAGTCCATTGAAATCTGTCACTGTTATGCTGGGATCAAATTTAGCGCCCCAACCATCATAAGTTGCAGAGTTAGGAGTGTAAAGTGCATTGCCATTTCGGTCGAAGTAAGTTGTATTACTAAAACCTGTCAATGCCTTGGGGTCATCGTTTGTAAAAGATGAGTTATCAAGTCCCATACCATATTGTTTTTGGATTTCCGGCATGTACGCTACTTTGTCAAAAGAAACGTTGGCACTGAAGTCAATCTTGGTACCTGAACCAGCTTTACCCTTCTTCGTGGTAATCATGACGACACCGTTGGCAGCTTCCGAACCGTAGAGGGCCGAAGCGGCAGCACCTTTCAAGATGGAGATGTTTTCGATATCCTCCGGGTTGATATCCACCATACCATTAGATTGGACACGCTGATTGTCCCAATAACCATTGTTGTTGGCGTTACCGTTACGGATGGGCACACCATCCATGATGATTAACGGCTGCGTGTTACCGGTAATAGAAGAGAGACCACGCACGGAGATAGAGATAGACCCCGTACCACCACCGGGAGCCGAGTTAATACGTACACCAGCTGCTTTACCATACAAGCCTGTCGCAATCGAAGAGCTACCGGTCTTGTTCAAATCTTCGGCAGAGATCGTACTAACGGCGTAACCCAACTTCTTGGCGTCTTTCTTGATACCCAAGGCGGTTACGACTACCTCTTCAAGTTGCTCGGAATCTTCCGCCATGGTGACGTTGAGAGACGGCTGGCCGGTGTAGGGGATTTCCTGCGTCTTGTACCCAATGTACGAGATTTGGATTACATCGCCGTTCTTTACGCCTTCCAAGGTGAAGTTACCGTCCATGTCGGTAATACAACCTGTGGTGGTGCCTTTGATGATTACGGATGCGCCGATGACTGGACCGTAAGCATCCACTACGTTACCCGTCACTGTACCGTCCTGCTGAGCACGGAGGGCACTCGGGTTTGCCGGGGCAATTTCTGCATACACGTTACCTGTAACGCTCAATGCAGCTGCCACTAATAGCAAACAAATGGAATTTGTTGTCTTGTTTGGCATAAATAATTCTTTATTGTGTTTATATTTAAAATTAACTTTCTTCTTGTTGTAACGGAATCAACAGGTTAGCCCACTTGTGCTTTTTGTTTCCGACCGGGTCTTCTTCAAGGCTCTATCGGTATAACCGCGATTCGCATTAGAAACGCTACAAATGTACGTATTCTTTTCTTAAAAACAAGCATGAAATCGAAAAAATATTACTGCGAAGTAAAAATTTTCTCTGAACCCACCTCTTTTATACCTAAAGCTACGCAAATTTAACACTTCAACTATTAAGGCGACGCCCGGAAACGCCTTTCCTCTCCCTATATATAATATATATGTACGCGCGCGAGGGGAACGCTTATTTGAGCCAACCTTGCGCCCGATACCAGGCAAGGGTTTCCGTCAGTCCTTTGCGTAGGTCATATTCAGCTTGGAAGTGAAGGTCGCGCTGGAGCGGAGCGATGTCGCATATCCAGTTGCGCTGCTTCAAGATATAATACTTGTCTGAATTGAGCGTGACGCTTTTGTGCATCCAGTTCCCGATCTGCTCCAACATGATGCAGGCGATATGCACCAAAGGCATCGGGATGCGGGCGTGCCACACATGCCGCTTTGGCAACAGCTCTTGGATAAGCCGGGCGAACGAAGCGTCGGTATGCACATCGCCATCCGCTACGAAATATTCCCGGTTGCGGATTTCCTCCTGTTCTAAAGCATCGAGAGCGACGCGCGCCAAGTCCTTCACATAGATGAAGGTAATGCGTTGCGGCGTCATTCCTACGGTAAAATCAAACCCCGCCTGGATGCTTTGGATTTCGAGGAAATAATCCCGCTCGCCCGGACCATACACGCCCGTCGGGCGCAAGATAACGTAAGGGAATGCGGTTTGCCGACGGACATATTGCTCGGCCAGGAGCTTGCTCTTCCCATAGGCGGTGTTCGGACGGGGCTCGTCGGTCAGGCGGATGGGCGTGAAGTTTGCTTCGTCTCCCATACCGAAACTGCTCAGACTACTTATCAATAGGAACTTCCGGGGCGGACATGCCTTAGCCAACGCATCCAGGAAGCGGCGCGTATTTTCAGCATTCACTTCGAAGAACTGGCGCTTGTCGGGCGTCTTGGTCAGACCGGCATTATGGAGTACATAATCCCAATTGCCATGCGCCTCGCGAAACGCAGCCAACTGTCGCGCTAACACCGCCTCTTCCTTATAATCCAACTCGATGAAATGGATACGCGGGTCTTGCAAATGCGCCCGGCTGCTATGTGCCCGTACGCCTGCCCACACCTCGTAGCCCCGTTTCAAGGCTTCGTCTACCAAAAAGCCGCCAATGAAACCACTGGCGCCTGTAATCAATATCTTCTTTTCCGTGTTCATTCTTCTTCTTTATTCCTTATATAATAGATGTAATAATACCACAGCAACCCGACCCAGTTGAGGACGACAATCGTCAGCATCCATAGCAATTTCTGCTTCTTGCTGATGAAGGGGTTCTGCGAGACCGCCTTGCATCCAAACAAGATCACGGCAATCCCGACAATATACCCCACCTCGGGCAATCCGATGAAAACAAGCGGCGTGGTCATGGTTCGTGCGGTGTGGAGGGATGATTCTTCAATACGCGATGGGGCAGGTTGCCATGCCCGACCAATTCGATGGGACAAGCGTAGTTCTGGTCCAGCCAATCCGCGGCAATGTCCGTCCCGGCATGGTAATGGAGCGTCTCGTTGACGCAAGCGATGTTCTTAACCATCGACAAGACCGTGCCTATATCGTGCGAGACCAATACGACCGCGCTTTCGTGGTTGATTTCCTCCAGCAACTGATAGAATTTAGATTCGAACCGCTTGTCTACATACGAGTTAGGTTCGTCCAATATCAGCACTTCCGGACGGGAGACAATCGAACGCCCCAACAACACGCGTTGCAACTGGCCGCCAGAGAGTTCCGCTACCGAACGATGTACCAGCTCCTCCAACCCCATTTGGCGGGCGACTTCCTCGATGCGTTGCCGTTGGGCGGCATTGTATCCTCGGAAACGAGGCTTCTCGGCGGCCAGCCCGGAGGCAATGACTTCGTACACCGATATCGGGAAGCGGCGGTCGATCTGGCTCATCTGGGGCAAATAGCCTATTTTCAGTCCTTCTTTCCGACAGACTTCGCCCGCTTGAGGCGCCAACAGCCCCAAGATGACCCGCAGCAAGGTGGTCTTCCCGCCCCCGTTCGGACCGATAATGCCCAGGAAGTCCCGTTCGTAGACCGTCAGCGAGACGTCCCGCAGGACGGTCTTGCGCTCGTATCCGGCTGTCACGTGCGTCAGTCCTATCAACTTATTCATTTCCTGCCAATGCTTTAGCCAGTTGAACCATACCTTTCTTCCAATCGTAGGCCAGCGGATTGATGCGCACCAGGCGGCAACCCGTCTCCTCCGCAATCAGTTCTGCGTTCTTTTGGTCAAACTCCTGTTGGATAAACACGACCCGCACCTGCTGCTCGCGGGCCGTCTCGATCAGCGTAGCCAACTGGGCGGGCGAAGGTTCTTTCCCGTCCAACTCGATGCAAAGCTGCGTCAACCCGAATTCGTGCGCGAAATAGGTAAGGGCCGGATGGTAGATGATGAACGCCGTCCCGCGCAACGGTGCCAGCATTTGCCGCACCTCCGCTTCCGTCTGCGCCATATCGACCATAAGCGAATCATACCGCTGCTGATAAAGCGCTTGATGCTCGGGAGCCAACGCCGTCAAGGCTTCGCGAACGTTGGCCGCTATCGCCCGCGCCCCGCCGAAAGAGGTCCATACGTGCGGGTCAATCGCCCCGTGAGGATGCCCCTCCGCTTCATGCGTTTCTTGGTTTTCGAGCAAATCCATGCCGGCAGAAAGGTCGAATACCTGCATCTGCGGATTCTGTTCTTCCAGCCGCGGCATCCATGCTTGTTCGAACCCGATGTATCCGATGCGGAAATAAGCCACGCTCCGCCCCACGTCCATGAGTTGTTGCGGCGTAGGGTCGTACGTCTCAGGGCTTTGCCCCGACGGCGTAAGGCAATTCACCTGGAACGTCTCACCTGCTATCTGCTCGACAAAATAACGTTGCGGTTCGATTGTCACCGAAATCAACGGCTCCTCGGATGAAGTCGTGCGGCACGAAGTCAATGCCGTCCACAGACCTAACATCCCCATAAATACATATAAATACTTCATTTCGTCCAAATCCTTTCGCGCAAAGGTAGGGAGAAAAATTGGAATATGAAACGCTCAAGCCGGATAAGTGCACCTTTCCTCCGCTACCTGGAAGCGTATTGCACCGTACGCTGCAAAGGTATTACACCGGGCGGTGTAAAGGTATTGCGCCGTACGCCGTAAAGGTATTACGCCGAGCGGCGTAAAGGTATTGCGCCGTACGCCGTAAAGGTATTGCGCCGAGCGGCGCAATAAAAAAGGGCTGCGGTCCTTCACAGGTGCGCAGCCCAAAGGGTTATATATTTTTGTGTTAAGAAAACAATAAAAAATTCCTTATTCTTCGTTTGCCGTTACGCCCGCTTTGTCGCCCAGCTTCTTGATACGGTGCTTCTGGATTTCGTATGCAATCGGCGTAGCGATAAACAACGTCGAGTAGGTACCGATAATGATACCCAGCAAGATAGCAAACGTAAAGCTACGGATCGTGCTACCACCCAAAATGAAAATACAAAGCACCACAATGA
Source organism: uncultured Parabacteroides sp. (assembly GCA_944325335.1). Taxonomy (GTDB): domain Bacteria; phylum Bacteroidota; class Bacteroidia; order Bacteroidales; family Tannerellaceae; genus Parabacteroides. Next base: position 42,547 of record CALUZR010000012.1, on the reverse strand, counting down.
GGGTCGTAAGCGAGGTATTGAACGTACGCGAAAGCGTCGAGTTCAAGGCATCGTTGATTACCCGATAACGGTCGCGCTTCGGATAGAGCTGGATGGTCTCGCGGATACGGTCGAACACCACCACGGTATCGTTGATCGAATAACCGATAATTGTCAAGATAGCCGCGATGAACGTCTGGTCTACCTCCATCGAGAACGGCATGAACTTCCACAACAGCGTGTAGAACGCGATGATACAAAGCGTAGCCACCGCTACAGAAACGAAAGCGCCGACCGAGAACGACACGTCGCGGAAACGCAACAAGATATAAGCCGCCATACAGATCATGGCGAAGATAACCGCCAGGAAGGCCGCATTCTTGATATCATCCGCCATCGACGGACCTACCTTTTGCGAGCTTTGTACGTAATCGCCCGTGAACTGGTCGAGCGTCACACCGTCGCCCAAGAGCGGCTTCAAGCCTTCGTAGAGTTTCGACTCGATATCTTGGTCTACGTTCGGGTCGGTATCGGCGATGCGGTAGTTGGTCGAGATGCGGACTTGGTCGGGCGTACCGATCGTGATGACGCTCACTGCGCCGTCCAACTGCGGTTCCAACATATTGCGGACCTCTTCCGTATTCACGTTCTGGTCGAAGCGGACGATGTAGTTACGACCTCCCGTGAAGTCGATACCATTGTTCAAACCGACCGTGGCCATCGAGATGGCACCCAATACGATGATACCTACCGGAATCAAATAACCCACCTTGCGCGCGCCGAGGAAGTTCACCTTCGGGTTGCGGAGCAAGTTCTTCGTAATGCTGGTCACAAATGTCACATGGTTCAGCTTATTCTTCGCCAAGAGCGATTCGTAGACGATACGCGTCAAGAACACAGCCGTCAAGAAGTTTGCCAACAAACCGATAATCAACGTCGTGGCAAAACCACGGATAGGACCTGTACCGAAGTAGAAGAGGACGATACCCGTAATGATAGACGTCAAGTTGGAGTCGAAGATAGCCGAGAAGGCATTGCTATAACCATCGGCAATCGCGCGGTTCAAACCTTTGCCCGCCCGGAGTTCCTCTTTCGTACGTTCGTAGATCAACACGTTGGCATCGACCGCCATACCCAGCGTAAGCACCATACCGGCGATACCCGGCAACGTCAATACGGCTTGGAACGACGCCAAGATACCCATCGTGAAGAAGATATTCAATACCAGCGCACCGTCGGCAATCAAACCGGGGAGCACGCCGTAGAAGGCACACATATAGACCATCAACAAGACCAAGGCAATCGCAAACGAAATGAAACCGGCATTGATGGCTTCCTGACCCAGCGACGGACCTACGACATCCTCCTGTACGATATGGACAGAGGCTGCCATTTTACCTGACTTCAACACATTCGCCAAGTCTTTTGCCTCTTCAGGGGTGAAGTGGCCAGTAATAGAAGATTGTCCGTTCGGGATTTCACCCTGTACGTTCGGTGCGGAATACACCATACCGTCCAATACGATTGCAATGGCATTGCCCACGTTTTCTTTCGTCAAGCGAGCCCAGGCTTTGGCGCCTTCGGCATTCATCGTCATGCTAACGACCTGCTCCGTACGTCCCGGTTGCTGGCTAAAGTCGGCACGTGCATCGGTTACGACATCACCGCCCAACGCTGGAGAGCCATCGCGGTTCGTCACCTTCAAGGCATACAATTCGAAGAACTGCCCCTTCTCATCCACCGCCTTCACGCCGAACTTCAACGAAAGGTTGCGAGGCAGGGCGTCTTTCACCTGCTTCATGCTGAGGTATTCCGTTACCTTCGCCATATCCGAAGACTTCACATAGCCTACGATCGGGCTGGGAACCAATTGTCCGTTATACTGATTGAGTTGCAATACGGCAAACAACGGGTGTTCTTTCGCGAACTCTTCCGCCGTTTGGTCTTGCTGGGCAGCTTCCGGCGAGTCTTGGATTTGCGCTAACAACGAATCCGTTTCGCTGGTCGCCTCGCTTGCCTCTTTCGGAGCGGCTACGGAATCCGCTTCTGCCACAAGCGTCTTGGTAGAATCAGCCTCTTCCCTTGCCGACAAGACATTGGCCAAAGCTGCATCGGCCGCAATCAATTGCTGGTAGATTTCCGGCAACTTATAAGTCTCCCAGAACTCCAAGTTCGCACTACCTTGCAACAATTTACGCACACGCTCCGGTTCTTTCACACCCGGAAGCTCGACCAAGATACGTCCGGCCGTTTCCAAACGTTGGATGTTCGGTGCAACCACACCAAAGCGGTCGATACGCGTACGCAATACATTAAATGAATTGTCGATCGCACTCTGCAATTCCTCCTTCAAGACAGAGATTACTTGCGCATCGGTACTCTGCGGCGTAATTTTATCCTTTAAATCAAATGTACTGAAAATAGTCGCCAACCGACCGCCCGGCACCAATGCCCGGTATTCGTCGGCAAACAAATCGATAAAATCCTTTTGGCTGGTGGCTTGATGTGCATACGCCAAATCCAACGCCTTGTTGAAATTTTCGTCTGGGTTATTGTCGGACAACGAGCGGACCACGTCCGGAACACTCAGTTCCAAAACGACGTTCATACCACCTTTCAGGTCCAAACCTAAACTAATTTCCATCTCTCGGCATTCTTTGAGCGTGTAGCCCAACCATACCTTTTCAGTAGATAGCGAGTCTAAATATTGACTCTCTTTCACAGGGTCTCCACCGGCATAATCAGCCGCTTTCTTATTATACCAATTCGTTATGAACGAAAACGATAAGTAGAATAAGCAAACAAGCGTCAGCAGCACGGAGAAGACCTTCACAAATCCTTTGTTTTGCATCTGAACTTATTATTTTTGTTATTACTTATTTTGTTCGCCTTTTTTCTCAGGGTGCAAAGATAGAGTTTTTTTTCCTGATTAAGAGTAATTAGAATAATTATTTCCCAAATATGTGCTTCATTCAGGAATCAAATATTTATCTTTGGCGAAAAATTTAATCATATTATTTCATGAAACAGCTATTATTATTACTCGCCTTATGCCCCTTATTGCTTTGGGCTCAAGATGATGAGAAATATCTGGCGGGCGCAGTGCCGGTCGAAAACGGCAAAGTCGTATTCTCGAAAGAGATTCAAGTACCTAATCAATCGAAGCAACAAGTGTATGATACCGCACTGGCTTGGGCAAACGAACGCTTCACCGGCGAAGATATGCGGGTGGCTTACCAAAATCCGGAAACGGGCGAACTTGCGGCTATCGGGGAAGAATACATTGTTTTCTCCAATACGGTGCTTTCATTAGACCGTTCGTTGATGTCGTATCAAGTGCGGATTTATGCCCAAGAGCGGCTTTGCCGGATTGAATTAACCAATATCCGTTACGAATACAACGTCTCTTACCAGCGTGACCCTGAACGCTATATCGCCGAAGAATGGATTACGGACAAATATGCGCTACGCAACGAAAAGAAGCTGAACCGCATTACGGGCAAGTTCCGCCGCAAAACGATAGACTTCGCCGATGCGCTTTTCCAAAGCGCCGCCCAAGCGTTCGGACAATCGGACAAACAAGTGCAACCCACGCCGAAAGCAGAGGCCACTCCCGCACCAGCTCCGGCAAATACAACGGTAAATGAATCCAAACACAACGATAAACCGAACGCTTCACAGGCATCACCCGAAGGATTTACCGCTATGGATGTGGAAAGCATCCCTTCTACCCTGAAGCAATTGATGCCGAAGAGCACCTTGCGCATCAAGATGGCGGACAACAACATCACCGATTCCAGCGCAGAATGGAAAGGTTTTGGCAATATGTTTGGCAAGAACATCGCCTCCATATCAACCGATGCAAAGGGCGAATTTAGCCAACAAGTGAAAGACGGAGAAACATATACGCTCCAATTCTCGTCGGACGATGCCGTCTGGATGATCATTGAATGTAGCAAACAAGGCGAGACGCAAGAGGGCGGACGAACGACCATCGTCGGCGAAGTGCTCCACGTCTGGGTCAAATAATCACGGATGATGCGGACGCTTATATTATATATAGGTATGCTTTTGCTCCCTGCGCTGGCTATGGCACAAGGGAGCAAAGGCCAAGCCAGCGGATGTGCGCCGATGGTGGACGGCAAGATTTGCTACGTCGACGAAGTAGATATGGATGGCATGAGCCAGAAAAAGATCTACGAAGGCATTAGCCGCTGGGCAAAGAAGAACTATGCGAAGGACATTTTCCTTTCGAACGTCGTGACGAATAAAAAGAAAAAGACAGTATTTGTAAGCTCGAAAGTCGAATTGTTGCTGAACGATACGGATAAAACCATCGTCAGTTATAAACTCTCTATCCTTTGCGAAGAGGGAAAATACAAGGCGACACTCACCGACATTACCTATCAATACGACCCGAACGGGGAGAAAAAGTATCGAAATATCCCGGCCGAAGAGGTGATTGCCAATGAAGGTAAGGGCAATCAGATCGCCCACATCAAGAATCCGCGCCTCTTTTGCGATGCGACTTACTTCTTTGCCGAGCAACTTTTCGGCGATGTTTTCAACTCGCTGGACGAAGACGCAGAAGAATGACCGAACCATTTGCGGACTTCGGTTGTTATATAGGCAAACGGTTTTAAAGAAGAATGCGTATGAAAAAGTTTTTGATCTTATTATTGGCCACCCTTGCGTTTCCTTTCGCACAAGCGCAAGAGTTCCACTTCATGCCGAAAGTGGGTATGAGTTTCGCCAATCTGACGAACTCGGAAGGCAAGATGGCGCCGGGATTGAATATTGGCGTGGCGGCCGAATTCCCTGTATTTGATAGTTTTTCTATCGAACCTGGTGTCTATTATTCGATGCAAGGCACACGGTCGTCCTCTTATGTCGGCATGGGCGATATGCGTGTCGGAGGCGATGTAACCTTTGATATGGATTACATCAATATCCCAATTTACGCGAAATACTACGTCTACGAAGGCTTCCACCTCTTTGCCGGTCCGCAATTTGGATTCAATGTGCATAGCAGCGTCAATGTAGATGCGCGCGATTTCGAAGGTTCGGGCGACGATATCGACATCAAAGATGCGGTAAACACGTTCGATTTCTCGATCGGTATCGGCGCAGGTTATCAGTTTGATATGGGATTGAACATCGCCATCAACTATAACATCGGACTGACACATGCCATAAAGCAAGGCGACTTCTCGGACTTGGGCATCGATGCCGACGAATGGGAAGGATGGAATGACTCGTTCCGCAACAGCGTCTTGCAGATCAATTTAGGATATCGCTTTTAGCGAGTTTTATAGCTTTGGTAATATTTAGTTGAGTACGAGCCGTCTCTTCGTGGAAAGAGGCGGCTTTTTTTAGTGCCAAGCCCGAGGAAAACTTCCCGACATAGGCAGGAAAACTTTCTTTTCCGCCTATCTTTTCTTTACGTATCGTCGATATTTGTGTATCTTTAGCCTAAAGATATAAAAATATCGACGATATTTGTACAAACATCGACGATACGCAAAGAATTATTCGTTGTTTTCGAAACTTTTCTCGCCTTATTTGCAAGTTTTGGAGGGGAGTTTAGAAGTTTTGAACCGCTATTCACAAGTTATGAACAAGAAAAGTTGTATATTTGCACGTTTTCAACAGTTCAGGCAAGTTATCAACAAAGCCGATAAGTTTTCAACCAAAGCACGCGGTTTTGGTTTTAATTGATTAGCTTTGCACCCTGAATAAATTAGGGTTAACAAAATATATGGGAAAGATTATCGCTTTAGCAAATCAGAAAGGCGGCGTAGGCAAGACGACTACAGCTATCAACTTGGCCGCATCGCTGGCCGCTTTGGAAAAGAAAGTACTGGTTGTTGACGCAGACCCGCAGGCGAATGCCTCATCTGGCCTGGGAATTGATATCCGGAATGTAGAACTTTCCATTTATGAATGCCTGATTAATGGCGAAAAGCCGGAGGATGCGATTGTGCATACCGAGGTGGACGGGTTGGACGTCATGCCTTCGCACATCGACCTCGTAGGGGCTGAAATCGAGATGTTGAACATACAAGGGCGCGAGCAGATATTGAAGCGGATGCTGGTTCCGCTCAAGGGGGATTACGATTATATCCTGATCGATTGCTCGCCCTCGTTGGGATTGATTACGGTGAATGCGCTCACGGCGGCGGATTCGGTCATTATCCCCGTCCAGTGCGAATATTTCGCGTTGGAAGGCATCAGCAAATTGTTGAATACGATCAAGATTATCAAGTCGAAGCTGAACCCCGCGTTGGAGATTGAGGGCTTCCTCTTGACGATGTACGATTCGCGCCTCCGCCTGGCCAACCAGATATACGAAGAGGTGAAGCGCCCGTTCCAGGAGATGGTCTTCTCGACCGTCATCCAGCGCAACGTGAAGCTGAGCGAAGCCTCGAGCTATGGCAAGCCGGTGTTGCTTTACGACGCGGACTCAAAAGGGTCGCTTAATTACATGCAATTGGCACAAGAGCTGATTGATAAGAACAAAGGGAATTAACAATTAATAATTAGCCATTAAAAAGGAGGCGTACGCAAGGCGTCGTTCCTTTTTAGCTTTTAATTTTTAACTGAGAATATGGTATTGAAAAGATCGGCTCTGGGCCGAGGATTGGATGCTTTAATTACGATGGACGACGTGAAGACGGGCGGTTCGTCGTCTATTAACGAGATTGAACTGGACAAAATCCAGCCCAATCCGGAGCAACCGCGCGCGGTGTTTGATGAAGAGACGCTCGGCGAACTGGCTGCTTCTATCCGCGCGTTGGGCGTTATCCAGCCGATTACGGTCAAAGAAACAGGTCCGGAGCAATATATGATCATCTCCGGCGAGCGGCGTTACCGCGCTTCGAAGATGGCGGGACTTTCGTCGATCCCGGCTTATGTCCGCACGGCGGCCGACGACAACGTGGTGGAAATGGCGCTTATCGAGAATATCCAGCGCGAGGACTTGAATGCCATCGAAATTGCTTTGGCGTACCAACGCCTGATTGAGAATTATGGCCTGACGCAAGAACAACTGAGCGAACGTATCGGGAAGAAGCGCGCGACGATCGCCAATTACCTCCGCCTCTTGAAACTCCCCGCCGAAATCCAGGTGGGATTGAAGGACAAGCGCATCGACATGGGACACGCCCGGGCACTGATTCCCGTCGAAGACCCGGAAGTGCAGCTCGCCCTTTATGAGCAGATTCTGGAAGAAGGGCTCTCGGTACGCAACGTGGAAGAATTGGTGCGCACGATTGCCGACGGCGGAGAACTCCCCGAGACACCGAAGGCAGAAGCCAAGCCGAAGAAAGAGGCGCTCCCCGAAGAGTTTAACCTCCTGAAAGAACACCTCTCGCGTTTCTTCCAGACGAAAGTAGACTTGGTTTGCAACAAAAAAGGAAAAGGCAAAATCACGATTCCATTCGCTTCCGAAGAGGAATTGGAAAAGTTGATCAGCTTATTGGATACAATCAAATGATATACCGGATTCTGTTCATCGGGCTATTGATGTGCCTCCCGAGATGGAGCCAAGCACAGGAAAAGGAGTTGCAAGTCCTCGCCATGGACTCGGCGCGAATGGAGACGGCGGCTGATTCAACCGTCCGTTCGGTCGTGCAGCAGGCCGATTCCTTGCCTTACCCGAATAAAATAGAGATGGCATTCAAGCCCGACCCGAAGAAGGCGGTACTTTTGGCGTTGGTGCCGGGATTGGGGCAGATTTATAACCGGAAGTTTTGGAAACTTCCCATTGTCTATGGCGGACTGATGGGCTGTATGTATGCGATTACGTGGAACAACAAAACGTACCAGGATTATTCACAAGCCTATTTCGATATTATGAACGACTCGATGGATCCCAGCCTCGACCCAGACGAATGGCACGAAAGCTGGCAGAACTTCCTCGGTTCGACCGCCAATCCGGAAGATTACATCAACAACAACAATTTCCAAGATCTTTTGAAACGCGGAAAAGACCGTTACCGCCGTTATCGCGACTTGAGCATTATTATCATGGTGGGTGTTTATGCGCTTTCGATCATCGACGCGTATGTCGACGCCCAGCTATTCGATTTCGATATTTCCCCCGATTTGTCCATGCATTGGTCGCCCACGGTGACGCCCCGGACGGCTTACAGCGAGCGGATGTATGGCGTGAATTGGAGTTTAAAATTCTAACAGATACGATGAAACAACTTATTCTTTTCGGTTTATTGATAAGTAACAGCATTTGGATGTCGGCAGCTCCGGAAGAGGAAGACACGACATTGCCGCCCGATTCGATTGTAGAAGCGGAAGTAGGCTTGATACCCGAAAGCCTGGATGCCGACGTAGATAGCCTGCTGCGTTCGTGGCATGTGCAGTATTTCACCAAGCGCGATGATTATTGCCACGACGACGAAGAGAATGTCTATTTCCCCGACTCGGTGTATGCCGACCGCCTCTCGCGCCTCCCGGCCATGATTCCGTTGCCTTATAATAATGTAGTGCGGGATTGCATCGACCTCTATACCGAGCGTCGCCGTGGCCTTGTGCGCTACATGCTGGGCATGGCGGATTATTATTTCCCAATCATCGAAAAGATACTGGATAAACACGGGCTTCCATTGGAATTAAAATACCTCGCCGTCGTAGAGAGCGCCTTGAATCCGGTCGCCCTTTCCCGCGTCGGGGCTTGCGGCCTCTGGCAATTCATGCTCCCGACAGGCAAACAATATGGACTGACGATCAACAGCCTCGTCGACGACCGCCGCGACCCGGTGAAAGCCACTGAAGCCGCCTGCGAATATTTCAAAGACATGTACGCGATTTATAAGGATTGGAGCCTCGTCATGGCTTCCTATAATTGCGGGCCGGGGAATGTGAACAAGGCCATCAAGCGTTCGGGCGGAAAGACAAACTTCTGGGATATTTTCCCTTATCTGCCGAAAGAGACGCGTTCTTATGTGCCGCTCTTCATCGCCGCCAACTATGTGATGAACTATTACTGCGACCATAATCTCTGTCCGCTGGAAACGGACATCCCGCTGGCAACCGATACGATCCACGTCAACAAAATCCTCCATTTGCAACAAGTGGCCGACGTCTTGCACGTGGACATCGCGCAGCTCCGCGCTCTGAATCCACAGTATAAGCGCGACATCGTCCCCGGCAATACGACGGAATCGGTCTTGAAACTCCCCGCCGCCCAGACTTACGCCTTCATCGACCACGAGGATTCCATCTATGCATACCGCAAGGCGGAACTCCTGCCCGACTATATGATTACCGTCAGCGGAGGTTCGACACCCGGTGCCGCCACCCGCGAGCAGATCACGCATATCGTCCTCCGAAATGAGAATATCTACACCATAGCGAACCGCTACGGCGTCACGGCGCGCGACATCAAGAAGTGGAACCGCCTCTCGTCGAACCGCCTGCCGCGCGGCAAACGCCTGAAGCTCTACGTCGACAACGGCGGCGTCCTCTTGAGCTCAAAGTCGGCCGCGAAGGCAAAGCAAAACAATGCGCCCTCGGCGAAACAGGACGGATACATCGCCCATAAGGTGAAATCCGGCGAGTCGCTCTATTCCATCGCCTCCAAATATCCGGGCATTACGGCGCAAGACTTGCGGAAAGCCAACAAGCTCCGCACGACGACCATCCAGCCCGGGCAAGTCCTGAAAATCCCGAGAGGTTGAGCCATTCTAAAGGTTTTAGAAAATGTCGTTGGTGCCAGCGGAACTTTCGGAAGTGTTCTGAAACCGTCGCTGGACCCAGCGGAACTTTCGGAAGTGTTCCGAAACCGTCGCTGATGCCAGCGGGACTTTCGGAAGTGTTCCGAAACCTTTCTGCCCATAGATGGAAGCCATTTTCTATTAAAATAAGCCCCGAAAAGAAGATTTTTCGATAAAAAGCCGTTTCCCTTTCTGAAAAATTCCTACATTTGTAGTGGTACAAATTTCTAAGGAGGTTACGCCATGGAAGATATAAAAGAAAAACAAGACACGATAAACCCACAGTCGGTAGACTTGGCTGCTTTATCGCCGGATGAACGAATGATTCAGGAAGCTTTCGACGACCTGTTGAAAGACTACTTGAACTCGAACCATCGGCGTAAAGTGGAGCGTATTACGAAAGCTTTTCATTTTGCCAAACAGGCGCACGACGGCGTGAAGCGACGTTCGGGCGAACCCTATATCCTGCATCCCATTGCCGTGGCAAAGATTGTCTGCAGCGAGATGGGATTGGGTTCCACGTCGATTTGCTCGGCTTTGTTGCACGATGTGGTGGAAGACACGGAATACACCGTCGAGGACATCCGCAATATGTTTGGCGACAAAATCGCGCAAATTGTGGATGGATTGACAAAGATCGCTGGTGGGATTTTCGGTGAGAAAGCATCCGCCCAAGCCGAGAATTTCCGCAAATTACTGCTCACAATGAGCGACGACATCCGCGTGATTTTGATTAAAATAGCCGACCGCTTGCACAACATGCGCACGCTCGGCTCGATGTTGCCGGCAAAGCAATTCAAGATAGCGGGCGAAACGCTTTATCTTTACGCACCGTTGGCCCACCGCCTCGGCCTGTTCTCGATCAAGACCGAGCTGGAGGATTTGAGTTTCAAATACGAACACCCGCAGGAATACGAAGCCATCACGAAGAAATTGGAAGTGACGGCACCTATTCGCGAACGCCTGTTCCAGCATTTTGCCGAACCAGTGGACGCCAAACTGAAGGCGATGGGATTGAAATACGAGATGAAGGCGCGCGTCAAGTCCGTCTATTCGATTTGGAACAAGATGGAGGCCAAGAAGGTTCCCTTCGAAGACATTTACGACATTTACGCCGTCCGCATCATCTTCGACCCGCTGCCGGGCGTGGACGAGAAGAACCAATGCTGGGACATTTACTCGGCCATCACAGACATTTACCGCATCCGCCCCGACCGCATCCGCGATTGGGTGAGCCGCCCGAAGGCAAACGGCTATCAGGCGTTGCACGTGACAGTGATGGGACCCGACGGACAATGGGTCGAAATCCAAATCCGCAGCCGCCGCATGGACGACATCGCCGAAAAGGGATTTGCCGCCCATTGGAAATACAAAGAGCACCACGTCGAAGAGGACACCGAACTTGACAAGTGGCTGCAGACGATTACTGAAATCCTGGAGAATCCCGACCCGAACGCGCTGGATTTCCTGGATACGATCAAACTGAACCTCTTCTCATCCGAAATATTCGTGTTTACCCCGAAAGGTGACATCAAGACATTGCCACAAGGCGCCACGGCGCTCGACTTCGCTTATGCGCTCCACTCCGACGTCGGAAACAAGTGCATCGGAGCGAAAGTGAACCACAAATTAGTGCCGCTCAGCCATAAGCTCGCTAGCGGAGACCAAGTCGAGGTGTTGACTTCCCGCTCGCAAACACCACAACCCGAGTGGCTGAACTTCGTTACCACGGCCCGCGCTCGCGCCAAGATTTCCGCCGTGATCCGCCGGAACCGTAACGAGACCATCAAAGCGGGCGAGGCGAAAGTCTTGGAAGCCTATCAAAATGCGGGCATCGAATCTTCACCGCAGAACCTGGACCGCCTCGCCATGTATTTCGGCTTCAACAAGCGCGAGGAGTTCTATTATTCGGTCGAGAAAGGCGAAGTGACGATTCCCGACAACATCCAAAAAATATTAAAAGACAAGGACAACAACGTCCTCTTCAAGTACGTGAAGCAAGCGCTCCGCATGGCTACTAAGCCGAAATCAGAAACGACAGACGACACGCCGGTGCCTACCACGCCGAAGCCTGTTTACGACAAAAAGAAACCCTATGTCCTACGCGAAGAGGCTTTCCAGCGCAATTACATCATTGCCGATTGCTGTAAACCGATTCCGGGCGACGAATCGCTGGGCTTTATCAACGACGACGGGAACGTGGTGGTGCATAAACGTTCCTGCCCAATCGCCATGCGCTTGAAGAGCAGTTTCGGCGAACGTATCCTCAACACCGTATGGAGCAGCCATCAAACCGCAACATTCGAAGCCACACTGGAAATGAAGGGCATCGATTCGATGGGCGTCTTGCATGAAATCATCGACGTGATATCGGGCGAGTTCAACGTCTACATTACGCGCTTCCTGATTGAGGCGAACGACGGCATGTTCGAAGGGCGCGTCAAGTTGAAGGTGCACGACGTGGAAGACATCCAGAAGCTTTGCATCCGTCTGGCCAAGATCAAGAACCTGCAATCCGTCACCCGCATTGCGGATTGATTGCTTTCGGCCCTATACAAGAAAAGCGGGTGTCTTTCCTGGACATCCGCTTTTTTTACGCAAGAAAAACTTCTTAGAGCAGGGCTTCGATTTTAGCGACGAACTTGTCTTTGCTCGTGGCACCTACGATTTTATCCACCACCTGTCCGTCCTTCAAGAAGAGCACAGTCGGGATATTGCGGATGCCGAATTGCGATACGACCTCGTCGTTGTTGTCTACATCCATCTTCCCAATAATCGCACGTCCTTCATATTCGTTAGACAATTCGTCGATAATGGGAGAAACCATGCGGCACGGACCGCACCATTCAGCCCAGAAATCAAGCACCATCAGTTTTCCGGCACTCGCATACTCATTGAAGTTTGAGTCTGTAATTTGTAAAGCCATATTATATAATGATTTGATAATTATTTCTCCTGATTAAATCCGCGGACAAAAGTACAAATTTTTGCGATGCGGAGCCAACTTTTACCCATTAATTTTGAAGTCTATATTTTCATTCTCGTTCAAATAGTCCACAAAATCTTTCGTCACCGTCAAACGTGTATCCGGCGAGAAGAGATTGAGCGAAATATTGTTCTCCCCATCGATCACGCGGAAATACAAAAGGCAATTGCCCGGATGCTCCTTGATCTTCGATGTCAATACCGCGACGGTCGTTTCGTCCAATTCATGGATTGGGATCGTAATGCTTATCTTTTGGATGAGCTTGTCCCGCTCATCTTGTAGCAATTTGATGTATTTTATGCGCAAGTCCACGATTTCGGCGTTATACTTGCGAGGCTCCATTTTCCCGCTAATCAAGAGATACATACCCATTTTCCCGTACTTGGCATAGTCGATATAATCCTGCCCGAAGAGCGGAATCTCGCCACTGCCCGTAAAGTCCTCGACTTTCAAGATGCCGTAGGGCTTGCCCGTCTTCGTCATGCCTTCGCGGAAGCCGGTGACAATGCCGCCCATCAAGATTTCACGCCCATTCAGCGCATCTTTGTCTTCCAGCTCGGCCATGCCGGTGTTGCACACATAGGTAAGAATGATGCGATAATCGTCCAACGGATGAGCCGACAAATAGATGCCGACCAATTCCTTCTCTTTGTTGAGCCGCTCCAAGTCGCTCCAAGGCTCGCCCTTCGGGATTTCAGGTTTGGCGATAGCCACAAAAGCCTCGTCGCCGAAAAGGGAATTGGCGGTGCTGGCTTTGTCGAGCTGGAACTTATTGCCATAGCGCACCAACGTATCAAGGAACGTCTCCCCTTTCCCATTATCGACAAAGAAAGATTCGCGCGACACACCTAATTCGTCGAACGCGCCCGCCAAGACCAGCGACTCGATCGCCTTCTTATTGCACGAAGAGAGGTTCACCCGCTCCACGAAATTGAATATGTCGCGATAACGTCCGTTCTTCTTCCGCTCTTGGATGATGTTTTGTACCGCCGACTCGCCAATGCCCTTGATTGCCCCTAAGCCGAAGCGGATATTCTTATGCGTGTCTACACTGAACTTGAGGAGCGATTCGTTCACGTCGGGTCCTAATACTTGGATGCCCATCGCCTTGCACTCGTCCATGAACTTCGTGATATCGACAATGTTCGAAAGGCTTCGGCTCAACACCGCCGCCATGTATTCCGAAGGATAATTCGCTTTGAGGTAAGCCGTCTGGTAAGCGACCCACGAATAGCACGTGGCGTGGCTCTTGTTGAACGCATACGAGGCGAACTTCTCCCAATCGGCCCATATTTTGTTCAACGTTTCGGGCTTGTAACCGTTCGCTTGTCCACCCTTCATAAACTTCTCTTTGAGGGCGTTCATCTTGTCGATCAATTTCTTACCCATGGCTTTACGCAACGTGTCGCTCTCGCCTCGTGTAAAGTTGGCCAACAGGCGTGAAAGGAGCATGACCTGCTCTTGGTAGACCGTGATGCCATACGTATCCTTTAGATAACGTTCCATCACGGGAATATCATATTCAATCGGCTCAATGCCATGTTTACGCTTGATAAACGAAGGAATATAATCCATCGGCCCGGGGCGATAGAGCGCGTTCATGGCAATCAAGTCCTCGAACTTGGAGGGTTGCAACTCCTTCAGGTACTTTTGCATGCCGGCAGACTCAAACTGGAACGTGCCAGTCGTCCGCCCTTCGCAATAGAGCTTATAGGTAGCCGGGTCTTCCAGGCTCACATGGTCGATGTCCAAGTCCTCGCCCGTAGTCAGTTTGACATTCTCGACGGCGTCCTTGATGATCGACAACGTCTTCAAGCCCAAGAAGTCCATCTTAATCAAACCGGTCTCTTCAATGACGGAACCTTCGTATTGGGTCACGAGCATTTCCTCGCCCGTGTCCTTATCTTTCGCCGTGCTGACGGGCACCACGTCCGAAATATCATATCGCCCGATGATGACGCCGCAGGCATGGACACCGGTATTCCGCACATTGCCTTCCAGCATTTGCGCGTACTTCAGCGTATCGCGGGCCAAGGGGTCGGGACCTGTCGCGGCAGCCTTCAATTCGGGCACATACTCGATGGCATCCTTGAGTTTGAATTTCTTCATGTCCGGTATCTTATCCGGCACCAGCTTGGCGAGGCGGTTCGATTCCGCCAAGGGGAGTTTCTCGACACGCGCCACGTCTTTAATGGCCGATTTCGTCGCCATCGTGCCATACGTAATGATATGCGCCACGCGTTCAGCACCATATTTATCTGTCACCCATTGCAATACCTTACCGCGCCCGTCGTCATCGAAGTCTGTATCAATATCGGGCAAGGAGATTCGGTCCGGATTCAAGAAACGCTCGAACAGCAAATCGTATTTAATCGGGTCGATTTTCGTAATACCCAAGCAATAAGCGACCGCCGAACCCGCCGCCGAACCACGTCCCGGTCCTACCGACACGTTCAATTCCTCGCGTGCCGCCCGGATAAAGTCCTGCACAATAAGGAAGTAGCCAGGAAAACCCATCGTCTTCATGATGTGCAATTCGAAGTTCAGGCGCTCGGCCACGTCTTTCGACAAGGGGTCGCCATAAAGCTCCTTCGCCCCTTCGTAGGTCAGCTTCGCCAAATAATCGGCTTCGAGCTTGATGCGATAGAGCTTGTCGTAGCCGCCCAACTTCTTGATTTTCGCCTCCGCCTCCTCTTGGTTCATGACGACCTGCCCATGTTCGTCTTGCGTGAACTCGTCGAAGAGGTCCTTTTCGGTAAACTTCGCCCGATAGCTTTCTTCCGTCCCGAAATCTTCCGGGATGTTGAACGTCGGCATGATCGGGCCGCTATCGATACTATAATATTCCACCTTGTCGGCTATCTCGAGCGTGTTGCGAAGCGCTTCCGGGATATCCGCAAAGATTTGGTTCATCTCAGCCGTCGTCTTGAGCCACTCCTGCTTGGTGTAGCGCATGCGGGTCGGGTCGTTCAGGTCTTTGCCCGTACTGAGGCAGATCAGCCGGTCGTGCGCGTCGGCGTCTTCTTCGTTCACAAAATGCACATCGTTCGTGGCAATCAGCTTAATCTGATGCTTATGCGCCAATTCGACTAATACTTTATTCACTTCCATTTGGTGCTGGTAAGTCGACTGGTCGGCATCCGGGCGGGTCGTTTTGTGGCGTTGCATCTCCAGGTAATAATCTTCCCCAAAGAGGTTCTTAAACCAAAGCACCGCCTCCTCGGCCGCCCGCAAGTTCCCTTTCATGATCTTTTGCGGCACTTCCCCGCCGAGGCAAGCCGAACAGACAATCAACCCTTCGCGATGTTGCTCCAGCAACTCCTTGTCGATGCGCGGACGGCCATAAAAGCCCTCCGTCCAGGCTTGCGACACAATCTTAATCAGATTCTTATATCCTTGTTTATTCTTTGCCAACACAATCAGGTGCCAGCCGCTCAAGTCCTCTTTCGTATCGCGCTTGAAGCGTCCTTCGCGGGCACAATAACACTCGCAACCCAAAATCGGCTTGAAGAGGTTTCCCTTGGCTTCCGCCAATTGCTTCTCCAATTCCGCCTTCCGGGCCGCGGTTTCGTCCGTCGCCTCCGCCCCGTCCAACGCCGCCAACTCCTTTTGTAAGTCTTTGATCGCGCCTTGGATCTTGCCATTCTTCTTGTTTACTTTATTAAAAAACTCCTTGATGCCGAACATGTTTCCATGGTCGGTCACGGCAATCGCACGCATCCCGTCCTTGTAGGCTTTGTCGATCAGCGCATCGATCGACGCCTGCCCGTCCAGCAACGAATATTGCGTATGCACATGCAAATGAATAAAAGGCTCCATCTTTACTTTAACCTGATTTTTTCGGTCGGTAAAGGTACAACATATTTCGAAGGTGGGCAAATTTCGAATGTTAAAGGAGAAAACTTGCCCCGCCGCCTATTTTTTCTTCACGCATCGACGATATTTCTTTATCTTTAGCCTAAAGATACAAAAATATCGACGATATTTATACAAACATCGTCGATATTTGAAGAAATTCCCGTTGTGTAAGAAAGTTTCCTCCGGCATGAGAGGAAGTTTCCTCCGAAGTCAATTTGATTTTGTACAAGTAAGGATTACACGATTTGCATTGACTTCGTATTCCAACCCATAACTCTTGCGCAAGATATCCAGCACAGCCCGCAGGTTCGATGAGGGCAACGTACCGCTGAACCGGTCGCACGCCAAATGGTCGCACGCTTGCCATTCGAACTGGACACCGTACTCTTCTTCGAGCGTCTCCACCAATTCGGCAAAAGGCGTATTCTGGAAATAAAGCTCTTTATGCAACCAATGGATCGGCTCGTCTTTCTTTTTTTCTATCGAAAAGGTGCCGGTTTGCTTATTGTAAATAGCCGTCTCGTTTTCAAATAATTCAACATATTTATCGGACGACGAGAGCAAGACGTGCCCTTTCGTTAAAATAACCTCGATGTCGTCCTGGCTTTCACGCGAACGGAAGTTGAACTCCGTCCCCAAGACTTTCAATTGAATCGCTTGTGAAGAGATGATAAACGGGATGCCTTCATTCTTTTTCACTTGAAAATAACCCTCGCCCATAAAACCGATATTACGCGTCTGTTTGTTGAAATCGGCTGGATTATACGAGAGCTTCGAACGGACATTCAAGCTGACAGACGTACCATCTGGCAAGGTAATATTGGCATGTTCGCCCGCGCCGGTTTGGACAATCATCTCTTGCGTAGCCACTATTTTGGCTTCGCGGTAGAAATAGAATGTCGAAAACAACAGGATGGGAAGCAAAAGGATAGCCGCATAGCTCAGGAGCTTCCGCCAATTTATAACGGTTTTCTGGGCCGTATTCCGTTCTATTTCCTTCCAAATACGGTCAAAATCGGGTTCTTTGTCCGGCATTTCCAACCGTTGGCCCTGGAAGTTTTCCCAATCTTCCCGCACGATTCTCTCCAATTCCAGCGGACTTTCCGTAGCTATCCTCGTCTGAAGCGCGTGAAGTTCCTCTGGTGTCAATTCATTCCGTTTATATTTTTCAATCAAATCCTTCATCTTTCTTCTTTATATATACATAGAGAGTTTATTTGAGAAAATGTACCTAAACACCGCGTAAGTTTATGTTTTTATAACAGACAAGAGGTAAAAGAAAAGCCACGCCAAGTTCTTGGCCAGCAAAAACTGGCGTAGATGCTTCAAGGCCATGGAGAATTGGTTGCGGACGGTCTGCTCGCTGAGTTGGAGCTTCTGGGCCGTCTCGGGTGGGGTCAATTCGTCGAACAGGCGGCAATGCACGATCTTCTGCTGCGTGGCGGGCAATTGGCGGATGACCGAAAGCAACATTTCCCGGAACTCTTCGAACTCCAACCGGCTGGAGGCGGATTCCTTCTCGGTCGAAGCCGCTTCGTGGCATTCCGTCACAAACTCTTCGAACAAGGGCGAATTGACCACCGAATGAAAACGATTGATGAGAAGATTCTTCGTAATCTGGAACAAAAAGCGGGTGAGCGATTCCTCCTGCCGTATGCTTGCGCGATACATCCAAAGCTTCGTGAACGTATCTTGCACGATCTCCTCCGCATCTTCCCTCGATTTCGTATATTGGTAAGCAAAGGCATACAGACGGGCACAATACATCCGGTAAAGCGCATTGAACGCCTTCCGGGAATCCGCCTTTAACTCGCGAATATATCGTTGCTCTATGTACTCGTTTTGCCCCATAAACTTGCTTTCTCGAGGGCAAAAGTAAGAAAAAAGAAAGAATCTTTTGAAAAAAAATGAAGAAATCAAGGTACAAAAAGAATCCGGGCTTGTCTTTACTATTGAAATTTGTTTTTAGATGCACAACTTTAAATTAACTTTGTTGTATGAATAATAGTATCATGAAACGAGCGATCCTGCCTGCATCAATATGCTTTTGGCTAACCAGCGCAGCCTTCGCCCAAGAACAGAAAGTCACCGTTGACCTCAAGCAACGGCCGTTGACGGAGTTATTCTCTTCCATCGAGAAGCAAACTCCCTACCGCTTTTCCTATCGCGACATCGTCTTGCAAGGAAAAGGGAACGTCACGATTTCGGAACGAAACGTCCCGACCAAACAAGTATTGGCCAATGCCTTGCATCCACTTGGCCTGGACTTCGAACTGCAATCCGAAAAGAACATTGTCATCTTCAACCGTGCAGAAGTCCGGGCATCCACGCCTTCCGGTCCGGCTAAAAGGGTGAAAGGTACGATTACCGACGCAAGCGGCATTCCCATCATCGGAGCAAACGTGATGGTAAAAGGCACTACAAACGGCACCATTACCGACCTCGACGGTAATTTCTCCCTCGAAGTATCCGAAGGCGATGTACTGGAAATCTCCTACATCGGCTATCTGACCCAAACCCAACGAGTAGGGAAAGAGAGCACCCTTGCCATCACCCTGTCGGAAGACTCGAAGCAATTGGAAGAAGTGGTGGTTGTCGGATATGGAACGCAGAAGAAGGTTAATTTGACGGGGGCTATTACAGCTATTAAAACATCTGATTTAGAAAATATACCTGTATCTAATTTGTCTAATTCTTTGGCAGGACGTGCTCCTGGCGTGACAATCACGAATAGTTCGGGATTTGCCGGTGCTTCTTCATCTATCCGTATCCGTGGTAGTTTTGCAGAACCGTTGTACGTCATTAATGGTATTATTAGAGACAAAACAGCTTTCGATGCATTGGATCCCAATGAAGTAGAGAGCATAAATATTTTAAAAGATGCAGCCAGCGCCTCTATTTATGGTTCGAAAGCAGGTAACGGCGTCGTTTTGGTAACGACAAAGAAAGGTACAGTCCAGAAACCTATGTTTCAATATAAAGGTTCATTTACAACCGCCAGCCCAACACGCGATTTGCAAGATTGGACAGCTACCGATGAATTGACTTTTTTAAATAGAGTCGCTACTTATAAAAACAGTATGTTAGCTACTCCTGACCCCAATTTCCAAGTTCCTTATGGCGATAATTATTATGACTACTTTAGAGATAAGGAGGGATATAATCTGAACGATATCATTTGGCAAAATCCTTGGAATACGGAGCATAACATAAGCGTGAATGGAGGAACCGATCGCATCACCTATTATATGATGGTAGGTTATCACGGAGAAGAAGGTTCTTACCAGAACACAAATTACAATCGATACAATTTCCGTTCAGATATCACGGCCAAAATCACAGATGCGTTTAAAGTAAATTTCAACGTCAGTGGAAACGAACGTGACTATAAACGTTTTTATTGGCCTTATGATTATGACCCAGAAAGTATGACGCTTTCTGATTTCTATAGAACTACATTCAATGGTTCAAAGCTTCGCCCGTGGTATGTAGACGAAAATGGGAATCCTTCCGATACAAGGACCGATTATCCAGTTGTAACCGGCGGATCTCACTTTGGCGAATTGGTCTTCGGAGATAATTACGAAAAGACAAAGGCTCGTAACATAGAAGCTATTTTACGCTTGGATTTAGATCTGAGTAAATACGTAAAAGGTTTAAGTACAAGCGTAATTGGTCAATATAATGTATCGGATAAAAACCGGAAACGCTTTGCGACATTCAATAGGAGCTATATTTTCCAAAGCGCTTCTACTGAAAACATATTTATTCCAGGTCCTGTAGATCCTAATCAAATCAACCTGCATAATTTAGGTCATGCGTATGAAAATATCCAAGAAAATGTTTGGCTGGACCAATCTTACCAGTTCAACTGGATGTTGAATTATGATCGTGCCTTTGGTAAACACCACATTTCGGGTATGATTGCCTACGAAATATCTGAGTCTCAGTCCAAATATTTAAGCGGAACGGCTGAAGATTTGCTTACTTCATCCATTGACCAAATATTTGTTGCTTCGGATGATGTAATCCATCAATATTTCGGTGGTAGCGAGGAAGAAATGGCACGCCTTGCCTGGGTAGGCCGTTTTAATTACAATTATGACGACCGTTATATTGCCGAATTTTCTTTCCGTGAAGATGGCAATGCCAAATTTGGTCCTGGACATCGCTGGGGATTCTTCCCTTCTGTATCTTTTGGATGGCGTATTTCAAATGAAGAGTTCATGAAATCAATCGACTGGTTAAGCAACCTGAAATTACGCGGTTCGTATGGTACGACAGGTGACGATACTGATATGAGTGTAGATAGTGGGAACTTAGCACTCTTCGGATGGAGAAATAAATTCCAAGGTGCAACCGGTTATTTATTTGGCGACACCTATTTTAGCGGTATTGCGGTCGGTTCCACCCCCAATCCTTATCTGACTTGGGCAACGCTAAAACTGTATGATGCCGGACTTGATTTTGGTTTCTTCAATAACACCTTGGTAGGTGACTTCAGTTACTTCCACAAACGTAAAACGGACATATTGCAGCAACGCGTCGCATCGGTTCCAGATACTTATGGAAGAGGTAAGGCTGCCGAAAACTATGCAGAGCAAGCTTGGAATGGTTTTGAATTATCGCTTCAATATAGCAACCATATCGGAGAAGTCAACTATTCTGTCAATGCCAATTTAGGCTATGTAAAGGATAAATGGGTGAAATATGATGAAGCAACGGACCTTCCTGCCTGGAAAAGTCGTATAGGACATCCCAATGGGTACTTGACTGGTTATATTTGTGAAGGCATTATCCGTACGCAAGAACAATTGGATGCACTTCCCGAAGGTTTTACGCAATTCGGGAAAGAACCTCGGTTAGGACAATTGCTCTATAAAGATATCCGCGGGGAAAATGAATCAGAAGGACCGGATGGAAAAGTCGATGCGAACGACTGGGATTATCTATCACGCCGTGCCGATCCGCGTATCAACTATGGTTTTGGCTTTAGTGTGGAATGGAAAGGCTTAAGCATCGAAGCCCTCTTCCAAGGAGTGGGCGGATACGACCGGATGATTAAGACAAATAATGGAGACGGCGTATTCCAAGTGGAAGACAGGCCCTACTTTGAATTATGGACAGGCGACGTATGGACACCCGAGAATCCAGATGCTAAATATCCGGCTGCCACAGGCGAATGGTCGGCTGATTATGGAGCCGCAGGTTCTACTTTCTGGATTCGCAATGGTGCCTATCTACGACTTAAGAATCTAAACATCGCGTACACGTTGCCAAAGCAATGGTACTCGGCTTGGGGCGTCAATTCGGTGCAAGTATTTGGAAATGGAACGAATCTCTTTAGCATCGACGGCATGGATGAGATGGATCCAGAACAAGATAAGTTGGATTCGTACCCAATCATGCGTACTTTTACAGTTGGTTTGAATATTAACTTCTAATAAAGTGTAACATGAAAAGAAACTGGTTTAAATATATTTGTTTCGCTACAGCTTTGTGTGGCATAACAGCTTGTTCGGACGTATTGGATATTAAAGATATGAGCAATTATAGTCCGGATGACGTTTGGAATGACGAAAGTCTTTCGGAAGCTTACCTGACGAACATTTACGCTTCAACTTTCTCGGGTTGGCCTATTAATTGCGGAGGTTTATATGCCGATGAGACAAGTGGAATTTTAATATCCGACTATGTCCAACCGAATAATGATAATTGCAAATATTGGCCTTACGAGACCATTTACAAAATCAATGTCATGCTGGAAGGCTTGGAAACTGGTGACCTGACAGAAGAAGTTAAAAATGAAATGCGGGGAGAAGCACTCTTCCTACGTGCCTATCACTATTTCAAAGCATTGATTTATCATGGAGGAATACCTTATATCACAAACGTGCAGGAAGAAGGTGTGGATGATTTATATGTCCACCGCAACACGTCGGCGGAATGTTTTGACCTCATCATCCAAGATTTGGACAATGCGATAGCTTCCCTTCCGGAAAAATATAGTGGGACAGACTATGGGAGGATTGACGGCTCGGCCGCATTGGCTCTAAAAGCCAAAGTGCTCCTTTATAAGGCAAGTCCACAGTTCAATCCGAAGAGCGGATACGACAACCAGTATGTAGACGAGGCTTTCGAAGTGAATAAACTGGCTTATGAGACGCTTTTATCCCGCGGCTACGGCTTGGTGGACAATTACACGGATGTATTTGAGACCGAACGCCACAAAGAGGCAGTTCTCGCGGTAGTTTATGATGGTAACAACAAGAAAGACGGACGTAATGAGCAAATGTGTCGCCCTCTCTCGGAGTCGAAGGACAATACCGGGGGAGACCAAGCTATCTGGGACCTCATCGAGGCCTATCCCATGAAGGACGGAAAGCGTATCGGCGAGTCGGAGAAGTATCCATACGATCTCCAAACCTATTGGATGAACCGTGACCCGCGTTTCGAGGCATCCCAAGTGTGGAACGGCGCCGTTTTCGAACTGAGTGCCATTGCCGGACGTCGTCAATACACCGTGCATAACATTGCCCGTGTGGATGATGAGTTCTATATCACCACGACATACAATCGTACCGGGTTCTTCCCTCGCAAAGGCATCATGGAAAGCAATCCAAGAGCCGAAGTAACCAACAATAGCTACGATTGGCTGGAGATTCGCTTTGCGGAAGTGATGTTTAATTACGCCGAGATTGCCTGTGCGAAAGGGAACACGGAAATTGGTTACGATGTACTAAAGCAAATCCGCCAGAGAGCAGGAATCGAACCGGGCGAGGACAACATGTACGGCCTGGAAGCTGGCCTGACTCCCGACGAGATGCGCCAGGCTCTTTTAGATGAGAAGCGTATCGAGTTTGCCTTCGAAGGGCAACGTTTTTGGGATCTCCGACGCAATCGGATGCTCTATGTGTTGGATGGAATGCATAAATATGGTATTTTGGGAGAATACAAGGGAGAAATTACGTCTGACGTGCAAGAGGCAGCCAATCGGTATGAACTTTTACCCGAAGATTTCACCTATACAGTGCAAGAAGTTTATACGACTGGCGAAACGGAGATGCATGTACCTGATACATATTACTTCTTCCCTATCAAACAGAGCTCGATAGAGCAAAATGCAAACTTGGAACAGAATGTGGATTGGGGCGGCTCCTTCAATCCGGCCCTGGAATAATCAAATAGGCAAGCGGAGTTCTTCCAGCAGACAGGGGAACTCCGCCCTCTCAATAACGACTTAATCAAATAATAAAAAAATAGTTCAAATGAAAACAAACAACCTTTTAGGATGCCTTTGCATGGGTCTCTGGCTCGTGTCGTGCACGCCATCCTATGTGGCGGAGCTCTCCACACAATATGCGGATATCAAATTGAACCAAGAAGGCTTTATTTGTGAAATTATAGACCATCGTACAGGAAAGAATTATATCCCGGAGCGGGATTTTTCGCCTCTGTTGGCACTTTATGATGGCAAGGGGTACCTCAACCCTATCCGGTTGGAAATGGAGGGGAACCGGCTACTGCTCACGTTCCCCAACCAATCGGAAGCGGTCGTCACACAGGAGGTGAAGGATGGATATATCCGCCTATGCCTCGAGTCGCTGAGCCATCGCGACAGTATCGAAGCGATAGCCTGGGGACCCTATTCTACGACCATCTCGCAATATGTGGGCGAGACGGTGGGCGTCGTGAGGGATTCCCTCTTTGCCATTGGGGTCCATCCGCTCGAAATTAGCACGACCGAGGGAGTCCCCCACCTTGGAGACGACGCGACGGGAGGATTTTACATTAATCCTTTGCCCGGCCAAAGCGTGCCAGATGAACTGAAAGACAAGATAGGTCACCAAGTGACGGATATTGATGTCAATCGGGAAGGGGATCTCCCCGAATACATCCGGCAGATACGTGGCAATGCCGCGGTAGCCCGCCCATACGGGAGCGACATCCAGTTTTTCGCCCGGGATTGGCGAAAAGATAAAATTGTAGACCTCTATGGCCGCAAGCAATTCATCCCGGCAGTCGACCAGGATTTCATCGGTTCCTCAATTGCCTTCTTTGCTACGCCTTCAGACGAGGTGTTGGATGTGATAGGCAAAATCGAACTGGCGGAAGGCTTGCCTCATCCCATGATTGATGGAGAATGGATCAAAACACGTCGGGAAGTGAACCCGGCCTATATGCTGTATGAAAGCGGAGACTTGGATCACGCCCTGGACTATGCAGATTCTTGCAATTTCGATTTGATTCACATCGGGGATGTCTTCAAGAGCTGGGGCCACTTCGACCTGCACACTTCACGATTCCCAGGCGGTGCGAAAGAGATTAAGGCGTTTACTGACAAAGCCCGCGCGCGTGGAAAACAGATCGGCGTGCATACCCTGACGATGTTCACTTCTACGCACGACCCTTACGTGTCTCCCATCCCAAGCGATAGCCTTTGCTATGCAGGCAGTACGACGCTCTCGAAGTCTATCAGCGCGTCTGACACGGAAATCGAGATTGACGATAACTTCTATTTTACCTATTTGGGAGAAACCCATTCGGCACGAATAGGCGACGAACTGATTGCGTACCGTTCGGTGACGAAAGAGAAACCCTACAAGCTCGTGGGATGTACGCGCGGGCAATTTGGCACCAAACCAGCTTCCCATGAAGCCGGGGAACAGGTTGACAAACCAGTAAATAATTGTTATAGCGGTTTCTTTCCGAACTTGGAGCTGCAATACACCTATGCGAAGCGTCTGGCGGAGGTTTGTAACCAAACCGGCATTGCGCTGATGGATTTCGATGGATATTATGGGGGCTCACCCTCGGGGCATGGCGTCATGGGCGCTTCTATGTTCCTGCAGGAATGGTACGCAGGTTTAAAGGATAAAGGAATCATCTCCTGCGGCTCGTCGCCCTTCCATTATTGGTGGCATATCTACTCGTTCATGAATTGGGGGGAACCTTGGTACGATAATCTTCGCGATAGCCAAGTGAATTACCGTCTGGAGAACCAGCGTTACTTCGAGCGCAACCTGATGCCGGGTATGTTGGGCTGGTTTAAGCTCGAGCAAACGTATAGACCTGAGGATATCGAATGGATCCAGGCACGCAGTGCCGGGTTCGACGCCGGTTACCTTTTAAGGGTCGACGAAAGTATCGAGAGGAACGGATTTAAGAGTGAACTGTTCGAGGCGATACGAGAGTGGCAATACATCCGAAATAATGATCTCCTCACATCCGCGCAGCGAGAGAAAATGAAAGACCCTAAGCGCGAATTTCATCTGGAGAAAGCAGGTACGGGTGCCTGGAATTTATATGAAGTGAAATTGAAGGAAGATCATGTATTTAAATACCGCTCCGTGCAGACGGGAGAGCCGCTGCAGGGAAAATTCAACTTCGAAAATCCGTATGCGGAGCAACCGGTTCAATTTTATGCTTATGTGGATGCGGGGGAAGACCCGAATGCGACCATCCAGAACCCAACGCTCCAAATAGGAGGTACGGAGTTTACCCTGCCGGCCACACTGAAAGCCGGAAACAAACTCTATTGTGACGGAAAGCATCTTTTTGCCTGTGATGAGTATTGGAAACCATTTGCCCAGTGCGACGTACCTGAGACAGCGCAATGGAGCAAGGGTGAAAATCACGTCATAGCAGAATGTACGTTTTCTTCTGCCAAATCGCCTTCTATCCGGTTCGAATTTAAGGCACTTAGTGAGCCGGAAAAGATACAAATGAATAAAAAATAAGTAGAAGGAAATAATTATCGCCTATTTTTTGCATTTTTGAAATGAAAATATTATATTTGTACCCGTAACATCCAAAAATTAGTCTCTCAGGTCTATCCGGAAAATCCCCCACACGCGTGGGGCGGTTTCCGGTAGACTTAGAAACTCTCTCACACGCGTGGGAAGGCTTCCGGGAGACTTGGAAAGCATTCCACACGTGTGGGAAGGTTTCCTGGAGACTTGGAAAATGTCACACACGTGTGAGAAGGCTTCCGGGAGACTTGGAAAGCATCACACACGGAACGGGAAGGTTTCCGGGAGACTTGGAAGGCGTCCCACACGCGTGGGATAT
Organism: uncultured Parabacteroides sp.; assembly: GCA_944325335.1. Taxonomy (GTDB): domain Bacteria; phylum Bacteroidota; class Bacteroidia; order Bacteroidales; family Tannerellaceae; genus Parabacteroides. The sequence goes on along the minus strand of CALUZR010000012.1, from coordinate 15,922 downwards.
CAATAGAGGTATTTAGATAACTATTATTCATTTTTAAAATAGGTACAATGACAAACACAAAGAAAGTTTTAACGTGTGCTACGCAAATCGGTTTGTTGCGTAATGGTGAACACTTCCAGTTTAACCAAGATGTGATAGAAGATGTGCCCCAAGAGGTGGCGGAGACCTATCATTTCGATACGCAATATGCCGCATACGTGAGCATGTTCGAGCAAGAAGACCTGGTGTATAAACAGAACCAAGGGTATGCCTCGACGGTGGAAATTACAACCAAAAACAACAAGCGGAACAGGTTATTTTTGTTCCTGAAGAGTATTATCGATTCCTACATGTACTGCCCGAAAGAGGAAAAGTACAAAGCGGCGGATTTGTTGCAATATGCGATTAAACCATACCGTCGTGCGAACAGTAAGTCCTATTCCGAGATTACGGCAGAGATTACCAACCTGGTGCAGACCCTCAAGTTGGAAAAGTATGCTGCCGCGGTGACGGTATTGGAATTGGATTATGCCGTGGAACTTCTCGAGGAGGCGAATACGGACTTCAATACGACCTACAAAGCCCGCTCGTCGGAAAAACATGGTCGTAAAGTTCAAACGAATATGCAAAAGATTCGTCAGGACGTCGATGAAGCCTTCCTGGAGCTGGTGAGCGCAATTAATGTGATGTACCAAGCCAACGAGATGGTCCAAAAAGATGAAGAAACACGTACCGTGTTGGGTGGGATTATCGACAAAATTAACGCGCTGATTGTCGAGGTGAACGATAAGCTCACGCGGCGTGGACAGGGCACTAAGACGGAGACAACGGAGACCCCAAGTACGCCCGAGGAGCCTGCCAAGCTAGAAATCACAGCCGTCTATTCCAAAGTGAAGGATCCCTATGATGCTACGGGCATCACACGGGGCAAGGAGACGCTGATGGAATGGACTGGAGGCTTTGAACTCGTGAACGAGAAGGGTGATGGTCCGGGTAAAATTGTGGTAATAGCTGAAAACTCGAGTATCGAGGAAGTAGTACCGGCTGAAGACATCCTGGCGAGGTCTAACAAGGGGTGTGAATTCATCATGATTCGCGATTTTGCGGAAGGTAATTATAAAATACGAATCGAAACGTACCACGAGGGGAAACCCTTGTCGCTGGAATATGCCAAAATCATCAAATTGGTATAAACCTGTTGGATGAGGAAGGGGAAATGGGAAGCATCTGTCCTTTGCAATGGAAAAAGGAAGGGCAGGTGCTTCTTTTTTAGGGAATGGAAAGGAAAATGAGAAGCAGAAAAGGTAGAAACTAACTTATAAAAACGATTTAACGGATATGAAACACAAGATTTGGATGTCGCTGGCAGGGCTGGTGCTCTTCGCGGCGTCGGGTGGGGCTAAGGATTTGGTCCTGAAGACGGCAAACACGGTGATTACACTGGATGAAAAGGGATATTATGCGTCCATACAGGTGGAGGGGAAAGAGATTTTGAAAGAGGGAGCGTCTCCGCTCGTCACGGCCTGTGATGAGGGGAAGTTATTGCATCCCACGGAGCTGGTAACCTCTGGAAATAAAATCAAACTCCTCATGCCCGACCGGCAGCAGGTGCAACTGAAATATGAGGAGTCGCAGCACTGTGTGACGCTTGAAGTGGTGAAAGTACCCGATGGCTACGATGCGTTGCTCTTCGGACCTCTCTCGGTCTCCATCCATGACGTGGTGGGCGACGTCGTAGGCGTAGCACAGGGCCAAGGCATGGCGTTCGGGGTTCAAGCCTTGAATATCAAGACTACCGCGGGCGTGCCAGAGGAATATATTGAAGTGGTAAGCGCCCACGATCCCGCGGAAGGCGCCCCGGCGGAATTATCGGTCGGCTCGGTCCCGGCATACCGTCTGGCTGCCACGGAAATCGACGGGGGTACGAGGTTCCAGTTCGCTGTGCGCAACCGGACGCGCCAGGAGTACAGGACGGTGCAACAGGTAAAAGGTTCGCTTGTCTTGCCCGTGGAGGGGAAGGATGGAGATATGGAAGGGGCCAAGGTGGCACTGTTCGGTTGCCTGGCGAGCGAGGCGCTCTCGCGGATTGGTGCGATCGAAGTGGAACAGGGTTTGCCGCATCCCCTCTTCGAGGGAGAGTGGGGAAAGACCTCGCAAAAGGCCATGAGCTCTTATTTGATCAGTAATTTCTCGGAAGACGACCTCGACTTTGCGCTGGAGAAGGCCGAGCGGGCTGGGTTCCGCTATTTATATCATTCCGGGCCTTTCCGGGACTGGGGGCACTTCCAATGGGATAGCGCGTTCACCGTCAAGGGCGACGAGGGCGTGCGCCTCATGGTCGAGAAGGCGGCCAAACGAGGTATCAAGATGGGCGTGCATACGCTGACCAACTTTATTACCACGAACGACGCCTATGTCACCCCCGTACCTTCCAAACATCTCCTGAAGCAGGGACAGGTACAAGTGGAGGGCGCCTTGGATGCCAGCCAGACTGAGCTACGCGTGCGGAAGTCGGAACTCTTCGAGGTACCTTTGACACTGAACATGCTCCAAATCGGGGACGAATTGATTACGTATGGCACGCACGAGGAGGAAGGCGATTGGCTGGTATTGCGCAACTGCGTGCGTGGGGCGTTTGGGACGAAGGCTGCAGCCCATCCCGCTGGCGAGGTATGCTATAAATTATGGGATTATCCCTACCGCACCTTGTTCCCAGACCTTTCTTTGCAAGATGAAATGGCCGACCGGCTGGGGGAGATTTACAATAAGACCGGGTTGGCACAAATTTCATTCGATGGACTTGAGGGATGCATGTACACGGGGCAAGACGACTATGCGACGGCGCGGTTCGTCACCCGATTCTACGACCAGGTCAATCACAACGTATTAAATGATGCCAGCCGCCTTAGCCACTACCTGTGGCACGTACATACCCGCATGAACTGGGGCGAGCCGTGGGGGGCTGCGATGCGGGTCGGCCAGGTAGCCAACCGCATCAAAAACCAGGCTTTCTTTGAGCGAAATCTCTTCCCGCGCATGCTCGGGTGGTTTTTAATCCGGCTGGCAGACCGTCGTTTTGAGTGTACGACACTTGAAGATTTGGAATGGGCCCTCTCCGAGTCCGCGGGATTCGATGCAGGTTATGCGATGACCATCAACATGCGTACCTTGCGCCGACATGGACAGATTGACAAGCTCCTGGACGCGATACGCAATTGGGATCAGCTCCGGGAGGCGCACGTGTTTACCGCGGAACAGCGTGAGCAACTTAGAGACCCTCAAACGGAGTGGCGGTTGGAAAAAGTGGATGAAAGAAACTTCCACTTGTACCCGTTACACATTTCGGACGTATATCGTTGTAATCTGGGAGAGATGCAGCCCGGCCAACCCGGTGGGGCGGACTGGACGCTACAATCTCCCTATGGCGGGGAATACATGATCCGTCTCCGTGTGGAATGGGAGGGCGAAATCCGGAATCCCTCGTTCCGCACGCCTACGGGAACCATCAAATTCCCCTGTGAAATCAAGGCAGGGCAGTACCTGCTCTACACACCGGGCGAGAAAGCCTACGTCACAGACAGGAACTACAACGTGTTGAAAGAGGTCTCTCCCATGGGTGTGGCGAATGTGCCAGCCGGAGGGTCAGCCATCTCTTTCTCGTGTGAACCCTACGGGGAGGACTTGCCAGAGGTAGAGGTACGCTTCATCACGAAAGGTACGCCCGAGAAGCTCCAATTACCGTAAGATAATCCAACAATATAAAAAGATAATCCATTCTCCCGATAGAGAAGTCTGCGTACCTTTGTAGACAATCTATCGGGAACTTTTTTATAACTACAAAGCAGATGAGAAAACGAAACACTTGGCTGGCAATGATGCCATGCTTGCTGGCAGCCTATACAGCTGCGGCGGAGAATGTACAAATGCGTGTGTGGGTCAACGCACAAGAAGAAGTCGTCTACAAGGTGGACTTTGAAGGTCGCCACATGATTGGGACCTCTCCCTTGGGACTTAACATCGATAACAGGCCCTATGGGAAAGAGGTAGTCGCCCTGGAGGCGGACACACTCAGTGCGGACCATATCCTTTATACCGTGAAGCAGCGGGACGACCGTGCCTTCCAAATCGAAACAAAAGTATTCGACGACGGGATGGCGCTACGCTATCATATCCCCACAGACGGCAAGCCGGTATGCATATATGGCGAGGAAACCAGTTACCAATTCCCACAGGGAACCAGGACATGGTACGCGAGTGGTCCCTTCCAATACGGGTGGGTGCAAGCCTATCAAGATCGGAAGGTCGAGGCCCTGGAGGGTGAGCTCCTCGCCCCACCCGCCACGTTCCTCACGCCGGATGGAATTTACGCTGCCCTGACGGAAGCGAACCTCTTCCACTACCACGGGGCCGTGCTCTTTGGAGTAGGCGACAATCGCGTACAGTATGGATATGTGGAAAATAAAGGGCATCTCGAGACGGGTACCCTCACAGGCATGCCACCCATGAAGTACGCGCAACAGGTCGTCAGGGACGTTCCCTGGATCATTTCCCCGCGTGGCACAGACGAGGGGATCGTGACACCTTGGCGGGTCCTTATGCTGGCAAACAGCCTCAACGACCTGGTGAACAACTCGATCATACAGGAAGTAGCGGACCAGCCCGACCCGAAACTCTTCCCCCACGGGGCGCAGACAGAGTGGATAAAGCCCGGACGAGCTGTCTTCACCTGGCTGGTAGAAGGCGGGGTGGAAAGGTTGAGTGTACAGAACCACATGAAGTATGTCGATGGATGTGCAGAGCTTGGCATAGAGACGGTAGTGGTGGATGACGGATGGGAACTCTGGCCAGACACGGAGCCCAACGCCCAAGGCCGCACGAAATGGGACCTGCTGTCTGAGTTGGTTTCCTATGCGAAAGGAAAGGGTGTCGACATCTGGGTATGGCGTCCATCTTCCCCTCGCGCCGGCAATCGTACGGACATCGGTCTCATAGACGATGAGGAGCGTCGCCACTTTATGGAGAAGTGTGCCGAGATCGGGGTAAAGGGTCTCAAGATCGACTTCTTCCATTCAGAGAACTTGTTTACCGTCACACTGATGGAGGACATCCTCCGGGACGCTGCGAAAGCGCACCTCATGGTCATATTCCATGGAGTGAACAAACCCACGGGCGACACGTACACGTATCCGAATCTATTGGCCAAGGAAGCCGTCCGGGGACTGGAGAGCGTCGGCGCAGAAAATTCATGGGCTCCCGGGCCCGCGTGGACCTATCACAATACCGTACTCCCCTTCACACGATGGCTGGCAGGCCCGGCAGACTACACGCCACTCAATTTCCGTGCATTTTGCCCCAAGGAAGTGACATTTGCCCATCAACTGGCTACGATTTACATGTTCACATCGCCCATGTTGATCTTCGCAGCAGACATGGAGGATATGTTGAACTGTCCCGCCCGCCGCATGATTGAGGAGGTGCCGGTCACTTGGGATGAAACTGTCGCACTGCCGGAGAGCGCCATCGGGGAGATTGCGGCCATTGCCCGGCGCAAAGGGGAGGTGTGGTATCTCTCCGTATTGAATGGCAGCGAGGCGAGGACCTTCCAATGTCAGTTGGACTTCTTGCCAAAGGGCCGGTACAAGGCCGAAATCGCATGTGATAAGCCAGGCGAACGCCGGAGCCTGGAAATGAAAACAACCCACGTCCGCGGGGGCGGGGAATTCCGTCAGGAGCTCCAGGCAGGTGGCGGATTTGTCATGAAGATAACCCGATAAAACAGGAAAGTATGCGATTGATTGTGGGAATCCTCAGTTTGCTTTTGTCTTTTGCCGCGTATGCGCAGGACCAAAGCGTAGAGAAAGTGTATGTGGTATTTAAAACCCATTTGGATGTCGGGTTCACCGACCTTAGCTCCATCGTTACAGAGAGGTATATGAAGGAGTTTATCCCGAAAGCCTTGGACGTGGCAGAGAAGCTACGGGCAGAAGGAAGCGAAAATGAGCGCTATGTATGGACGACAGGTTCATGGTTAATCTGGACATATCTCCAGCAAGCCTCCCCTCAGGAAAAGGCCAGGCTGCAGGAAGCCATCAAACGTGGCGACATAGTATGGAATGGTGTCCCATACACGGTAGAGTCGGAAACCATGACGGAAGACCTCTTTAGTACGTGTCTCCTTGTCTCAAAGCAATTGGATGCGCGCTACGGAAAAGAGACAGTGGCCGCGAAGATGACCGACGTCCCCGGGCACACGCGAGGCATTGTCCCCCTATTGGCAAAGGCCGGGATTCGCCTGCTCCATGTCGGAGTGAATCCGGCCTCGCCCCTGCCAGCTGTGCCGGAGTTCTGCCGATGGCGCGACCCTGCCACGAATGAGGAAGTCATCCTTATGTACCAACAAGACTACGGCACGGAGAGTTTGCTCCCGGGTGGGAAGATGGCTGTCTCCGTGAATTTCACGGGAGATAACCATGGTCCCCACTCGTATGCACAGGTTAAATCCATCTATGCCGAATTGCGTAAGAAATATCCACAGGCACAACTGATACCTGCATCCTTCAATGAAATTGCCCACGAGCTGGAGGCAATCAAGGAAACCCTGCCTGTCGTGACCTCAGAGATTGGGGACACTTGGATTTATGGCTATGGAAGCTCCCCCATCCGCATGGCGAAGTTCCGCGCACTTTCGGCCCTCTACACGAAATGGCTGAAGGAGGGCATGAAGCAGGATAGCGACGAATCCTTGTCGTTTGCCTTGCAATTAGGGTTGATTGCTGAGCATACCCAAGGGGTCGACGTCAAAACCCACCTGCGGAACTGGGACAAATATGACATGGATGCTTTTCAAGCAGCCCGCTCTACCTCACCCTTCCGGAAGGCGGAAAAGTCGTGGGAAGAGCTCGATGATTACCTGGAACAAGCCATTTGCTATTTGTCTTCTTCCCGGCAACAAGAGGCAAGGGTGGTACTTGATGCCATCGACCACCCGTCGGTGCCGACCTTTACCAATCAAGCGGAAACTGTCGCACCTCGCCCGTGGACTTTATCTTTGCTGGAGGGGAAGCTACAGCTCGGTGGCGTGCTTTACCAGATGTATGACAGCCTCGACTACGAATCCTATCTCTCGCAATATCTACGAGCACGCTACGGCTGGGCGCTGGACGATTTAGGGAAGACAGGACTGGGGAGCTCAGGAGCTGTGAGCCTTTCCATTCCGGCTGAAGTGGTCCGCCAAGAGGTGCGGGAGGAACCTATGGGTACTTACCAGGCCTATGAGCTCCGGTTGCCCCAGAGTAAGGCTGATGCACGTGTCTATCCAGAACGGCTGTATGTAGAAGTCCATACGACGCCCAACCAGAAACAAGCGGAGATTGCCGTGACGATCTGGAATAAACCCGCCGTCCGCCTGCCCGAGGCATATTGGTTCTCTTTCCTCGCAGATAATATCCAAGGTATCGTTGCGGAAAAGACAGGTTCGCGGGTTGATGTGATGGATGTCGTGGAGAAAGGCAACCGCCAGATGCACGGGATAGACCGGTATATCGATATAATCACCGCCACTGATACCATCCGCATTTGGAGCCCGACTGCGTTCCTGGCCAATATTGGTGAGGCGAAAGGCATCAACTATTCCCTGGATTACCCAGACATACGGGGAGGAGTCCATTTCAACCTCAGCAATAACCTGTGGGGGACGAACTTCCAGATGTGGAATGAAGGCTCCCTGACTTACCGTTTCCAAGTAGAGATACGTTGATAAGCCTGCCCAACAAGGGGGGAATTATCCATTTTATATGAAAATTCCCCCTAATCCAGGTACAAAATGGAAAGAGAGTTGTCTTACTTAACAGATAACCGATAAAAACGAATAAAGAAAACACTTATATCACATGAAAAGAGCATTATTGTCGTATGCCGCAGCCCTCATCCTGTTGAGCAGTTGCGGTGGAAAAGGAAAGCAGACGTTCTGCACGGAATATTTCAAAATAGAAATAGATGAAAGCGGCTACATCACAGGTATGTGGAATCAGACAAAGGAGGATCGAAACTTCAGTCCTACCGACAAGCCTTCCCCACTCCTTTCGCTATACAATAGCCAACTGAAGAAGTATTACTATCCGCAACGGGCCCGCTACGGAAACGGGGCGTACCAGTTGAAGTATGAGAATGGCTCCGTGGCAACTATCCGCCTCGAAGAAAAGGAGAAGTACTTCAAGCTGACGCTGGAGGCGCTGGAAAACCGGGAAGGCATCGATGCCATCCAATGGGGAAGTTATTATACCAATATCGACAACCTGCTGGGGGAAATCATCGGCGTCGCACGAGATACATCGGCGCAGGTGAATTATGCGATCGGAGCCTTGTCGCTCGATGATAACACCATCGGTGGGGAAGCGAGGTATACCTCTGATACGGGCTGGGGTGGTTATATCGTCCATAGCCCGGACCATAAACAATATCCCCTACCCCTGGAGCTGCACGAAGGGCAACAACTCACCCTCGGCGGGGACGGGATAAGCGATGTAGCCTTCTACAACCGGAAGGAGCCTTATTTCCGGATGGTTTATGGCGCTACGGCAGGGGTGGATGAAAATGGGAGGATTAACATTCGCTACCAGTCGCGCGACCGGCGCAAGGGGGACTTGATCTACTCGCCGGAAGGCACGCCTATTTTTGTCAACAACGAACCGAACCATTTGCAACGGCAGGATGTCCCTGGGGTGGATTATATTGGTTCCTCCATCGCCCTCTGGGGTAGTCCGGACAGTACGGCCCTGATGGACGTGATCCAGACGATTGTGCTCGATGAAGGACTACCCTATACTACCTTCGAGGGGAAATGGGTGAAAGACCCGACGAACTTTATGCCAGACGTATTAACCTACGGGAACCGCTATGACAGTATCCCCTCCTACACAAAGCAGATGGGCTTGAAAGTTATCTCGGCCTACGACCAAGGTTTCCTGCATCCCGACCGGGCGAATGGGGGCTTTATCGACGGAAAAGGGGAAGAGCGGAAACCGTTTCGCATGGGCGACCGGAATTTGTCGCATCGTGAATTTGCGGAGGTCTTGGCGAAGGATGGCTTGCGCTTCGGCCGCACCACGATTACGAACTCCATGGCGCCAGGGACGATGGACTGCAGTCCCCTCCCCTCCGACAGCTGCTGCATACAGCATCGTCGCTATTTAGCCCAGGACCTCAGTGCTACGGATACGTTAATCTATATAGATGACCCAACCTATTTAAATGAGATCGCGTGCTGGGAAGGACACTGCCGCGAACTGAATATGGTGAAGATTGGAAAAGAGTTGATTCATTACCTGGGTGTTTCGGAAACGAAACCCTATCGTTTGCTAAACGTGACAAGAGGCTACTGGGATAGCAAGCCGGTTGCATACCGCCAGGGGGATCCGGTAGACAAGCTACAGGTAACGGTAGGCTGGGGATATCAAGGGATCGTGCCCAACTTGGAATTACAGGACCAGCTGGCCTGGCATTATGCGGATATCGCTAAGAACAGCGGCGTGAGTTATTACGACCTCGACGGACAGGAGTTCCTTTTCCACAGCGGATTTGGAACCTATTCCGTAAAGCGTTTCTTCCGCCAGATGTTTGCTCGGGCGAAGGAATATGGATTGGAAGACATCCGGTTTACGGGCGCCACGCTCTCAGAAGGTTCATGGCATTACCAGAGTATTTGGAACGTGGGGGGCGGCCTCAACATGTACGACGCGGACCAGCGGCTCTGGGGTAGCACCACGAGCCAAGGCAAGGATTTACGGGACGTGACCTATGCCAACTTCTTCCCCTCCTCGTTTGGGGGGAACTTCCCAATTACGGCAACTTCGACCGTGGAACAATACGAACATATCGAAGCGACAGCGATAGGCTACGGAGCAACCTACAGCCTGCGCATCGGGCAAGAAGATGTAGAACAATGCCCACAGAAGTATGCGATTTTCAATGTCATCCGCACCTGGGAAGAGGCCCGTCGCGCAGATGCTTTCCCCACGCACATCAAAAAGCTGCTCCAAGACCCATCGCGTAGCTGGCGTCTGGAAAAGCAGGCAGACGGGACAGGCTGGACGCTTTACCAGATGGAAAATGGAGAGAAGGGACGTTCGTTTGAGTTAAAGCCACGGAATATGGGCTCGGTTGAAAACTAAAAAAGAAAGGAAGCACACTTATGAACAAATCAGTTTTAGCCATAGTATGGCTTGCTACATGCCTGTGGACTCCGACACTCACTTCGGCTAAGGAGTACCATGTTTCTCCGACCGGCAATGATGCAGGGACAGGATGCCTGGAGCAACCGTTCCGGACCATTAACCATGCCGCCCAAGTCGCGTTGCCAGGAGACACGGTTACAGTACATAGTGGTATCTACCGCGAATGGGTGAACCCGCTTAATGGTGGGGAAAGCGCGCAGAAACGTATCCTCTATCGCGTAGCGGAAGGGGAAAAGGCAGAGATAAAAGGCTCGGAAGAGGTGAAAGGTTGGAAAAAAGAGAAGAATGGGGTGTGGAAGAAAGTCCTTCCAAATACCTTCTTTGGGAATCACAACCCTTTCTTGGAGAAATTGCAAGGAGACTGGCTTTGGTCCGAACATGTGTACCATACGGGGGATATTTACCTAAATAATGTGTCCCTTTACGAAACGACTTGCTTGGATAAGGTATTTTCGCCAGACACGATTCGCAGCCTTCGCGACCCGCAGGGAACTACGCACTGTTGGTATGCCATCGTCGATGGTGAGCACACGACGCTCTACGCCAACTTTGGAGACAAGAACCCGAACCAGGAAATGGTGGAGGTGTCTGTCCGCCCCACCTGCTTCTACCCGACCCGGCAAGGGTTGAATTATATTACGATCCGGGGCTTCCATTTCAGCCAAGCGGCGACACAATGGGCGGCGCCTACGGCAGAACAAATCGGCATGGTCGGTACGCATTGGTGTAAAGGCTGGATTATTGAGGAGAATGTCATCCGGAACAGCCGGAGCAATGGCATTTCCTTAGGGAAGGAACGGAGCAGCGGACACAACCTGGAATGTAACGACAAGCGCCTGGATGGGACGCTGCATTACCTGGAAGTTATTTTCAATGTCTTGCGCCGGGGCTGGAGCAAGGATCATGTGGGATCGCATATCGTGCGCAACAACATTATCTCAGATTGTGAGCAGACAGGTATCTGTGGTAGCATGGGCGGCGCATTCTCTGAGATCTATGGGAACCATATTTATAACATCCACGTAAAACGGCAGTTTGGCGGAGCTGAAATGGCGGGCATCAAACTTCATGGGGCGATTGATACCTATATTCACCATAACCGCATTCATTTGTCGGGCAATTATGGCATCTGGCTTGACTGGATGGCACAAGGGGCGCGTGTCTCGTCCAATCTCTTGTATGACAACTCTGCGCAAGACCTGTTCTTTGAAGTGGACCATGGCCCTTATATTGTGGACAACAACATCTGCCTTTCGGCGCGTTCCCTGCAAGAGAACACGGATGGAGGCGCGTTCTTACACAATCTCTTTGCCGGGGATATCATTCGTTTGGATGACTCACGCTATACGCCTTATCACCTGAATCATTCGACCGAGATCAAAGGCATCCGGACAATTACCGAAGGAGACCATCGCTTTTATAATAACCTGTTCACAGGAGGCGACCAAGCTACCTGGAAATACGGGTTAACTGGATTCGAGGCGTCCCAGTGGCCCATTTATGCCGAAGACAACATTTTCTACGGGAATGCCAAACCCATGGAGGGAAGGCCGCAAGGAACGGTCGTGGGCGGAGAAAAGCTATCCTTCCGCATAGAGGAGAAGGGAGACGAGGTTTACTTGGATATAAACTGGCCTGATTCCTCTCCACGCAGGGGAAAACAGGTAGATATGCGTCGCTTGGGCGTCACGAAGTTGTCGGGCTTCCGGTTTGAGAATCCAGATGGTAGCGGCTTTGTCCTGACGACGGATTATAACGGCACCAAACGCACGACGCCGTCCCCCGTGATTGGCCCCTGGGAGGTTTCCTCGTGGACGAATTATATCTTGGTTTGGAAATCTAACCCTAAATGGGTACACTAACAATTTATATTTGTTTCGACAATGAATAAAATCTACCTTTTCATCAGTTGGATAATCCTATCCATACAAGCAGGGGCGGCTGCTAATTGGTTGCCCACCGTCCAGGACAAGAACCGGCGTATTCGTACGTTGGAATGCACCTACGACAAAGCCTGCCTCGTTAGCTGCAGGGAAACGAGGACAGACTGGAAAGTTTCGACCGAAGAAGTGCGGCAAGAAGGCGTGACAAGTTATACATTCACCTTCACCGCCCTGCGGGACCTGCACCAAGCAGGCGTGGCGGTAGCCTTCGACCAATACGACTGGACCAGTGATAACTATGTCTTGATACCGGCTTCGGTTTATAATGGGAATCGCCAGCGCATCGTCAACCGGGCGTATGCGACGGGCCTGGATTCCACGGACTATTACCGGAAGGATTTGGCCCTTACCTCCAATCCGATACCACAGCTTTCTCCTGAGTTTGGCGCGCCATCTCGTCTGGAGGTCTTGGTAAATAATGCGGCGACGCCAGCCATCGCCTGCTTGAAGCGGAAAGAGCAAAGAGGCTTTCTCATGCTTACGGATCAGGGGATAGAGTGGAATGGGGAGGTGCTGGATCATGGGCTGATCGTCGAAGAGTCGCGGGACCGAAGCGTGGCATCGCTGGTCGTGAGTGCGCCGGGTGTACGGGGCCGCAAACCTGAGTTCATCGGGTTTAGTGAAAGTCCCGACCGCGGTATTACTGTGCGCAAAGGCGAAACGATTCAGCTAAAGCTGACGATCCTGGACTTCCCGTGCGAGGATGTCCCCGAACTACTGGCCTATTTTGCACGCAATCGGAAAATCCATACCCAGACGGCAGCTCCTCGCGACCTGATGCCCATGAGCGAGGTCTTCTCTCAAATGGTACGGAACATTGACGAGCGTTATTACGAGGGCGCGGAGGGTTCTTTTTACTGTCCGGAGAATGCGGACTGGATGTCGTATGGTTGGGTAGGTGGCCTCATTAATACCTATCCGATGCTGGCATTGGGGGATGCGGCCCATGCAGCACGCGTCCGCCACACGTTTGATTTTGCCTTGCCTCGCGCCAAGGGAGCGAGCGGGTATTATTATGACGTGTTGAATGCGGATGGAAAGGTCCTCTACCGTGATGCAGCGATGCAACATCCTGAAATAGGGCTCACGAGAAAGAATGCCGATGTCCTTTACTGGATGGTAAAGCAGTTCCAACTGCTGAAGCTGCAAGGGAAAGAGGTCAGCCCTGCGTGGGAAGAGGCAGTGCGCCAACTGGCCGATGCCTTCGTCCGTACTTGGCGGGAAGAGGGTACATGGGGTAATTATATCCAGGTGGAAACTGGGGAAATTGCCGTCTACAATACGACAGGGGGCGCCATGGCTGTGGCGGGTCTCGCGTTGGCTGCCGACTATTACCAACATCCGGCTTACTTGCAAATCGCCTGCGAAGCGGCGAAGGATTATTATGACAGCTTTGCATTGGTAGGATTTACCTCCGGTGCTTGTGGGGACATTTTACAAAATGCGGATTCGGAGACCGCGATTGCGCTGACGACCTCCTTGATGACCCTGTTTGAATCCACTGGAGACAGTCTCTATTTGAAACAGGCAGCCGACCTTGCCCATTTGTGTGCAACCTGGACGGTATCCTTTGCCTATCGTCTGCCGAAGGAGACACCCTTGGCCAAGTTGGGGGCCAACCTCACAGGTGCCGTATGGGCCAGCACACAGAATAAGCATGGTGCGCCCGGATTCTGCACGCAGTCCGGCGATGCACTCTTTAAGCTCTACCGTTCGACAGGCGATACACTCTATGCGGAACTTCTCCGGGATATTATCCACGCGCATGCGGAGGGAATCCAGCCTAATGGGAAAATTACGGAGCGGCTTACCTATTGCGATGCCGACAGCCGGGGTTCGCGCGGCGATGGTGGGAAAACGGGATGGAATGAAACAAATGGCGCACTGATGGCGTTAGAAATCCCTGGCCTCTACCTTCGTACGGACAAGAAGCAGCTGTATGCCTTCGACGCGGTTCATGCGCGCATCGTCCGGGAGACGGCGAAAGCGCTCTGGATAGAAATGACGAATCCCACACCCTATGATGCCCGCGTCACCCTTTTGGCAGAGAACCAAGAAGAGGCGGAAAGGCCCCTGGGCGACCATGCCTTTTTAAGTTGGAAGGAGAAAATCTCCGTTAAAGCAGGGAAAACGGTCCGAGTTAAAGTCCAGAAATAGGAACAATCAGGAATGCATTCTAAATAGGCAAAAATCATCCTAACAAATCAGGATAAAATATTAACTAAATTTATTGCATCAAAATTTGCACAGTTCAAAACAATGTAATATTTTTGCCTCCGTAAAGATTTGAAACGGTTTCGGAAGCATCCGAAAGTCTCCTGAATTCTCAGGAAGCTTTCGGAGGTGTTTTGAAAGTCTCCTGAATTTTCAGGAACGTTTCGGAAGTATTTTGAAAGTCTCCTGAGTTTTCAGGAACGTTTCGGAAGTGTTTTGAAAGTCTCCTGAATTCTCAGGAAGCTTTCGGAAGTTTCCGAAAGTCTCCTGAGTTTTCAGGGAACTTTCGGAGGTGTTTGGAAAAAGTCTCCTGGCGTGTGGGAACTTTCTAATCTTCTATGAGGAAGCTAACCATTTTTTGGAAGCTTTGCTATGAATTATTTTTTTAACAGCATTAATCATGTTATTAGGAAAAAAGTAATGGACGTAAAACAAATCCCAACCAATATAAGTTGGTTGTGGAAACTTCGCAACGGAGAACACTATCTCTTTCATTTAAATGTGACAGGAGATGTGACAGAAGAGGTTGCAACGGCACAGCATCTGACAGCGTCCCGAACTGAATACGTAGGTGAATTCCAACAAGAGAAGATTACCTACCATCAGAATCATGGGTATGTCAATACGGCTGACGTCGTGTCTACTGACCTGGAACGAGATGAGGCTTTTCTCTCGCTGAGGCATTTTGTAGATGCGAACATGTACAGCAAGGATGAAGCCAAACGGGCGGCAGCCACGCAACTCTCTTATGCTTTGAAGCCATTTCGTATGGCTAATAGTAAAACCTATTCGGAGAATACATCACAAATCTACAAGTTAGTATCTGTGTTGAAAGAGGAAGAGAATGCCTCAGCAATCACGACATTGGGTTTGGATGATATTGTGACGGATTTGGAAGAGGCCAATGAGCAGTTTAATACGACCTTTAAAACACGCTCGTCGGCCAAACTAGAACGGAAGAGCCAGATGAATATGAAGACGGTGCGGCCCCGCGTGGACGCAGCCTTCAAAAAACTGGTGAATGACATTAATGTGTTGTATGAAGCCAATGAAATTGCGTACAATGACGAGGAGACACGCACCGTCCTGGGCAATTTGATTGACAAGATCTCGGCTTATATCGTCGAGATGAATGATATCTTGGCACGCCGAGGTTCGGATATCTCTTCGGAAGTACCGGAGCCGTCGCCCGAACCGACTCCCCAGCCTGCTAAACCTGTGATTAAACGGATTTACATGAAGGAAAATGCCAATCCGGATAATCCAAACGAAATGAAGCGTGGGAAAGTGGCCGTAATTGAGTGTGAAAATATCAACCTGCTGGACTCGACTGGCGAGAATCCAGGAGACTTGATCTTCACTAATTCATTGGATACAGATTCCAAGGTCGACCTTGAAGACATTTTGGAATGGTCTACCACTCGCATCGAGTTTAGAGTAATCCCATACATTTCCGAGGGAAAATATCGGTTCCGTATAGAGACTTACTACAATGGCGAGGGAAATCCGCCGCTCGAAAAACCGATGGTGATTGAGTATCCAACTGAGCTGGAC
>CALUZR010000011.1 GCA_944325335.1 uncultured Parabacteroides sp. | reverse complement strand
CATTGTGGACGAAAAATTCTTCCTCTACAGGCTTTCTATGATTTATGCCTACCCACATTGATTTTCCGCTGACCCGAGAAATGGAGTAGGATTTAAGCGTACAATATGTTTTACAACATAATTAACTTCTTTTTAATCTATAAGCGAACCAGTTTCCCGACGAAAGTGTAAATTTGGTTCAAATCAGAAATAATATTTCAAATATGGAAATATTTCTGCCAAATATGAAAAAAGAAGACGAAAATTACAAGGTTCCGAACTTAGAGAAAGGGATAGCCGTATTGGAATATCTCTCTTCTCATTCGCAGGGGAAAACGTTGCAGGAGATTAAGCAAGCGCTTGAACTCTCGCAGACGACCGCTTATCGTATCTTGAATACGTTGGTGCGGTTGGGATACCTGTTTTATGAGGAGGGAACGAAGCGGTATAAAGTTTCACGTAAACTTTTGACGCTGGGTTTTCGTTCGCTGAAGGAACATAATATGCTGGAGGTTGTCCTTCCCCGCTTGCAAGCCTTGCGGGACGAGGTGAAGGAGACGGTTTGTTTCGGCGTATTGGGCAATGAAAAGGGCATATTCATTGAGCAAGCGCAGGGATTGCATACGTTCCATTTCGTATTGTCGCCGGGGAAATCGTTTGAATTGCATTGTTCGGCACCGGGAAAAGCGATTATGGCCTATTTGCCGAATACGGTAAGAGACAGGTATTTGTCGCACATGCGTTTTGAACGGTACAATTCGCATACGATTACGGACAGAAATGTTTATTTGAAAGAATTGGAAAATGTGCGTAAGTTGGGTTACGCATTGGATAATGAAGAGGAAATGACCGGCGTCATTTGTATAGGCGCGGCGATTTTGGATTATACGGGATACCCTTGCGGGGCGATTTGGATGTTAGGTCCGAAGGATCGGTTGTCCAAAGAGGTGATGCAGACATCTGCGAAAGCTATTGTTCAGGTCGCCAAACAAATATCCAAGGAGCTGGGTTATAGTTTGACTTCGAAAATGAATAAATAATATAGAGCCATGAAAATAAATAAACGGACATTGAGAGAAATACTAATAGCAGGGTTTACGTGCTGTTGCTTATGGAATGCAGAAGCTGGGACGCCTCCATTCTTTACTACCGATTTGAAGTTGGACGAGAAGGGGCAGATGTGGATGACGGAAAAGGGAAAGAAATGCGTAGATGTTTTTTCACCTGAAGGTACGTTGTTGCAATCCTATCCGGTTGACGAGATTCCTACGGGAATTTTATTACTGAAAAACAAAGCATACATAACTACGTTTGAAACGAAAGGTAGTCTTGAAATTTTGGATTTACAGTCGGGAAAAATCGAGGCTTCCGTACCGATGGGTTCAGGGGCATGTTATCCTTTCCTAAGTGCGGATGGTAAATTCCTTTATGTATGCAATCAATTTTCCAATACGGTAATGGAAGTGGACCTTGCGACGAATAAGGTAGTGAGGGAAGCGGATGTGTTGCGCGAACCGAGATCAGCAGTTTTGAGTAAAGATGGGAAATATATGTTTGTGGCCAACTTCTTGCCTTTGCAACGGGCGGATGTGGATATCGTAGCGGCTTGCGTGTCAGTCATCGACATGAAGAGCTTTAAACGTATCAAAGATATTCAGTTGGCGAACGGAAGTAATGCCTTGCGTGGCTGTTGTATTACGCCCGATGGTAAATATGTATATGTATCCCATAATTTAGGACGTTTTGCCGTGCCGACTTCCCAATTGCAACAAGGATGGATGAATACGAGTGCGTTTAGTATCATTGATGTGGAAAAGCAGGAATTTGCAGGTGTCGTGATTGTGGATGAACCTGATCGGGGAGCTGCAGGTATTTGGAGTATTGATTGCGATGAGAACCAAATCTATATTACGCATAGCGGTACGCATGAAGTGAGTGTCATTGATCATCAAGCCATGCTGGAAAAGTTAGCGAATTATCCGGATAAGTCGAAACTGGATTACGATTTGACTTTCTTATATGGATTAAGACAACGCATTCCATTGGGAGGAAATGGACCGCGGTGTATGGTGGCGACAGAGGATAAACTGATCATCCCGACTTACTTTGCAGATGTGTTGAATGTAGTGGACAAGGAAACGCTGGAGGTAACATCGGTTGCCCTGAATCCCGATCGTGAAGAAACCGATGAACAGAAGGGCGAAAAGTACTTCAACGATGCCACACATTGCTTCCAGAACTGGCAGAGTTGCAATGGGTGCCATCCTGGTGATGGACGTACAGATGGGATGAACTGGGACTTGATGAACGATGGAATAGGTAATCCTAAAAATTGTAAGAGCTTATTGTTTAGCCATGTGACGCCACGTTGCATGATATCCGGTATTCGTGAAACCGCAGAGCTTGCCGTACGGGCTGGTTTCCGATACATTCAATTCTATGAGCCGGAAGAGGAAATGGCCGTTTGTGTGGATAAGTATTTGAAAGCGTTGAAGCCGGTACCAAGTCCTTATTTGGTGAATGGCGAATTGAGCGAAAAAGCGAAAGAAGGACGTAAGGTATTCGATAAATTGAAATGCGGAGAATGCCATAGTGGTCCTTATTTTACAGATCAGAAATTGCATGTGATAGGAGAGAATGTAGAGTTCGAGGAAGGATGGGATACGCCGACATTGCGCGAAGTATGGCGTACGGCTCCTTACTTGTTCAACGGAATCGCTCCTACCATGAAGGAGGTGTTCAGCGTTTACAAGCATGGCATCGACCAAAAAGTGTCAGATGAAGAAATTGAGGCACTAACCGAATATGTGAATTCATTATAACAAATAATTAAACAAATAGAGCAATGAAAAAAAGAAGAATGTTTGAAACAATGGTAGTCGCTTTAGGGCTGTGCTCTTTAGTGGCTTGTACGAACAAGTCGGCTAATGCGACTTCAACAGAGAATGCAACAACAGAAAATCAATCTAACGTAAAGGAGGATAAAGCAATGGTTTATTCAAAAAAGTACACGAATGCCGATTTTTATAAAGACGGCAAATTTCAACAAGATGTTGCTATGGAGGCAATGAAGGATATGTTTGCTTTCTATGGCGTACCTTTTACCGATTTGATGGCAAAAGACATGTGGGTAACAGACTTCGGTTTGGGTGATTTCGAACATGTAGGTATGGGTGGTATTTTCTGGGTAAATGATCCGGAATATGGTTACTTTGCTCATGCAATCTATTTGTTGCCTGGCCAGATGATACCTGAACATGCGCACATGAAGACAAAATATCCGGCAAAGCATGAATCTTGGATGGTTGAAAAAGGATGGGTTTACAATTGCTCAGAAATTGGTGACCCGACAAACAACATGCCTGAAATCCCTGCGACTCACGGTCCGATCAAGAGCGTAAATTGCACTGTCCAGAAAGTGGGTGACGTATTGCGCTTGAAGAAGTTGGAATCGTTCCACTTCATGATGGCTGGTCCAGAAGGTGCTATTGTAGATGAATGGGCTTGCTACCATGATAATGATGGCTTGCGCTTCACAAATAGCAAGGCTGCGTTGTA
Source organism: uncultured Parabacteroides sp. (assembly GCA_944325335.1). Taxonomy (GTDB): domain Bacteria; phylum Bacteroidota; class Bacteroidia; order Bacteroidales; family Tannerellaceae; genus Parabacteroides. Next base: position 71,310 of record CALUZR010000011.1, on the reverse strand, counting down.
ATTTTCTTTTGTGTTGATCCGGACAAGGTGTTTATCAAAAGCTGATGACCGCCTTGCCCGGTAAATGTTATGAAAGCCCCTATGGGGCAATACCATTAAAAAACATATAACAGGATTTTGAGTATGAATAGATTTCAGATATTAGCATCTGTCCTTTTGTCTACTTCCACCGTGCTATGGGCGGCTCCGAAGCAGGATACGGAATCGTGGATTGACGCTTCTGTAAAAGCAAAGAGTGAGTTGCTAGCCAAGTTGAAAGAGGCAGGAATGCCGGTTATTTCTCAGTGGGTGAAGCATAAGCAGAAAGCGCAGCCGTTTAGCGTTGATATAAAAGGATTAGATAAATTGGTGCTGGTTACAGCTGGTGGTCCGGATGGAACGGATTATGACCAGGCTGTGTGGGCAAATGCACGTTTGATTAAAGCGGATGGAACGGAAGTATGGCTGGATGAAGTGCCGTATGAATATGGTGTAGCTGGTTGGGCAAAGCCAAAAATGAATACGAATGCTTACGACCATGAGATTATTATTGATGGGAAAGAATATAAACATGGCGTATTCTGTCATGCCAATGGAACACTGGTTTATCCATTGAATGGAGAGTATGTGCGTTTTGAAGCTGAAGTAGGTATCGACGATTCTTCTTCGGGCGGAAGTGTTTTCTTCCAAGCGTTGAATGTAATGCCGGGTAAAGTCGGTGAAGCGTTGAATGCAAAGTATCCGAATGAGATTTCGATGTTGGGTTCTGTGCTCGACGGATTGGATTCGTGGTTGATTACAGCGGATGCATCGGTGGAAAAACAGGCTGTTGAAAAGGCTTTGTCTAATTTGAAGGATAAAACTTATTTCGCTGGTTTGGCAAAGCAAATAGAAAGCGAAACGGATGTAAATACGCAGATACATAAGTATCTTGAGTTGGTAGAGAAGATACAAACCGTAGCCACAATCCAAGATGAATTGGCTTGGCTGAATGTAGAGGCTATCCAGAAAGCTTATGATGATATGAAGAAGCGGAAAGGATACGATACGGCCAAGTATGGTCCTATGTTGGATGAATTGCTCGCTTTAAATAAGAAAGGGTTTGACGGAATCTATAAAGGCGATGAGCAAGCCATGGCCGATGCCCGGAAAGCATTGGCTAATAAGCGGGCTATTTTGATGGGTAATACGCTTCTTGATAAAGATAAGATTGTTGCTACTCGTTTTAAATTGGGTGTAAAGGCTCGTCAGGCAATGGCACCGGATTTGGGTACACAAGCAAATAACTGGAGTAATCAGGAGTCGGCTCGTCGTGGTGGATTTGATGCAGAGATCGTTGAGTTGTCCAATTTGCGGGGCGATACGGTCAACATGCGTCAGGTTTACAAGGCGCAGTATGGTTCTTCTATTGCCGACTTGAAGTTGCACTGGGATGGAGACCGTGTGATGTTTACTCAGTTGATGCCGGATAAGCGTTGGAATATCCATGAGGTAAAACTGGATGGAACCGGTTATCATCCGATGCTGGAAATGAAAGAGCCGGACTTGGAGTTCTACGATGGAACTTATTTGCCTGATGGTCGTATTATTGCTATCTCGAATATTGGTTATCAGGGTGTGCCTTGCGTAAGCGGTGATGACCCTGTGGGCAATATGGTGCTTTATAATCCGAAAGACCAGAGCATGCGTCGTATTACCTTCGACCAGGATGCAAACTGGAACCCGACGATTATGGCAAATGGAAAGGTGATGTATACCCGTTGGGAATACACGGACTTGACGCACTACTATTCGCGCATCGTGATGCACATGAATCCGGATGGTACAGAGCAGAAAGCGCTTTATGGTAGTGGTTCTATGTTCCCGAACAGTACGTTTGACGTACAGCCTCTGCCGGGACATCCGTCTGCTTTCGTAGGTATTATTTCGGGTCACCATGGTGTGGCTCGTTCGGGTCGTTTGATTTTGTTCGATCCGTCGAAAGCGCGTAAGGGTGCGGCTGGTATGACACAAGAGATTCCATATCACGATCGTCCGATTGTAGAAGAAATCAAAGACCAATTGGTAGATGGCGTATGGCCGCAATTCGTGAAGCCGATGCCGTTGAGCGACAAATATTATTTGGTATCTGCTAAATTGAGTCCGGATGATTTGTGGGGACTTTATCTGGTGGACGTCTTCGATAACGTGACTTGCATCTATAAGGCAGAAGGCGAAGGATACATCAGCCCGATCTTGGTTCGCAAGACAACGACTCCTCCGGCTATTCCGGATCGTGTGAAGCTGAATGACAAAGAGGCGACTGTCTTTATCCAGGATATTTACACGGGAGAAGGTTTGCAAGGCGTACCACGTGGTACGGTGAAAGAGTTGCGTATCCATGCGTATGAATATGCGTATGTAAAGACTCCATCAGACCACAACTGGCATGGTATCCAGAGTGGTTGGGATATCAAACGTCTCTTGGGTACGGTTCCGGTAGAAGAGGATGGTTCGGTTATCTTTAAGATTCCGGCTAATACGCCGATTTCTATCCAACCGTTGGATAAGGACGGTGCAGCTATCCAGTGGATGCGTAGTTGGTTGACAGGCCAGCCGGGCGAAGTCGTATCGTGCGTAGGTTGCCACGAAGACCAGAACGAAATCGCTATTCCGAAGCGTGTGATTGCTTCCCAGAAAGCAGCTTCCAAGTTGAAAGCTCCAGAAGGTGGCACACGTTCATTTACGTTCGATTTGGAAATCCAGCCTATCTTGGACCGTGCTTGTATCGCGTGCCATAATGGCGAAGGCAAGGCGTTCGACTTGCGAGGTGGCAAGAAAGACAAGTTAGGATATGGCACTTCTTATTTGAACTTGCATCCGTATGTACACCGTCAGGGCGGCGAAGGTGATATGTTGGTACTTTATCCGTATGAATATTATCAGAATACGAGCGAATTGGTTCGCCTCTTGAAGAAGGGACACCATAATGTCAAACTGACGGATCAGGAATGGAAGACTTTGTACAACTGGATTGATTACAATGCACCGGATAAGGGTTATTTCAATGCCAATGTCTTAGGCAAAGAGATTATCCCGTATCAAGGTTTCGACCAGATCCAGCGCCGTATCGAGTTGACAAACAAATATGCTGGCGGTGCCGGTGTAGACTGGAAGAAGGAAATCTCCGACTATGCTGCTTATTTGGAAAAGAAGGGTCCGATCACGCCGGTAATGCCTGAACCCGAAAAGCTGGTGAAGGTGAAGAACCTGAAGGTGAAAGGTTGGCCTTTTGATGCGGAAGCTATCAAAGAAAAGTTGGCCGACGAGAAGGAAACTCGTATGGAAATCGAATTGGCTCCGGGCGTGAAGATGACGTTTGTGCGCATCCCGGCCGGTCAGTTCGTCATGGGTAGCTACAATGGCGAATCGGATGCACGTCCGACGGCCAAAGTGAAGATCGACAAGCCGTTCTGGATGGGTGAATTGGAGGTGACGAACCAGCAATACAACGTCTTCTTCCCGAAACACGATAGCCGCCACATGGATCAGCAATGGAAAGACCATGTGCATCAAGGTTATGTAGCGAATGATCCGGACCAACCGGTTATCCGCGTAAGCTACAACGATGCGATGGAATTCTGTAAGCAATTGAGCGAAAAGACCGGTTTGCATGTGACATTGCCGACCGAAGCTCAATGGGAATGGGCTTGCCGTGCAGGTAGCGACGAAGACTTCTGGTTTGGCAACCTGAATGCCGACTTCGGTAAGATGGAGAACTTGGCGGATGAAACAACCAACTTGCTGGCAGTAAGTGGTATCGACCCGCAACCCATGCCGAAGACCAGCTTCTGGTACAAGTATTATACGTTCTTGCCGAAGGTGGAAAGCGTGAACGACGGTAGCTTGATCCAGATCGCGGGCAAGAAGTACGAGGCGAATCCGTTCGGTTTGTACAACATGCACGGAAACGTAGCGGAATGGACTCGCTCGGATTATCTGCCTTATCCGTACAAGGAGGATGCGAAGGAAACTTCTGAATATAAGGTGGTACGTGGTGGTTCATGGGTAGAACGTCCGAAGTTCTCGACGGCTTATAGCCGCAAGGCTTATTATCCGTGGCAACCGGTATTCAATGTCGGTTTCCGCGTAATCATTGAAGATTGAGATTTGAACTGATGGGTTTTCCGGCGGCTCTAAATTAGCCGTCGGAAGGCCGATTGGTTAAAAAAGGAAAAATGCCGGGCTTGGATGAGGGCGGAAAATGCCGTTTAGAGTCTAAATTTGGCTCTCATTCAAAATGAGTGTTAAATACAGAGTCTAAATTCGGTTCTCTTCCAAAATGAAAGTTAAATACAGTATCTAAATTTGCCTTTCTGTTAGAATGAAAGTTAAATTTAGGGTCTAAATTTGATTTTCATTCAGAAGGAGAGCCTAATTTAGAGTCTAAATTCGATTTTCGCTCAGAAGGAAAACCTAATTTAGAGTCTAAATTCGATTTTCAGCCTGTTGGCAAGTCTCCTTTAGCGACTATAAAATGAATTGAAACTAAAAGCGTATTTGATAAATACATGAAATCGTTCTTGTTGAAACTATTTTCTTCGTATCGGACAACCTGCGTGTTGATGCTGGTATATGCCATTTGTCTGGCGGCGGCTACTTGGATTGAGAAGCAGAGTGGGACGCCCGCGGCCAAGGCTTGGGTGTATCATGCGCCGTGGTTCTTCGTATGGCAATGCTTGATGGTGGTAAATTTCATCGTGATTGCCTGGCGGAAACATTGGGTACGGCAGCAGAAGTGGGGCGCGTTGGTGTTGCATGCCGCGTTTGTCGTGATTTTGGCAGGAGCGTTTTGTTCGCATCTCTTTAGTGAAGAGGGCATTTTACATTTAAGGGAGGGAGAGAAGAGCAACCAGATAGCCATCCGCCTGGATGGGGACAAGGTGGCGTTCCATACGTTGCCTTTTGAAGTGGAGCTGGAGGATTTCATTTTGAAGCGTTATCCCGGTTCGATGAGTCCGTCGTCGTTTGAAAGTAAAATCAAAGTGTATGTAGACGGACGGACGGAGGAGGCGCTTATTTTCATGAACAATGTATTGGATGTAAAGGGGTACCGTTTTTATCAGGCATCGTATGACCCGGACGAGCTGGGCTCGGTCCTGTCAGTCAATCGCGATGTGGCTGGACGGAATATAACGTATACGGGGTATTTCCTCCTCTTGGTGGGATTTATCCTTTGCTTGGTGGATAAGCATTCGCGCTTCATGTACTTGAAACGCCGGTTGAAGCAGATCCATGCGGCCGAGAAGGTGGCGATGCTTGTCCTTTTTTCTTTCTTATTTAGTATGTCGATAAAGGCAGACGAGATGCCGGCCGATATACAAGCCATCGTGCAGAAATATGCGGTGGACGAGGCCCATGCAGCCAAGTGGGGCGCCTTGCCTGTTCAGTTGGAGAACGGGCGCATGGTGCCGATGAACACCTTCTCGTCGGAGGTCTTGCGCAAAATCCATAAGGAAGACAGGCTGGGCGATTTGAATTCGGACCAGTTCCTGTTGAGCTTGTTCGCGATGCCCGACATGTGGATGCGCGTCCCGTTGATTAGCTATTCCGATCAAGAGATTGCACAGCAGTTCGGTTTGCCCGAAAAGGCGTGCGCTTACTTGCAAGTGTTCGACGAAGCAGGTAATTACAAATTCCAAGCCCAAGTAGAAGAGGCGTATGGGAAAGCGCCGAACGAGCGCACCCGCTTCGACAAGGATTTGATGAAACTGGACGAGCAGGTGAATATCCTCCACCTCTTGTTCAACTACCAATGGGTCCGTATCTTCCCCGACGAGCACGACGCGAACCATCGTTGGTATGCGCCGGGCGACGACCTTTCTTCCTTTAGCGGGAAGGATTCGATGTTCGTCTCGCATATATTTATATGGTATATCGGCGAGGTGCAAACAGCCTTGCAAAACGGGGATTGGAGCAAAGCGGACGAGGTCTTGGGCATGATAAGCACTTACCAGCAAGCCAAGGCGAAGGGGGTAGACATTAGCCCGAAGAAGATGCAAGCCGAGATCCGCTATAATGAAATGAACGTGTTCGGGCAATGCAAGGTGGGCTATCTGATTTTGGGCGGATTGCTGCTCGTGTTCTCCTTCGCGGGGATGTTCTACCGCATACCGGCGGGGAAGTATATCTCGTGGATATTGATGGCGGGTGTCTTGGGCGTCTTCCTGTTCCATTCGTATGGACTGGGGATGCGTTGGTATATCGGGGGCTATGCGCCTTGGAGCAATTCGTACGAGACGATGGTGTACGTCGCGTGGGCTACGGTGTTGGCGGGTTTCCTCTTCGTGAAGGGGAGCCGGATTACGTTGGCATTGGCCGCGTTGTTTGGTGGCGTCATCTTGTTTGTCTCCGGGTTGAGCTGGATGGATCCGCAGATCAGTCCGTTGGTACCGGTGTTGAAGTCGCCCTGGCTGATGTTCCATGTGGCGGTCATCGTGGCAGCCTACGGGTTCTTTGGTATTTGCGGTTTGCTGGGCATTACCAATTTGGCGATTATGTCGTTCATAACGCCAAAGAATAGGGCGATGCTGACGGCCCGGATGGAGGAACTGACCGTCATTAATGAAATGGCGCTTCTCTTGGGGCTGGCGTTGATGAGCATCGGCACGTTCTTGGGCGCGATTTGGGCGAACGAATCGTGGGGCCGCTATTGGGGTTGGGACCCGAAAGAGACTTGGGCGTTGATTACGATGATTGTCTATGCCTTGGTGGTGCATCTTCGCCTGGTGCGGAAATGGTACAGCCTTTGGTCGTTCAATTTTTTGTCTGTAATGGCCTTTAGTTCCGTACTGATGACCTTCTTTGGGGTAAATTATTTCCTAAGTGGGATGCATTCGTATGGCGAGAATGACCAAATTCATGCTATCTTTGCGTATCTAATCGGAAGTATCGTTGTCGTAGTGGCATTGGGTATTATGGCGCGATGGAAATATAGGCATAAAACAGAAGAATTAGAGATATAATTTGTTTCATTTATAATTATAAAAAAGTAGTAATGCTATGAGAACATTGAATCATTTTGGCATTCCGGTGAATTACAAACCGGAGGGTGCGATGTACAATGCAGGGTTGAATGTCTGGTTGACGGACTTTGGCAAAAGTGCGAACCGCATCGAGTTTATTTATTGGGAAGGCGGGGAAAGCCCATTACCTGAATTGGTATTGAAGACCGCCCATATCGCGTATCAGGTTCCCTCGTTGGAAGAAGCCTTGAAGGGGCAGAAGGTAATCTTCGGGCCTGCCGTATGCGACGAACATCTGACGATCGCCTTCATCGAAGAGGAAGGCATTGCCCTTGAGTTAATGGAAATCAAGTAATAACTTTTTAAAATGGTAGAATTATGGCTGAAGTAAAAACAAAATTTATCAACGATCCGCAACATATTACGCCGGAATTATTGGAAGGATACGTATTGGCTTATCCGAACCAGGTGAAATTAGGTGGTGAAAACATTGTAGTTCGTGCGAATCCGAAGAGCGAAGACAAAGTGGCTATCGTAACCTTAGGTGGTTCAGGACATGAACCTGCATTGAGCGGCTTTGTGGGCGAAGGCATGTTGGATTGCTCCGTAGTGGGCGATATCTTTGCTGCTCCGGGAGCGCAACGTGTGTTCCAGGCTTTGCAATTGATGAAGCGTGAAGCCGGTATCCTGTTGGTGGTATTGAACCACTCGGGCGACGTGATGAGTGCGAACATGGCTTGCCAGTTGGCAGCTCGCGTAGGCATCAAAGTAAAACAAATCTTGACGCACGATGATATCAGTGCCGGTATCGGAGCGGATGATAAGGACCGCCGCGGTTTGGCCGGTTGCGTGCCTTTGTTCAAAATCTTGGGCGCGGCTTCGGAAGAGGGCAAGAGCCTGGACGAATTGGTAGAAATCGGTGAACGTTATACGAAGCATTGCGCTACATTGGCTGTGGCTATGCGTTCTTGCACGCATCCGCAGAACGGCGAAACGATTTCCGACCTGCCTGAAGGTATTATGGAAATCGGTATGGGCCAGCATGGTGAAGGTGGCGGTGGACAGAAACCGCTCGTATCAGCCGACGATACAGCAGCCGAAATGGTCGATCTCCTTTGCCAGCAGTTGAAGCCGAAAGCAGGCGACAAGGCGCTTTTGATTATCAACGGCGTGGGCGCAACGACGCACATGGAATTGAACATCGTCTTCCGCAAGGCTTACAAGGAATTGGAAGCTCGTGGCATCCAGGTGGCTTGCAGCCGTATCCAGGAAATCCTGACGGTACAAGAACAAGCCGGTTTCCAAATGATTATGGCATTGCTCGATGATGACCATATCGCTTATCTGAACAAGATGTCGAACGCTCCGTATTGGACTACAATTGGATAAATGATGGATAAACTCACAATTACAGATTTCAAAGCCATGCTCGACGTGGCTTTGAAAAATATCAAAGCTAAGGAAGAGGAATTCTCGAAGTTGGACGCCGTGATTGGGGATGGAGACCATGGAACGGCTATCGTAACAGCCCTGTCGTGCATCGTTCGTTCGGCTCAACAAGGGACGGAATTCAAGTCGATGCTCACCGACATGGGCATGAACGTGATGCTCGAAGTGAGCGGTTCGACCAGTACGTTGCTGGGTGCGCTTTTCTTGGGTATGAGTGATGCGGCAGAAGGTACCGAATTGGATGCCGATGGCGTACGGAAGATGTTTGCCAGCGGTTTGGCCAACGTGCAGCAACAGACAGCTGCCAAGGTGGGCGACAAGACCATGATGGATGCTTTGGTGCCGGCAGTCGAGGCAATGAAGGCTTGCACCTCTTCGGATATCAAGGAAATCCTGGATGCGGGAGCTAAGGCGGCTTTAGCTGGAGCAGAAGCCACCGTTCCGATGAAGGCAAACTTCGGTCGTGCGCGCAACTATGGCGAGCGTTCGATTGGTTATATGGATAGCGGCGCGGCTTCTTGGAGCTGCATGTTCGCTTCGTTTGCAGAAGCATTGAAATAAGTATTTTGTTTAACTTTTTAATTATATAGAAAGAATATGCCAGATATGGAAGGCTTCCGGGAAGCCAATAATTTCGGATTAGGCCAAGCTCAGGCTACGGACAATTTTCATGTAAAAGGCGCGTCGAACCTCCCGTGGGGAATGAAAGACCGCTTGACTCGTATCTTTAACCCGAAATCGGGAAAGGCCGTGTTGCTCGCGTTCGACCATGGTTTTATCATGGGACCGACTTCAGGTTTGGAACGTATCGACCTGAGCATCGTTCCGTTGCTTGAATATGCCGATTGCTTGATGTGTACGCGTGGAATCCTGCAGTCATCGATTCCGGCAGCTACGAACAAACCGGTCTGCTTGCGTTCAGACGCAGGTTCGTCTATCCTGACGGAGTTGAACCGCAATGTCTTGATCGATGTGGAAGACGCGATCCGCTACAACGCTTCGGCGATGGCGGTCATGTTTGCTGCGGGCGATGAAGAACGCGAGGCCATTACAGCAGCCAACTTGGTGAAGGCAGTCGATTTGGGCAATCGCTATGGTATTCCTGTCATGGGCGTGACGGCTGTGGGTAAGCAGATGGCGCGTGATGCCCGTTATTTCGCATTGGCTTCTCGTATGTGTGCCGAGAATGGCGCCAGCATCGTGAAGACCTACTATTGCGAAGGTTTCGAACGCGTAGCGGCTACTTGCCCCGTGCCTATCGTGATTGCAGGTGGCAAGAAGGTGCCCGAATTGGACGCCCTCAAGCTTTGCTACAATGCAATCCAAGATGGGGCTGCCGGTGTAGATATGGGCCGCAATGTATTCCAGAGCGAACATCCTGCGGCTATGATCCAGGCGGTTCATGCGGTAGTTCACGACGGCATCACGGCGGAACAGGGTTATGAAATGTATCAAGATTTGAGCAAATAAAGATGAAAACACTGTTTTTATCGGTAGCGTTGGCTATCACGGGTTTCCTCTTTTCCGCTTGTAGCTCGTCGCCTGCTTCTGAGAAGCTGCTGTTGGCGGGTTCGGGTTGGAACAAGATGGTGATCATCGACAAGGCATCCAAGCAGGTGCAATGGGAATATCCCTTGGAAGCAGGCTGGGAATGCAACTCGGCCGTATGGACGCCCGACGGGAAAATCCTTTTCTCGTATAAGAAAGGGGCCCGTTTGATGGACCAGGATGGAAACATCCTTTGGAATATCCCGGCTTCAGAAGGTTCGGAGTTCCAGACGGCGCGCGTGCTCCCAGACGGTAACTACTTGGTGGCTTCCTGCGGGCATCCCACCCGTATCTTGGAAGTGAACCAAGCCGGCGATATCTTGTTTGAGCTGAACTACGAGACGGGCATCGAAGACCCGCACGCTCAGTTCCGCCAAATCTACAAGAACGCGCAGGGCAACTACATGATGCCGTTGTTCCAGACGGCGGAAGTGCGCGAGATCAACCCGAAGGGCGAATTGGTGCGCACGGTGAAGCTCCCGGGCAATGGCTATTGCGTCATCCCGCTCCCGAACGGGAATTACCTCGCGGCGTGCGGCGATTCGCATTGCTACGTGGAGTTCAACCTCGAATCGGGTGAAATCCTGCGGACGGTGAAATCGGGTGACATCGAAGGGACGGAATTCTGCTTCGTGGCGCAGCTGCTCCCGACGGTCGACGGCGGTCTGTACATCTGCAACTGGCAGGGACACGACCCCACGGTGGCCGACAAGCACATCCCGCAGCTTATTGAAATCGATAAGAGCGGGAAGATCGTATGGGACGTAAACGATAATCAGAACTTCGGTATGATTTCGTCTATCTCCGTAGTGGAATAAGTTAATTGTCTGAATACGCTTAAAGGGGTTGTCTGGGCATTTGCCTGGGCGCCCCTTTTTTTATTATATTTGCGTCGTCAAAAAAGGAATCGAATGAAACAGGGTTTTATATTTTTGCTGTTAAGCATCTGTTTAGTGGGTTGTATGCCCAGTAAGCCGGAGTACAAGCAATGGGTGAAGCAGGCAGAAGCTGCATGGCCGTCTGCTCCCGAAGAGGCGCGTGCCTGGCTGGATAGTGTCAAATATCCCTCGTTGTTGTCGGATAAGTGGGTGACGCGCTACTGCGTCTTGGCGTGCCGCCTGGCGGATTCTATCGGTACGCCTTTGCCTTATGAGGATGAACTCGACCGCGCCCTTTACTATTTGGAACAACATGGCGAACCCATTGAGCAAGCCCGCATGGGTTTCTACTGGGGGCGTGCGCTGCAAGAAGAGGGGCTGCATCGCCCGGCCATGGAGGTATTCTTGGCTGCGGAAGCGCGAAGCCGCGAGGCGGAGGATTGGCATTTGACTGCGCGCATTTGCCAGTCTGTATGTGAATTGTTTCATGAACAAGCGGATTATGATTCGGCCGCTGAGTGGATGACGCGGTCTGTCGAATCGTTTGAGCAAACAACTGATAAGCGTAGTTTAGGATTAGCTTATAGGCGTTTGGGCAGGGAATTGGCCGCATTGGATTCTTTTGATTTGGCAATGGACTATATGCATCGGGCGGATTCTGTCATTTGGCAATTGGGTGATTCTGCCGATATCTCTACTATATATAATGGTATAGGGAATGTTTATCACAAGATGGGAAACTTACCAAAGGCAAAAGAATATCTATATAAAGCAATAGCACTTGACCCCAATGATTGTGCACCGACTTGCGCTGCATTGGGTCGACTTTATTTGTCGGAAGATAGTTTGGAAAAGGCTGAATATTTCTTGAATGAAGCGAAAAGACCGACTTCTAATCCTAACACACATAAAGAATTAGTCCATCATTATGCCCTGTTGGAAGAAAAGAAAGGCAATCTTACGACGGCATTGGATTCCATGAAGAATTATATAAAAGCGAGGGAAAAGTATGTCTTGAATTTGGAAAAGGTAGATTTAGACCGGGACGAAGCCCTGTTTAAGGAAAGGCAAATGGCAAAGAAATATGCCCAGCAGTGGAGAATGTTTGAGTTGGCATTGATTGGTGCGTTGCTATTAGGCATTGTGGCTTTGTTGATTATTCTTGTTTATCGGAGTTTGGCGCACAAACGGAAAATCCTGCTTCAACAGCAAGCGTTGGATATAGAGCGATTGAAGAATAGTATCTTGGAGAAAGACAAAATACTGCAACTCCAGTCGCACCAACTCTTGGTTCAGCAACAAGCCGATTTGAATCAATTGACACCGGCAGAGCAAGAACACAAGCGGAGGCAGGAGGAATTGAATCGTTTACAACAGCAGCAAATGGCTACTTCCCAAGTTGATACATCTCATTTCAAACAGCAGTTGCAAGAACTGCAGCAGGAAAGCCAAAAGCAGATAGCTGAATGGAAGGAGAAATACACCCGGCAACTGCAAAAAACCGAACGCTTGCAGGAGGATCTCCTTAATACGCAAACCCAAAAGGCGCAATCACAGGAAGAACTGGGCGAGGCGTTGCAAAAAGTCGATATGCTGGCGCAACAGTTGAAAGCACAACAACTGGAATCGGAACAGACGAAAGCAGCTTTCGAAGAACAGAACCAACTGTTTTTAGCCAAAATGGATCGGCTGAAAGAGGAAATGCAAAAGCAAATCAATTATTTCTTGGAACAAACGCCTGTCTATCGAAGGGTAAAGGAATGCTTGGATTCGTCCCATAAGCAGGATTTAAATGCTGAAGATTGGGTGGAAGTACGAAACCTGATACATGTCTTGTACCCACATTTGATAAACCGCTTGGTAGATGCCCGCCTGTCGGAACGGGAACAGCAATATTGCTTCTTGGCCTTGTTGGGCTTCTCCCCCAAAGAGGTTTCTTTCCTGATGAAGGTGGGAATTGATTCTCCGACCAAAGCCTACAACCGTATCCGGACCAAGCTGGGCATGACCGATCCGGCCAAGCGAACGGTCCAATACCTTGCCGAAATGGGCTTGTCCAGTTAAGGGCAAGCCCGCTGTCTACTCCCATGTCCAGTATTATTTCTGTAATCGATTGATTATCAAGACGGGCTTGTCCAGCCTTGTCCGGCCAAAATCTTTCCTTGTTTCCCAAAAATGCCCGACCTTTGCAACCGGAAATCGAATTATTTTAATCAAGAAAAACGATGTGTAAAGTAAAACATTTATTAGTATCAGTAACTTTTTTATGGGTATTTTGGGGAATAGCTACTATCTCAACCTTCGCCCAAGAACGGAAAGTTGAGTTTATGCCAAGAGCTGGTTTTTCTGTACTTAAAAATTATGGAGGTCGGACAGATGGAGGATATAATATCGGAGGTATGATTTCCGTGCCATTGACAGAGCGGTTTTCCATTAGCGTGACTCCTTCGTTTAATTCAGTTGGAGGGCAAGAGCATCGGTTCAGTGCATTGTTACTGCCTGTTTATGCTTCTTACCAAGTTCCAATTCAAGATCTGGATTTACATTTTCATATAGGTCCGCATGGGCAATTGGGTGATCAACATGGTTTTGGCGTTTCTGCCGAAGTGGGTCTGGAATATAGGAAATGGTATCTTGGTGGATATGCTTTTCAGAATTTAGTCACATCGAATGATGTCGATGCCTTCTTTGGTATTTCATTAGGATATAAGTTTAAGTAAGAAAAAAGTGCTTCCCAGAGTAGGGGTTTTCCCCATCTTTTGTGTCTTAGGAGCAGAAACATTAAAATGAATAACGATATGAATAAGTTTTTGTGTGTATCTGCGGTGGCTGCGTCCACCCTGTTTGGGGCAATCCCGGCGGCTCATGCCCAGTTTAAATTTACGCCGGAAGTGGGTATTATGATGATGAAGGAAGGGTATGAAGACCGGCGGGCGACGATTTCTCCTCGGCTGGGCGTGGGCGTGGACTATTTCTTTAACAAACAGGGAAATGGTTGGGCGATTACCTCCGGACTCTACTATTACTATAAGCGGGAGTCTTATTCGTATGCAAGTGCTATGGTCGATTGTGCGGACGGAACGGAAAGTTGGATTTTTTTTCCTTTCCCGGAGTACGGTGGAACTATGTCGTCTATGGCAGATGCAACGGATATAAAAAGCGTGGAGTTTGTAAATGTCGACACGCGTAGGGATTTCCTGCAACTCCCCGTCATGGCGAAATATAAATGGCAAATCAACGAGGATTATGCCCTTTCGGCGGCAGCCGGCCTGTATGTGGTGGTAGGCGTAGGCGGCACTTACGATCTCCAGTTCTCCAATTATGAAAAGGGTGATGAGGATGGAAAAACGAGCACCCTGGAGCGCAGCCCTTACGACAGCTACTACGACCGCTTCGAGTGGGGCTTCACGACCCGCCTTTCACTTCAAGTCAAGCAGGTGTCGCTCAACTTGAATTACGACCGGAACTTCGAGACGAAACACTGGATGGAGGCGGAAAACCTGGTCTCGGTGAGCGCGGGCTATACGTTCTAAAAATAATTCTATTTTCTTTGAACCAAATCGTGCGCTTGGCTGTTTTCTAAATAGATTTATCGGGAATAAATAAAGGTACTGAATCGAGCATGTCGAAGTACTGAATTGACGTCCTCGAAGTACTGAATTGACACGCTCGATTCAGTACATTGACAAGCTCGAAGTACTGAATCGAGAAACTAACAATAGTATTAACTAAAAACCGTAATGTTATGCCGTTCTACAAGAAAGCGTACAACAAGCAGCATGAGGTATATTATCCGCGTGCTGTAGTGCAGGGAAAACCTGTTGAGACGGAAACGATTGCCAAGGATTTGGCAAAGATTTCCACGGTAAGTAATTCGGACGTTCAGGCCGTATTGGGCGATATTGCAGGCGTGATTCATGCTCGTATGTCGCAAGGGAAGAGCGTACATATTAAGGGGCTTGGGTACTTTCGCTACACGTTAGCGACCACTGGGGTAAAGAATCTGGAAGATTTTGATTTCGCTAAACAGGTAAAGGCGGTCCGCGTCGAATTCGTCCCTGAACGGGAGAAGATTACGAGTGGGACCTACAGCCGTGCCCTCGTCGACAGCGAGCAGTTGGAATGGATCGAAATCAACCCGGCAGAAGAAGAGGTTGAATCGATTGTAGAAGAAATCCTGGACGTGACGACGGGCAAGACCGACGGGACACTGACCCGCAAAGGTATGGCCAAGATTTCGGGCAAAGGGCTGTACCTGTTGGGCGCGGACGGCGTAGGCAATGGCGCGGTCCAGTTCTATGGCGAGTTGATCCCCACCCAAGTGGTCGAGACCGTCACCCTCTTCGCCATGAACGACGACAAGACCATCGTGTTCCAAGTCCCCGAAGACCTGGCCGAGGGCAAGTACCGCATCACCCTCGAAACCTATTACAGTGGCAGCGATACGCCGCTTGAGGAGGTGAAGGTGATCGAGTGCCCGGAAGTGACGCTGGTGTAAATGAAGAATTAAGAATGAAGAATTAAGAATGGAGGGCGGGCCTGGTGGGTTCGCCCTTTGTGGTGTTAAGGGGTATGGGGATTGCAGATGCGGGTCAAGATAAGATGTAAATCCATGATTATGATTCGAATCTATTTATTATCTTTGCATTGAGTAAAAATACTTAGTCCACTGAGTAAAATGTAATAGTATGTATAAACGCGCAGAATATCATGTGATTACGAATAGGATGAAAGAGCCTCGGAAGTTCATCCAAGTGGTAATGGGTGCCCGCCAGATAGGAAAATCCACTGTAGTCAAACAAGTGCTTCAGGATTTGGATATGCCTTACCAGTTCTTTTCTGCCGACAATGTTCCGGCTACCAATAGTGCTTGGATTTCTGATTGTTGGGCAGCTGTACGCAGCTTGAAGGAAAGCCGGGGATGGGAGTGCGTCATCTTTGTGATTGATGAAATACAGAAGATTGCCAACTGGAGCGAGGTGGTAAAAAAGGAGTGGGATGATGATACGTTTCACGATCGCAATATTAAGGTATTGCTTTTGGGGAGCAGCCGCGTGCTGTTGGAGAAAGGTTTGTCTGAATCCTTGGCCGGGCGGTTTGAAGAGATACGTATGAGTCATTGGAGTTATCGGGAAATGCAGGAAGGTTTCGGTTTCTCGCTCGACCAATACCTGTTTTATGGCGGCTATCCTGGCGCGGCAACCTTGATTGGCGATGAAGACCGTTTCGGGCAATACATCCAGTCGGCCATCATTGAGGCAACTATCAACAAAGATATTTTGATGGATACACCGATAAACAAACCCGCCTTGCTTCGTCAGACATTCGAACTGGGTGCGGCCTATTCGGGCGAATTGCTTTCGTTGAGCAAAATGTTAGGTTCGCTTCAAGATGCCGGGAACACCGTGACCTTGGCGGGATACATCAACCTGTTGGATGAAAGTGGATTGCTTTGCGGACTCCAGAAGTTTAGTGTGGATATGGCTCGAAGGCGTGCCAGTATCCCGAAGTTACAGGTATATAACAATGCCTTGAAAATGGTATATAGCCCGTTGACCTTTGAGCAGGCGATATTGAACCGCAAGTCATGGGGGCGCATCTTTGAGTCAGGTATCGGTGCCTATCTGGTAAGCCAAGCCTTCGTGCATCGTTTTGATGTATTCTATTGGCGCGAACGGGACGATGAAGTGGATTTCGTCCTGCGCAAGAAGGGTTCGGTGGTTGCTATCGAGGTGAAAAGCAATGCGGAGAAGCGGACGGATGGATTGGACAAGTTCCGCAAGCTGTTCCATCCGCAATCGGCTTTTATTGTGGGAGACGGAGGTATTAGCGCGGAAGATTTCCTCTCGATGGATATGCGGAAGCTGTTTTGACGCCTCTTGTTATTGAAATATTAGGCGGATATCTTTTTTCGCCTAATAAAGAAAAAAGTCCGCCGCCGGAGTAGGGGTTTTCTTATGTTTTGTGTCTTATAGGCAGAAGCATTTAAAAGAGTAGTAAAAATGAATAAGGTTTTAAGTATGCGATTCCTTGGAATGGTATTTGCGATGTTATTGTCTATCGGACAGGTGGAGGCGGGTGAAAAATCGCCGAGTGTGGAGCTTCGTTCTGGATTTTCGGTAGGAAGCCGCTGGGGTGTACATGCAGGGGCTTATGCCAATGTGCCTCAGAGCCGTTTGTTTTCATGGCAGACGGGCGTTTTGTTTTCCAGCATAGCCGAGTGGGAGCAGGCGGCTTTTCAGCTTTATGTCCCGGTATATGCTTCGTTTCATTTCCCTCTTTCTTCGGTCACGAAGGTACGGGTAAGCGGAGGAGCTTATGGCGGGATAGGAGTAGGGATGAATGCTGGTCCCACGATGGATATTGGAGTGGAATGGAAAAACTTTACTTTCAATGCGTTCGGTTTCTTGGATTGTACTTCAAACAGTGCCCATCATACGGGTGTTTCGTTTGGATATAAAATCGATTTAGGCAGATGAAAGACAAATCCTGAGATAGGCCGACGCCCATATTATTTCTTTTGGAGCGAATCCGCAGGCAAGGCAGGTACGGAAAGGGAATCAGGCGGCAACACCAGCGGACGACGGCGATGTTGGAAAAGGTCGGAGAAGCGCGTGAAGTCTTTCTTGAACATGATGCCCACACCCTGCGTCGTAAGCGATTGCTTGAGGTATTGATACAGGTCGTTGGCATGGTTGTAGGCTTTGAGGCGGATGTCGCCGTTGCGGGTGAGTTTGTATTCAAGGTCGAACTCGCCGATGAATGCCTGCTTTTGCAAAGGCGTGTCCTTATAACCAAAGTTCCCGTTGAAGAGCAAACGGTTGTTGAGCAACTGGCTGGAGAGGAGCATCTCGACCTCTGTCTCGCGGATTCCCCAATCTTCGCCGGCGCGGATATTCGTCCCGATTTGCACTTTGTCGGTAATCGAATTGAGCAACGTAGAGAGTTGCGAGGAGAGCGCCGACGATGCAGCTGCCGAGAAGTAATCGTTCGAGTTGGTCGTGCCGGTATATTCAGGTGTGTAGAATCGGTTCAATATCAAGAGGTAGACAATCTGGCGCGTCATCATGTCGTCTGTATCGATGAAGCTCTTCATCTGGCGTTCCAATTCCTCGTTCGAGCCGGGGAGTTCCAGGTCAAACGTGATGTCGGGGCGGCGCAACATGCCGTCGAGGTTCAGGACGCAGTTCACGGGAACATTCGTGCGTGGACTCTCCAATGCGAGGCTCTCGTCGAGGTCGCTCAGGTTGGCGGTCAGATTATAGATTGCGTTGATGTCCAGGATCGCGTTGAAGGGGTCGCCGTTGAAGGTGATGATGCTTCCGTCCCGTATCTTGAAATCTTTATGGAGCAACTGCTGGAGACTGAAATTGTAGTTCCCCTCTTGGATGCCATAACTGCCATACATGCGCAAATCGCTCTTCGTGCCCCATTGGATTTGGAGACTGCCGTTGCCATAACCTTTGATGCGGTCGCCTGCTTGCGGGTCGATGAAGAGCTCGAAGTTGGCGTCGGGCGTGATGTCGAGGAGGAAGTTCATGCGCAGCTCCGCACCCTCTTCTTCCGTGTTCAAGATTTGATAGGCCAACGAATCGCGCACAGCGGCTTGCTTCTCGGCCGCTTCTTCGCGCAATTTCTTCCGGTCGACGAAAGTAATGAAATCATAGTCCTCTGCCCGCGAATTACCCATGAAGTTCAGGTATACATGCGTGTTTGGGCGGCTTTGCATATTGACGTCAAGGTTGACGATCTGCCCGTTCCCATGGATAGCTGCCGTTCCGCTTCCATACACCACGCCATAAATCAATGGATTGTGTTTCTCCGAGACGTCATACATCAGCATGTTGTTTGCTTCGATACCGACATGATAATCGAAGTTCTTGAAATGTTTGTGGTTGACCGTCAGGTTCACTTTGCCCGCATTCTTGAATTTGTCGTAGAGCGTCAGGTCCCGGATCCAGATGCGCGTCGGGTCCATGTGTACCGAATCCGAGAAGGTGTAATAGGTGTCGAGGAAATCAATGCCCAATCCACCATCCTTGATATAAGCGTCGCCCTCGACCGTCAGTTCCTTAAACGGTCCGTACAAGTGGATTTTCCCAAAACCGTGCCCACGCACGTCTTTCGCGATTTTCTCCATAAACGGATGCAAGAAGGCGATGTTGATGTCGTTGGCATCGAAACGGAGCGAAAGTCCTGGCATCCGTTCCGGCGTGCGGACGGGATAGATATAGCCGTCTACGCTTGTCCATGTCGTGTCGTTCTTATAAATATTTCCCCGCATGAGGATACCACTCTGGGCGTCGTCCCACGCGCTGAAGAGCTTCAACTCGCCCAATGCCACTTGGTTGAACGAGAAATTGCGTACCTGCAAATCGGTATCCATCTTTCGGCTACCTTGCAGGTCGCAGATATTGAAGTCGCCCGTGGCTTTTCCGGCGAATTGCACGGCAGGGATGTTCAGGATGTCGAAGATATATTTCAGTTCCACATTGTTCATCTTCATCTTCAGCGTATCGGTCGGTTCCTTCGACACCACGCCGTTGAGACGCAAATACTCTTGGTCGTGAGCCAAACCGAAGTTCTCGACATGCACTTTCCCTTTTCGTATCAATAGTTTGGAAGGCAATATATGCCAGATAGAATCATTGATGATAACCGGTGTCTGGTGCAACGTCACCTCGGTCCGCAAGACGGGCGATTCATCCTCTACCGGTTCTTCCACAAAGCAAGTCGAGGCCGAAAGGTCTGCCCGGAAAGTCTTTTCCTTGTTGTTCGACCATTGTACATCCGTATGTACACAATTGTCGTATGCTTTCAGTTGTAATCTCAAATGATTCTGCATACCTTTGGAATTGAAATTCGTTGTTTTCATTTCCAATTCCAATTGGTTTTGCAAATTGTTACAAGTCAGATAGCCGCCTTCGAAATTTGCTTTCCCCAGCCGGAACCAAGGCAAATAAGCCTCAAAGCGGAACTTATTGTAATGATTATCATACGAACCTGTGACGCGTGCCGGATGCAACACCGTAAAGGGAAGCTTCAACGTTTGGGAAATCGCTTCCGTATTCTCGACCGTGAGCAGGAGCGTGAAATTGTTGTCTTTTATCTCCCGCTTTGGAGGCGCCACATGCACCAACGCAGGCAAATAGCTTTCGAACGTCTTTAGTAGGCTGGGAACCAACGTCGCAAACGAATAAGCACCTTTAATCTCACCATTTACGATGTCGGAAGTGATTTGCAGATTCCGGTCTGCCGCATGGCCCGAAGCCTCGACCCGGAACTTCTTCAGGAAGAAACTGTCCGGCTTCGTGCGGAAATCCAAGCTATCCACCTGGATATTTCCGGCTACATTGTCAATCGTGTTTCCTGTAAAATTGGCCTGCATCGAGAAGGAAATGTCCGGTTCTTCGTATTTCTCGGAAAGATGCAGGCGGTCCGGACGGAAATGCGCTACCGATGCTTGGAAATCAAAACGCGATGCGGCCCCTTGGTTTTCGAATATACCATTGGCCGAGAGCGTGCCGTTCGGGTCGTTCAATTGGATACGTCCGTCAAATGCGTTCCGGCGGAAATTCCCGTCCAGCCGAATATCCCGATAAGTATATCCTTTGAAATCGAAACGCTGTACGTTAGCTTGTATCTTTCCTGCAAAATGTCCTCCTTCCGGGCGGCTGGCATCAATTTCAATGCGGCATTTTGCTTTTCCCAAAGGATTATTGTCTTTTAGCAAATCCACCACACTCAGCTCTTCCGTTCGCACCCGTCCTTTTAGGAAAGCAGCGATGTGATTTTTTTTATCATGCCCGAAAACCAAATCCGTCTGTACGGAGCCGATGGCGGTCGATAGTTTCCCGTAGGCAATCAGGTGGTTGAAGAAACCGGAGATTTCACCCGTAAAGTTGATGGTGCCCAATTTTACCAACGCCGACGGAAGCACGACACGGTCTTTGCTGAAGTTGTTCAGCAAGTCGTTCAACCCGACCGTTGTGATATACATCTTGTTTACCTGTCCCATGATAAAGGCGTCTTGTGGACGCGTGATGCCCCGCAAATCCATCCGTCCCACCAGCAACATTTTCTTTCCATACTTCAGGGTCAGGTTCTCTATGTTGATGTGGTTGACCAACCCGTCCGCCCGGGCAGATAATTCAATGGAGTCAGTGAAATTACGGAAAGCAGGCACAAAAGCGGAAATATCCTTCAAGCAGACACGCGAAGGTGCAATCTTCAACGCCAAAGGCGCTTTGTCGACCAACGAAGCATCTACCGTATCGACGTGGCTTAAATCTACTTTTGCTTCCGGAATACGCAAGCTGGTTTGTGGCAAATGGATTTCAAAGCCTTGCAAATGGATACTGTCCCGATTGCCCACGACCGAAAACGAAAGTTTCTCCAACGAGAAGCCGGCACTTTCGTCTAAACTCATCTTCTTGACTTGGGCATTGATGCTATCGTTCCGCAACGCGCGGAGCGATATCTTCGCACTTAGATTATGAATATCCACATGCTTGGCGTTGAACTTGCCCGGCGTTCGCGGGACATCCTCTACGTCGTACCGGAAATGTCCCTGCCGAATCAATATTGTATTGAACCGCAGGTCAATTTTAGGCTTAGGCTTGGGCGTCGTATCCTTGCGGGCGAAGGCATCTATCACGAATTGGAGGTTCAAAGGCGATGTGGCGCTTTGCTTGCTCAAGTAGACTTCGGGACCGAACAAACGGACGGTATTGAACACCAAGCGTCCCTCCAACAACGGAAGCACGTCCATCCCTGCCGCCAGGTGGTTCGCCCGGAAAAGCACCTTCCCTTCCTGGTCTTCCAAATACAGTTCCTCAATGACCAACCGGTTGAACCATTCGATATCCACGTTGCCAATCCGCACCGGGACGCCCAGCTTTTCCTGCAATACCTCTGTGGCCGTTTCTGCGATCTTCTCTTGCACAAACGGAATATTCACCAGCATTCCTGGAAGGGCATACAAAATCCAAACCAGCGACAATAGAATAATTACTATGTATTTCAGTCCTTTGATAGTTTTGCCTCTTAAAATTATCCACAAAAATAAAACAATATCGCGAGAGATTTCGTTATTTTGCAGAAATTTGCAGACAAAAATAGAGAAATTATGAGCATAACCATCTTAGGAATCGAATCTTCATGCGATGACACGTCGGCTTCGGTCGTTCGCGACGGCGTCATGCTCTCCAACGTCATCGCCAGCCAAGCCGTACATGAAGCGTACGGAGGCGTGGTGCCGGAACTGGCTTCGCGGGCACATCAACAGAACATCATCCCGGTCGTCTCGGAAGCTATCAAACGGGCGGGTATCGATAAAACGGAATTGGACGCAATCGCGTTTACACGTGGACCCGGATTGATGGGATCATTGCTGGTGGGCACTTCCTTTGCCAAAGGATTCGCCGCCGCGCTGGGCATCCCGATGATTGAAGTGAACCACTTGCAGGCGCATGTCTTGGCTCATTTCATTAAAGAAAGTCCGGACGATGACCATGCGCCCTCGTTTCCTTTCCTTTGCCTCTTGGTGTCGGGGGGAAATTCCCAAATCATCCGCGTTAAAGCGTACAACGAGATGGAGGTCATTGGGCAGACCATCGACGACGCCGCCGGTGAAGCGTTTGACAAATGCGCGAAGGTCATGGGATTGGGTTATCCGGGCGGACCCGTCGTGAACCGTCTCGCCAACGAAGGAAACCCCAAGGCGTTCAGCTTCAGTAAACCGCATATCGCGGGATACGATTATAGTTTCAGTGGATTGAAAACCTCGTTCCTCTATACCTTGCGCGATGCGTTGAAAGAGGATCCGGACTTCATCGAGAAGCACAAAGCAGACCTCTGCGCCTCGCTCCAAGCCACGGTGATCGACATCCTGATGAATAAACTCCGTAAAGCGGCCAAGGATTTGCACATCAACGAGGTAGCCGTCGCGGGCGGCGTCTCCGCCAATTCTGGCTTGCGCGACGCGTTCCTCGATCACGCTCACCGCTATGGTTGGAAAGTACATATCCCGAAGTTCTCGTTCACGACAGACAACGCGGCGATGGTCGCCATCACGGGTTATTATAAATATAAGGACAAAGAGTTCTGCCCGATGGATGCCGCACCTTTCTCACGTGTTCAGATTTAATCCTAACAACAGCACACAGATAACACAGATCAGACAGATGACCGCAGATTATCTTGATTTAAAAATCTGTGTAAATCCGTTTAATCTGTGTTATCTGTGTGCCAATTATTATCCATACAATGAATCCAACTCTGAATGAATTAGTGGCCCTGCTCCAAGCGAAACAATTGACATTGGGCACGGCCGAAAGCTGTACGGGCGGAAACATCGCCCACGAAATCACCCTCCAGGCAGGCAGCTCCGCCTATTTCAAAGGGGGCATCGTATCGTATTGCAACGAAGTAAAACACCACGTCCTCGGTGTATCGGAAAAGGATTTGCAGGCACATGGGGCCGTCAGTCAACCGGTAGTCGAGCAGATGGCGACAGGGGCGATGCGCGTCTTGGGTTGCGACTGCGCGGTGGCAACCTCAGGCATCGCGGGTCCGGGCGGTGCCGTACCGGGCAAACCGGTTGGGACGGTTTGGATCGCAGCCGCTTATCGGGAACGAGTCATCTCCCGCTGTTTCCATTTCCCGCACGACCGCGCCGGAAACATCGCCGCTGCTACCCAAGCCGCCCTTCAGCTCTTGACCGGATTGCTGAAGTAAAAGTTAGGATAACGGTTGTCTTGTTATCTCAAAACCCCTTCCGTCTCGTCTTTGTTCGACAGGTTGGTGAAGATCTCTTCGCCCACGCGGCCGAAGTCGAACGCCCAAGCGAGATGGACAGTAAAGAAATTCTTGAAGTCTGGCGTATAATGGCGCGTGTCGCGGAAAGTATACTGGTTCAGGTTCACCGTCCGCTTCATGCAATCCCGGAAGTCTTGATGGTAACTGGCGCCTACGCGCAGGTTTTTCCACCGGTAATCCAGCGTCAAGTTCATCGCCGTCTTGGCATAAGTCTTGCTTTCCGAACTTAGATAATCCCTGTCTTTATGGAAGTTCACATCTAAGGTAAAGTTCCGGTACGAGCCTTCCACGCCCGCGTCGAACATCCAGCTGTGCAAGGAATGGACGTAATCGTACGCCGCATTCTTTTTGTAATTGTAATCGAAGCGTCCATAGACATTCAAATATCGCCAAACATCCCAACGCAAGAATCCGCCCAGACTGAAACTATGGCTGTTTTTTTCATTTTGTATTTGCGTAATGAACTGATGCCCGTCCACATAGGTATGGTTTAATATCGGATGGACCGCGTAGTTGTAATTCGCATCCAGCGACGAACGGAAACTGCCTTTCCGCACATAAAGACTCAATCCATTATTATAGCTTACGACCGATTTCAATTCCGGGTTCCCCTTCAGGACATGATAAGTATCCTCAGCGACCTGCACGTCGTTCAAGTTTCCCAGCGAAGGCGTCTCCACACGGATGTCGAACGTATAATACAGATTGACAGCACGGGAGAAATCATACCCCAATCTCAATTTCGGGTTCACGTACGCTTTCGTTTCCTTCTCCGACTCGTAAGACGTACGGTACAATACGCCTCCTAAGCCCAATCCGTACGAGAATTTCTGCTTGTAGCCGGACCATTCCGCGTATGCGCTTGTTACGTACTGGTTCATCTTGTTCAAATAATCGAACGTGCCGCCGTACGTATTATCCGCGAAACTGGCGATCTCCTTCGCCCCGGCGCTCAGCTTTCCGGCCTCAAAACGTTTCTCATAAATGCCTTCCGCGATGATGGAATACTTGTTTCCACTGATGCGCGTCAACGTTTCGTCGAAAATATTCGTGTCCGCCTCCGTCTCGCGGTAAAAGTCCACCGACGAAACATCCATATACGTGCCCACCACGTCGAACGCAATGAATTGCTTATGCTTCATATCCTTTTGGAAATAAAGCTCGAACGAAGGACGCTGCTCGCGATAGGTCGACGAATCGTTCATCCACGACGAAAACTTATTGTCTGTATAAATCCGGCTCGACGACAAGCTGTTGGGCGTATCAAACAGTTCGTAATACACATTCGCGGAAAACAGGATATCGCCCGGATCATAATAACTGTAACTCGCTTTGGCCGTGTACATCCGCTCCCGCTGCGTATAGGGCAATCCCTCTTTGTACCGCGCAAGCTGCGAACCATCCTCGAACAGGTAATTTTCCCGCTCCGTCGCATAGCAATCGTTTTGCTTCAAATAGGAATAAAAACCGGCAATGGCGAACTCGGATTTCTTATGATTCAGACGGATATCTCCGCGCCCCGTTCCGTTGGCCACGTCCAGCCCGTTTCGTAAGTAAGTATTGACGCGGCCGCCCGTTTCCCAGCGCTTCACGTACAAATCCACCACCGCATCCACCTCGCCGTAGCGCATCGAAGGGCGGTCGTGGTATTCCACGCGCGTCACCCGCTTCGGGTCGACAGACAGGATGTCCGACGGATCGGCCGGCGCGCCGTTGACGCGCAGCATCACCTTCCCGCCCCGGGCGCTCTGGATCGCCTGGCTCGCTTTGTCTACATAGACTTTGTCCAAGTCCAGGTTATCAATCAAGTCGATGCCGTTGGTCGATTGCTTTCGGGTTGCCTCGTTCGGGAAAATGATTTGCCGGTCGAACTGGCGGACCACTGAATTAGCCGTCACCGTGACCTCGCCCAACGTCTCCACCTGCTCTTCCAAGATGACGGTGAGCGACGAAATATCCTCCCGCAAATCTTGTATCACAATCTCATTCGTACGATACGGCACGCCGGACGCAACCAACCGGTAATCGCCTTCCTGCAAACCTTTTAACGCAAACCGTCCCTTCGCGTCGCTCAACGCCGTCTGCACGGCATGCACCGTATCGCGTACATTATATAATAAAAGATGGATGTTTTCAACAGGCTCCTGCTGTACATTTTCCACTTTCCCCTTAATGCTCAGTTGCGCGCATAGCGGAGATATCATACACGTTAAAAACAATGTGAGTAAAACACGAGAAGCAAATGCGCCCACTCCCTTTTGGTCTATGTGTTCCTTTTTCATGATAAATTTGTATTAGTTTGCATTTCTGTATCGCAAATATACAGTATTTTTCTTCTCAGTACATGCTGTTAGTGTTTTTTTGCATTTGAAGCTTCTGTTAAATGTTTTGAAGCAGGTTGAAGATAAAAACCGGATGCAGGCCACTTCCGAAGGGTTGCAGGATTGTTTTCCGATATGCCCTCCTGTCTGGCAAGCTTTCCGACAATGTCGGAAAAGAAGCCGACGATGTTTTCTTCTCTTCCGACAATGTCGGAAAAGAAGTCGGTGACGATTTCTTCTCTTCCGACGATGTCGGAAAAGAAGCCGGCGTCGATTTCTTCTCCTCCGACGATGTCGGAAAAGAAGCCGGCGACGATTTCTTCTCCTCCGACGATGTCGGAAAAGAAGCCGGCGACGATTTCTTCTTTTCCGACATTGTCGGAAAAGAAATTTTCGGCATTTTCTTCTTCTCTAATTTTCCGTACACTTTATCCGCACAATAAAGAATACATCGATACGTTAAATATAGGTATGGATGCCTCGGAATATAGGCATAAACGGTTGAATTTACAGGCATGAAAGAAATGAATTTGAAAGGTTTTATGATAGGTCTATGCTTGTCCCTTCTCATAGTTCTCCCCATCGAGGCGCAGAAGCGGGTGAAGGTGACGGGATATGTGCGCGATGCGGATGGCAATCCGTTGGAGTTGGTGAACATCATGGTGAAGAATACGCTGAACGGCACGATGACGAACGAGAAAGGATATTACTCGCTCAACGTGGCCGTGGGCGATTCCGTCACCTTTCTCTACTCGTGCCTCGGATATAATAAGGCGGAACGGATTGTGCCTGTCTTGCAGGCGGATATGCGGCTGAACGTGCAGATGAACTATACGGCTATCGATTTGGGCGAAGTCTCTATCACCGCCATCCGGAAACAGACGAACACGATGGAGACGATGCAAGCCGACCAGGTGCGCCTCTTGCCCGACCCGGCGGGGGGAAGCATCGAGAGCTTGGTGGTGACGTTTGCCGGCGTCTCGACGAACAACGAGTTGAGCTCGCAATACTCCGTGCGCGGGGGAAGTTATGACGAGAATATCGTCTATGTGAATGGTATCGAGGTGTTTCGCCCTTTGCTGATTCGTTCGGGGCAACAGGAGGGGTTGAGCTTCGTGAACCCGGACCTGACGGAGGAAGTGAAGTTCTCGGCCGGAGGATTCGAGGCGCGCTATGGCGATAAGATGAGTTCTGTGCTGGATATTACTTACAAGAAACCCAAGGCATTCGAGGGTTCCGTATCGGGAAGCCTGATGGGAGGTTCGGCCTATGTGGGGAGTTCGGTCGGGAAGTTTACCCAAGTGACGGGATTCCGGTATAAAAGCGGGAGTTCTTTGCTCGGCACGATGGATACGGATGCTGAATACGACCCTCGTTTCCTGGATTTGCAAACCTACATGACCTACGCCATCGCCCCCAAATGGGAAGCCACGTTTTTGGGAAACTTCGCCACGAACAAGTACCATTTCGTGCCCCATAGCCGCGAAACATCGACGGGAACGTTGGACAACGTGCAGAATTTCATGGTCTATTTCCCAAATAGCAACGAGCGGGATAAGTTCCAAACCCTCTTTGGCGCACTGACCCTTTCGTATAAACCCAAGGATGACGTGACGCTGGGATTGCAGGCCTCCGCCTTTAATAGCCAGGAGGAAGAGCGGTACGACATCATGGGTGAATATTGGCTGAGCGATGGGACCGATTCGAATTCGGGATTGGATGCCGGA
This sequence comes from uncultured Parabacteroides sp., assembly GCA_944325335.1. GTDB lineage: Bacteria > Bacteroidota > Bacteroidia > Bacteroidales > Tannerellaceae > Parabacteroides. The sequence continues at coordinate 43,585 of CALUZR010000011.1, read as the reverse complement.
AGCAGTGCCATGTCGGTAGCCCGTTATCGCGAACATGCACGCAACCGATTGCATTCCACAATCATGAACGTAGGGCATTACGGGAGCGCGCGCCTTTGGAACAATACCCTGAAATGGGGGGCGCAGGTGCAATTCGAGCGCATCAACGACCGGATTTCCGAATGGGAAAAGCGCGATTCGGCAGGCTACTCTTTGCCGCATACGGGGCAGGAGGTGAACCTCTATTCCAACCTTTACTCGCAAAGCGAATTGGAAAGCACGCGTTTCTCGGCCTATTTGCAAGACGATTTCAAGTTCCGCATCGAACAGGGATTGTTTAGCTTGACGGCTGGCGTGCGCGGAAGCTATTGGAGTTTCAATAAGGAGTTTATCTTCAGTCCGCGCGTTTCGTTGGGATTTATTCCGAACTTCAACCAGGATTTGACCTTCCGTTTGGCCACAGGACTTTATTACCAAGCGCCCTTCTATAAGGAATTGAGGCAAATCGTAGAGGATGAGAATGGGAATAATACGGTCAGACTCAATACGGATTTGAAATCCCAACGCTCCATTCACGTCATTGCAGGAGGAGATTACACGTTCCGCATCGACGGGCGAAACTTCAAACTCACCACCGAGTTGTATTATAAGAAATTGAATGACCTCGTCCCTTACACGATCGACAATGTGAAGGTGCGCTATTATGGCGAGAATTGTGCGGAAGGATACGCGATGGGGCTCGATATGAAGTTCTTCGGCGAATTTGTTCCCGGTACGGATTCATGGATAAGTGTCTCGTTGATGAAGTCCGAACAGACGATCCGCGGCACGACGAAAGCTCCTCTTCCCAATAGTCCGGGCTATAACCTCGGCCTTTTCTTCCAAGACTATTTTCCAGGTTATAAGCGTCTGAAGATGAACCTGCGGGGAGTCCTTTCAGGAGGATTGCCCGTGACGGTGGCCAATCGGGGATATGAAGCAGGCTATTTCCGTATGCCTGCCTACAAACGGGTGGATATTGGCTTGTCTTACGAATTGCTGAATCCGAACGATGCTGTGCGCGACCGCTCAATCCTTCGTTATTTCAAGAGCGCGTGGTTAGGGTTCGATATCTTCAATCTCTTTGATATGAAGAACGTTAACTCCTATTATTGGATCAGCCGCCCCGATGGGGAACAATTCCCTATTCCGAACTATTTGACAGGCCGGCAATTCAATGTTCGCTTGATAGTCGATTTTTAATGCATTTAATATTGGGCATTTTCATACATATTATATATATTTGCACCGACTTTAAAAGAAATGAATATGGAGACACTAAATTGGTCTGAATTAGGATTCGGTTATTTGAAAACCGATTACAATGTCAGATGTTATTATCGAGATGGAAAATGGGGCGAACTCGAAGTTTGTTCCTCTGAGATACTGAACATCCACATGGCGGCTACTTGTCTGCATTACGGGCAAGAGGCGTTCGAAGGTTTGAAAGCTTTCCGTGGAAAAGATGGCAAAGTGCGCGTATTCCGCATGGACGAGAATGCGAAACGCTTGCAATCTTCCAGCCGTGGCATCAAAATGGCGGAGTTCCCTATCGAAAAGTTTGAAGAAGCAGTCCGCAAGGTCGTGAAGCTGAACGAACGGTTTGTCCCTCCTTACGAGAGCGGCGCATCGCTTTATATTCGTCCGTTGCTCTTGGGATTAGGGCAACAAGTAGGCGTAAAACCTGCTCCTGAGTATATGTTTGTGGTGTTTGTGACGCCGGTAGGACCTTATTTCAAAGGCGGATTCCAGCCCTCGAAGGTTTGTATCATGCGCGAATATGACCGTGCAGCACCTTATGGAACAGGTACGATCAAGGTAGGTGGAAACTATGCAGCCAGCCTGGTAGCGGGCGAGATTGCCCATTCGAAAGGCTATGCCGCTGTGCTTTACCTCGACCCGAAGGAAAAGAAATACCTGGATGAATGCGGCCCGGCCAATTTCTTTGCCATCCGTGGCAATAGTTACATCACGCCGAAGTCCCATTCGATTCTGCCCTCTATCACGAACAAGAGTTTGCAACAATTAGCTGCCGACATGGGGCTTACGATAGAATGCCGCCCTGTCCCGTTTGAAGAGATAGCTACTTTCGAGGAAGCCGCTGAATGTGGTACGGCTGCCGTGATTGCTCCTATCTCACAAATCGACGATTTAGATGAGAATAAATCTTACGTTATCGCAAAAGATGGAAAGCCAGGTCCCGTGTGCGAGAAATTGTACACGAAACTGCGTGCTATCCAATATGGCGATGAACCCGATACCTATGGTTGGGTTTCCATTATTGAATGACTTTGTTTCATTATGGCATATAGGAGGAAGTCCCTGCGTGTGATGCGTAGGGCTTCTTTTTTATGCCTATGTTTGGAAAGAATTATAACTAATTTTTCTGGTAAATATAACTATCTTTTTATCAAGGCATAGGCATAAAAGTTGAAGAAAAAGCGAAAGAAAAGGGAGAAAATGTTTGTCAGTTCACGAAAAAGTACTACCTTTGCACTCGCAATCGCGGAAGTAGCTCAGTTGGTAGAGCATAACCTTGCCAAGGTTAGGGTCGCGGGTTCGAGTCCCGTCTTCCGCTCCACAAACGGTAAGCGACCGTGGATTTTCAAGTCTGAAAGAAATGCCCAGGTGGCGGAATTGGTAGACGCGCTCGTTTCAGGTGCGAGTGGTTTTGCGATCGTGCAGGTTCGAGTCCTGTTCTGGGCACTACGATAAGATGCGTAGGTGGTGGAATTGGTAGACACGCTACTTTGAGGGGGTAGTGCTGGTTACAGCGTGTGAGTTCGAGTCTCATCCTACGTACAGCTTTAAATTATCAGATGAAATGAAGTCTGTATAACCATTAAGAATGAGGTGGTTGTGCAGACTTTTTATTTTGTGTCATGGCGAAGAAGAAAAAAGGTACATTAAAAAGTACATACAATAGGGCGCGGAAGAAGAAGAGCGTAGGCGGGGCGTCTCGATGGATTGCTCCGTTGAGGCGGCTTTTCTATGGCGCTTGCTTTGTGGTTGTGATTGTGGCGGGCGTGCTATATGCCTATCAGACGCTGTCTGCGTACTGGGCGGAGCACAAAGATCTGATCGGGAAGTCTTTCCTCCCTGAGGCGAAAGAGGGCAAGCGGGTGCTCAGCTCGCCGGCCAAGAAGGAGGGGAAACGGGCGGACGCGAAGCCGGATACGTCGGTGGGGATGCCTGGGTCGTCGGGGGCGGAGGATGGGTTTCCTGCGGGTGCGGAGTTGCCTGTCTGCTTGCGTCCGGTGACGGAGCAGGTCATACGTCACGAGGGATACACCGTATCCTATAACTCAGACTACCGCGTAGCGAACTGGGTGGCCTACCAGCTGACCGGCCAGGAGGCCAAAAGCAAGCGGGCGGAGCGGTCGAACAAGTTCGTGCGGGACCCTCAGGTGCGCGGGGCGTCGGCCGAGAACGGCGATTATACGCGTACGGGCTATGATCGGGGGCACTTGGCTCCGGCGGGTGATATGAAATGGTCGACCAAGGCGATGCGCGAATCCTTCTATCTGAGCAACATTACCCCGCAGAAGCCGGGCCTCAACCGGGGCATCTGGAAGGACCTGGAGGAGCAGTGCCGCCTCTGGGCGATGGATAGCGGGGCGGTCTTGGTGGCTACGGGTCCGGTACTCTCCGGGGAGCTGAAACGGCTCGGGAAGAACCGCGTCGCCATCCCGAAGCGCTTCTACAAGGTGCTATGTATGCGGTGGAACGGCCGGTATGAGGCGGTCGGGTTCCTTTTCGATAATCGCGATTACGACGATACCCCCTTGCCCAGTTTGATGATTCCGGTCGATAGCGTCGAGCGGGTCACGCAGATCGACTTCTTCCCCTCCTTGCCCGACGAGGTGGAGGCGCCCATGGAAGCGGTCGTGCACGCGGAGGCGTGGTCGTTTTAATAACTAAGCAAATGAACATGTACACGGATCTAATCAATAAAAGAAAGAAGTTGGCCCTGGTCGGACTGGGCTACGTGGGACTGCCAATTGCCGTTGAATTTGCAAAAACTCTATCGGTAATTGGCTTTGATATTAACGAGGAGCGGCTGGCGCGCCTCCGGATGGGGGAGGACCCGAACGGGGAACTTCCGCCCGGGGCGTTCGAGGGGGCGGATTTGCACTTTACCTCGTCGGTCGAGGAGCTGCGGGAGGCGTCGTTCTACATCATCGCCGTCCCGACCCCCATCGACGCGCACAACGAGCCTGACCTATCGCCCCTCCTCGCCGCGACGCGCACGGTCGGGAGCGTACTCGGCCGGGGCGACGTGGTGGTCTACGAATCGACCGTCTACCCGGGCTGCACGGAAGAGGATTGCGTCCCCCTGCTTGAGCAGCTGTCTGGCCTCAGGGCGGGCGTCGATTTCAAGTATGGGTACTCGCCCGAGCGCATCAATCCGGGCGACCGCGTGCATACGCTCCGCAACACGGTCAAGATCGTATCGGGGTGCGACGAGGCGGCCGTGTGCGACATCCGCGACGTGTACGCCCTCGTGGTCGATGCCGGCCTTCACCTGGCCCCCTCGATCCGGGTGGCCGAGGCGGCCAAGATCATCGAGAACACCCAGCGGGACGTGAACATCGCCCTCATGAACGAGCTCTCCATCATCTTCGACCGCATGGGGATAAACACCTACGACGTCCTGGAGGCGGCCGCGACGAAGTGGAACTTCCTGCGCTTCTCGCCCGGGCTGGTCGGGGGGCATTGCATCGGCGTCGACCCGTATTACCTGGTCCACAAGGCGAAGGAGCTGCAATACCACCCGAAGATGATTAACTCCGGCCGCTTCGTGAACGACTCCATGGGGCGGTATATCGCCAAGAAGATCGTCAAGCGCGTCCTGCTGCTTGGGAAGAACATCCTCCGCGCCCGGGTGCTTGTGATGGGCATCACGTTCAAGGAGAACGTCTCGGACATTAGGAATTCGAAGGTAGTCGATATGATCCGCGAGTTTCAAGACTTTGGCGCGCTGGTCGACGTGGTAGACCCGAAGGCATCGCCCGCCGAGGTGGAGCGCGCGTATGGCCTCCCCCTGCTCAAGGAACCGTCCGGGCCGTATGACGCCATCGTCGTCGCGGTTGCGCACACGGAGTATCGCGCGCTCGACGAGCCGTACTTCCTCTCCCTCGCCCGCGGGCAGGCTGTCTTGGGCGACGTCAAGGGCATCTACCGCCACCATATCCGCCAGTTGGATTATTGGAGCCTTTGAGCTGCACTTTTTGGGTTGATAAGTTGCAAGTCTCTGCTGAAATGGTTACTTTTGCACCAAATCAGACTTTAATATGGAAAGAGACTTGATACTATCTCCTGAGTACAGGAAATTTGAACAGACAGCTACTCCGCGCGTACGGGAGAAGCTGCGGTATGCAATTACAATATTGGAAACGGTCTACCCGATACCGACTAAGTTCGTAAAGAAGCTGGTCGGGACGGACTTTTACGAGTTGAGAATTTCGGTGGATAACGAGGTCCGGGTTATCTTGTTCGCCGCGGACCACGATAACATCAATCTCGCAAAAAGCATTATTCTACTGAATGGGTTCATAAAGAAAAGCACCCAGGATTATACAAAAGAAATAGCAAAAGCAATCACTATATTAAGGAGTTTATTATGAGCAATAAGGAAAACAACAGATTGACACCGGCCGAGCTGGAAAAGCTACGTGCCACGGACCTCCGCCATAAGCCCGGATTTGTGGATGCAGAGGCGGTCCTCTCCAGCGAGGTAGGCGCGAAGGGGAGTCCGGAGCGGGCTGCGTTTGATGCCAAAGCACAGGCCTGGTTCCGCGACGAGGTCATGCAGCGCGACCTACACTTCGTATGATTTCCATCCCCCTAATCGGATTATTGAATTTGCCTGCGCGGGTGGTTGAAATTGCCCGGGCGGGGAATCTGAACTGCCCGGGCGGGGAATCTGAACTGCCCGGGCGGGGAATCTGAACTGCCCGGGCGGGGAATCCGAATTGCCCGGGCAGGGAATCCGAATTGCCCGGGCGGGGAATTTGAACTGCCCGCGCGGGCAATTTTTTTTGTCTAATCGGAAAATTTTTTGTGTTTGCTTGAACTTTTCCAAACAACCGATTGTTATCTTATAAAAACATCATTGTGTAACTTTAAATATATATGCGAATGAATGCAGAATATAACTTGGTAAAGCGTTATAATCCGGCGAAGCTGGAAGAGAAGGCTATGCTTTGGTATGCGGCTCCTGCCCAACGCGGAGTCATGGGCGAGGATGAGGCGGCACAACGTGCTACAGCCGATACGACACTTTCGAAGGCGGAATTTAAACATGCGATGGAGGCGGCAAGCGAGAAACTTATCCCGCTGGTCGTAAGTGGTGTTTCGGTCACGTTTGGGAAGATTGGCAAGCTGAGGCTCTCATTTGGCAGTGAAGGTGTGGAAAATATATCGGATTTTGATCCTCAGACGATGATTAAAAATGTAAAATTTGTCTTCACGCCTTCTATTGAACTGAAGAACTCGCTGAAGAATCTAAGCTTCGAACTCGCAGGCATCGTAGAGGACGGGGTGAAGTATGGCACCAAGCAGTCGTATATGAAGGCGAAGGGGATTTTGCCCGACGGCTCGACTACGACGCAGGCCATCCTCAGCGGGCGCGACGGGGCTACGGGGTCGGAGAACTCGAAGGGCACGCGTGGTAGCGATTACATCGTCAAGGGGACGGGCATTATGGCCTTGGGGGAAGATGGCGTGAGCGACTGGCGCATCGGGCTGACGAGCGTGCTGGACGTCACGACCTACGTGACGGACATCTCTACCAACACGGCGAACCTGGTGATCTTCACCATCCCGAACGACCTGGCCGAAGGGCAGTACACGCTTACGATCGAGACCTATTTCAGCCCGACGGGCTTGCGCAAGGAACCCATCAAGCTGACGGCTCCTTTCACCCTCACGTTAGAGCTATAATAAGGTAGGGGCGGAACGGACGGATGCAGGCGGGCGCAGGTAAATCAAAAACTTTGCGGCCGCTTGCTTCTTCGTAGGCATTCCGTTTTTCTATATGGGCGAAAAGTTGTATCTTTACCGCCTGAAAACAAGAGGAAGGTAATGTAGTATGGCATTGGATAAGGAAGCATTGGAAACCGGCACGATCTCCGTCTGGGGCGCGCGGGTGCACAATCTGAAAAACATAGACGTAGAGATTCCCCGTAACGCGTTGGCAGTCATCACGGGTATGAGCGGTAGCGGCAAGTCGTCGCTGGCGTTCGACACGCTGTTTGCCGAGGGGCAGCGGCGTTATATAGAGACTTTCTCGTCCTACGCGCGCAACTTCCTGGGGAACATCGAGCGGCCGGACGTGGACAGGATCACGGGCCTGAGCCCCGTCATCTCCATCGAGCAGAAGACGACGAACCGGAACCCCCGGTCTACGGTCGGGACTACGACCGAAATCTACGACTTCCTCCGCGTCCTCTACGCCCGGGCGGGCGAAGCCTTCTCTTACGAAAGCGGCGAACGGATGGTGAAGTACACCGAAGAACAGGTGGTCGCGCTGATACTCGAAAGGTACCGCGGGCGGAAAATCTACATCCTCGCGCCCGTCGTGCAGAAGCGCAAGGGGCATTACAAGGAACTGTTTGAATCGCTCCGCCGGCGCGGGTATATGAACGTGCGCGTGGACGGGGCGTTGCAAGAGATACGGTATGGGATGAAGCTCGACCGCTACAAGATACACAACGTCGAGGTGGTGATCGACAAGATGCGCGTGGACGAGGACGACCGCCGCCGGCTGACCGAGAGCCTGAACCTGGCCATGCGCCTGGGCGAGGGGCTGGTCATGGTGCTCGATGCGGACAGCGGGGAGGTACGCCATTATAGCAAACGGCTGATGGACCCCCTGACGGGCCTCTCGTACAGCGAACCGGCGCCGCATAATTTCTCGTTCAACTCCCCGTACGGGGCCTGCCCGAGGTGCAAGGGGCTGGGCGTGGTGAACCGGCTGGATATGGAGAAGATCGTCCCCGACCCCTCGCTCAGTATCTACGAGGGCGGCATCGTGGCGCTGGGGAAATATAAGAAAAGTTTGATATTCTTACTGATCGACTCGCTCTGCACGAAGCGGGGCTTCACGATACGCACGCCGATACGCGAGCTCCCCGAGGAGCTGATAGACGAGGTCATGAACGGGACGAGCGACCGCCTCAAGCTGGACGCCGACGTCACCGGGTATGTACAATACCTCTCCTACGAGGGCGTGGCGAAATACATCCGCATGCAGCAGGAAGAGGAGGCCACGGCGTCGGCGCAACGATGGGCGGAGCAGTTCGTGAAGATAGACGTCTGCCCCGAATGCCATGGGCTGAGGCTCAACCGCGAAGCGCTGCACTACCGCATCTGCGGGCGGAACATCGCCGAGCTGGCCGGTATGGACATCTCGGAGCTGAAGGAGTGGCTCGAGGGCTTGGAGGACAGGCTCGACGGCAAACAGCAGCTGATAGCCACGGAGATCCTGAAGGAAATCCGCACGCGGCTGAACTTCCTGCTCGACGTGGGCCTGGATTACCTTTCGCTCAGCCGCGCTTCAGGCAGCCTTTCGGGCGGCGAGAGCCAGCGCATCCGCCTGGCCACGCAAATCGGCACCGAGCTGGTGAATGTGCTTTACATCCTCGACGAGCCGAGCATCGGGCTGCACCAACGTGACAACATGCGGCTGATAAATTCGCTCAAACGCCTGCGCGATATCGGGAACTCGGTCATCGTGGTGGAACACGACAAGGACATGATGCTGAACGCAGACTATATTGTAGACATGGGCCCGCGCGCCGGGCGGCTGGGGGGCGAGGTCGTCTTCGCGGGTACGCCGGCGGAGATGCTCAAGCAGCATACCCTCACGTCGTCTTACCTCAACGGGGAGATGGAGATCGCCATCCCGAAGACGCGGCGGAAGGGGAACGGGCAGTCGCTCGTCCTGCGCGGGGCGAGGGGGAACAACCTAAAGGACGTGGACGTCTCCTTCCCATTGGGGACGTTCATCTGCGTGACGGGCGTCTCGGGCAGCGGCAAGTCCTCGCTCATCAACCGGACGCTGCAGCCCATCCTGAGCCAGCGGTTCTACCGGTCGCTCGAGGCGCCTTTGCCTTACCGGGCGATCGAGGGCATCGAATTTATTGATAAGATAGTCAGCGTAGACCAGTCGCCCATCGGACGCTCACCGCGCAGCAACCCGGCGACCTATACGGGCGTATTTACCGACATCCGCAACCTCTTCGTGGAGTTGCCGGAATCGAAAATCCGCGGATACAAGGCGGGGCGCTTTTCGTTCAACGTATCGGGCGGCCGCTGCGAGACCTGCAAGGGGAATGGATACAAGACGATAGAGATGAACTTCCTGCCGGATGTGCTGGTCCCCTGCGAGGCGTGCCACGGCAAACGCTATAACCGGGAGACGCTCGAGGTACGGTATAAGGGGAAGTCGATCGCCGACGTGCTGGACATGACCATTAACATGGCAGTAGAGTTCTTCGAGAATATGCCGGCCATCCTGAGCAAGATCAAGGTCCTGCAAGACGTGGGGCTTGGGTACATCCGCCTCGGGCAACCCTCGACCACCCTATCGGGCGGGGAGAGCCAGCGGGTCAAGCTCGCCACCGAGCTCGCCAAGCGAGACACGGGCCGGACACTGTATGTGCTCGACGAGCCGACCACGGGGCTCCACTTCGAGGATATCCGCGTCCTGCTCGGGGTATTGAACAAGTTGGTAGACAAGGGCAACACGGTGGTCGTCATCGAGCATAACCTCGACGTTATCAAGTGCGCCGACTACCTGATAGACATGGGTCCGGAAGGAGGCCGGCGAGGGGGCGAGGTCCTCTTCACAGGTACGCCCGAGGCCCTGGCCGAGAAGAACATCGGGTGCACGGCGCCGTTCTTGCGCGAAGAGTTAGGCATGAAAGGATAAAAACAGAGTTACGAACAAGCAGAAATACAGCGAGGAAAGATGGACGATACCTATAAGACAATCACCGCCCTGGCCGAGGGATATTACACCGAGAAGCGGAGCCGCTTCATCTCGTATGCCATCCCCGTGCGGACGGTCGACGAGGTGAAGGCGCAACTCGCCAAGTATAGGAAGGAATACTACGACGCGCGGCACGTCTGCTGGGCCTATATGCTCGGGGCGGACCGCCAGACTTTCCGCGCGAACGACGACGGGGAGCCCTCCTCGACCGCGGGGAAACCCATCCTTGGGCAGATCAACTCGAACGAGCTGACGGACATCCTCGTGGTCGTAATCCGCTATTTCGGCGGGATTGAACTGGGGACGAGCGGCCTGATCGTGGCCTACCGCACGGCCGCAGCCGAGGCCATTGCTGCCGCTACGGTCGAGACGCGGACGGTGGACGAGGACATCACGGTGGCCTTCGAGTATCCTTCGCTGAACAGCATCATGCGGATTGTGAAGGAGGACAATCCCGTCATCCTCTCGCAGCACTTCGACATGGATTGCGAAATGACACTGCGTATCCGGAAAAGTGAGGCCGGCCGGCTGCGCGCGCGTCTGCAGAAAGTAGAAACGGCCTATATAAAAGAAACAGAATAAACAACGCTAAAGAAGGAGGAACGATATATGGATGAGCCAAACTATGACCTGGGTAATTTCCAAGAGTCGTTTGAGAAGATGAAAGGGCGTATCCACGTGCTGGAACGCAGTGTACCGGTCGAGGTCCAAATGGAGTACTTCCGGGCTTCCAAACGCATGCGGCGGACGCTCAACGCGAACGACCGGGCGAGCGACGAGGAGTGCGGACAATGGTATGCCGAGCTCTGCGGGACGGCCGATACCTTCCTGCCGCTCAGCGTCGAGGAGCGCAGGCACTTGCTCCTGCTCCTGGCCAATTCGCGGAACCCGAAGGCGTTTAAATGCCTGAAGCAGTACGTCGAGACCGAACAAGATGCCGCCACGCTCGACTGGGCCTGCCTGGCCCTGATGGATATCCAGATCGCGCTGGAGTCTGAACTCTCGGAGGAAAAGCAGATCTACATCGCCACCGGGCTGGGCGGGAAGGGCGAGAAGTTGCGCTTCTATGTGCTGATGGTGTCGAAAGGACGGAAGCCCTTCGAGGAGTACCAGCGGAACATCATCGAGCGGGAGTTCGGGTATTACTTTCCTAAGGTAGACTGCGAGATCGAGGAGCTGCACGTCGACCTGGACTATGTGGAGCTGCTCATCCTGATGCCCATCCGTTCGAATGTCCAGCAGATACTGACGAAGATCATCGTAGACTGCAACGAGTATGGCGGTTTCCTATCGGATATCTACACGATCTCGAACGTCGAGAAGTTCACGCAAGCAGAGATAGAAGAAGTGTTAGAGCGGCATGAAAGTTTGGAAGCAGGCCATTAAGTATGGGATTGTAGGCGCGGGCAACACACTGATTACGGCCCTGGTGATTTGGGTGATGCTGAAGGTGCTGGATTGCTCGGCGGTAGTTTCGAACGTGGTCGGGTATGCGGCCGGGGTTTTGAACAGCTTCGTCTGGAACAAGCAGTGGACGTTTGAGAGCCATGCCGGGTGGCGGAGGAGCGCGGTTCGCTTCGGGTTGGTCTTTGCGGTGTGCTATGTGCTCCAGTTGGCATTACTGTTTGTGCTGGAGGCGGTGCTGCCGATCGATGCTTACTATAACCAGCTGATCGCAATGGCGTTCTATACAGTGATTAATTTTATATTGAACAAAGTTTATACATTTAAAGAGTAAAGGAAAGATGGCAGAGGGAACTCGGAATACGGGAGGACGGCGCGCGTCGAAACCGAAGACGGTGGTGGTGCCCGAAATGGGGCGGATGCAACCGCAAGCCCGCGAATTGGAGGAGGCTGTCCTGGGCGCGTTGATGCTCGAGAAGGACGCTTACTCGATTGTTAGCGAGATATTAAAGCCGGAGTGCTTCTACGAGAAGGCGCACGAGCTGATATACTCCGCGATTGTGGATTTGGCCGTGCAGCAGCATCCGATTGATATGATGACCGTCACCGAGCAGCTTCGCAAGCGGGGCGATCTGGAGCAGGTCGGCGGAGCATACTATATCGCGCAGCTGACATCGAAGGTGGCCAGTAGCGCGCATATCGAATACCACGCCCGCATCATCGCCCAGAAATACCTGGCGCGAGAGCTGATTACGTTCTGCTCGCAGATACAAGGGAAGGCATTCGACGAGACGACCGACGTGGACGACCTCATGCAGGAGGCGGAAGGCAAGCTGTTCGAAATCTCGCAGCGGAACGTGAAGAAGGACGCCACGCAGATCAATCCCGTCATCAAGGACGCCCTCGCGATGTTGGAAAAGGCCGCGAACCAGAAGGAGGGTCTCAGCGGATTGCGCACCGGCTTCGAGGGGCTGGACAAGATTACGTCGGGCTGGCAGAATTCCGACCTCGTGATTATCGCCGCCCGCCCGGCCATGGGAAAGACGGCGTTCGTGCTCTCGATGGCGAAAAATATGGCGGTCAATTTCAATATTCCGGTGGCGCTGTTCTCGCTGGAAATGAGTAACGTCCAGCTTGTGAACCGTCTGATTGTGAACGTCTGCGAGATCCCGGGTGAAAAAATCAAGAGCGGAAGGCTGGAGAAATACGAGTGGGAGCAGCTCGACTTCAAGATCCGCGAGCTCTACGACGCTCCGATTTACATCGACGATACGCCCAGCCTCTCGGTCTTCGAGCTGCGGACCAAAGCACGCCGTCTGGTGCGCGAGCACGACATCAAGTGCATCATCATTGACTATTTGCAGCTGATGAACGCCAGCGGGATGAACTTCGGCAGCCGTGAGCAGGAGGTCAGCATGATTTCCCGTTCGCTCAAAGGATTGGCAAAGGAGCTGAACATCCCGATCATCGCCCTATCGCAGTTGAACCGTGGCGTCGAGAACCGCCAGGGCGCTGAGGGAAAGCGTCCGCAATTGGCCGACCTCCGCGAGTCTGGCGCCATCGAGCAGGATGCCGATATGGTGTGCTTTATCCATCGCCCGGAGTATTACAAAATCACGGAAGACGAGCGGGGCAATTCCCTCGTCGGGCTGGCGGAAATCATTATCGCCAAGCATCGTAATGGTGCGACGGGCGACGTCCGCCTCCGCTTCAAGAGCGAATTTGCGAAGTTCATGAACATCGAGGACGACATGCCCATGCAGGAAGTTCGCGTAGGCAAGGAGCCGCTTCCTTCGGCTTCCTCGTCCGCTCCCGAACCGATTCCCATCCCGACGATGAACAACAACGATTTCCCCTTTTAAGGAGTGAAGTCTTTTTGAACAAAGAGGCACGGAGACACAGCATTTTTTGGATTGATGCTGAAAACTCCGTGCCTCTTTGTTTTATTATTTCGCGTCTATTGCCTGCAATTCTTGCGAGACAGAGGCTTCTTCCAAGGCGGGATATTCTGTTTTGTATTTGTCAGTTACGTTTTGTTGGAGTGTATAAAGAGTGTCCGTGTTGGAAATATGCTTATTGAATTCGTAAACCACCGATTCGCCCGAAGCAAGCGTGATATTGAGCTGCTCATAGCGCGTCCCGTCCTCTTTATACTTTTCTTGTTTTTGGAAAACACCTGTTGTCGGGAAGTCGTTGGGCGATTTGTACATGTTCAATTCGCCATTGGTGCTGTCGGGCGCCATATAAACGAAGTGATATTCGCCACCGATCGAGACGGGAAGCTCTTCTATGGTGCGTATTTGGAGTGCCGCTGTCTCGTCTTGCGTCAAACTGCCGCCCATGATGGAGACCGATTGGCTATTCACCACAAACCGCTCTTCGGGATAAGCTACTTCGACCTCTAAAGTATAGAGATTGCCCGAGTGGTCTTGGATGGTGACGTGGCTCGTGCCCGGCCCGACGGGATAGAACGTGACGGTCTGGCCGTCGTAAGAGAAGCGGACCACGGCCTCGTTCGTGTTCGAGATCGAATAGGCGCCGTCGCCTCCCGAGATATAGAATGCGTCGCCGCTGCTGAAGGGCGAGAGCTTGAAGCTGGCGCCGTTATCGGAGAGGAGCTCGCTCCCTTGCGTATTGACTAAAGAAATGGCATCGTCATCGTCTCCACATCCCGCGAGGCAGCCCGTGCAGGCCGCCAACAAAAGCACTTTGCATAGTTTTTTTGTATTCATATCATTTTCTTTTTGTTGTTATCGAGGTGTCAAAGATAGGAATTAAATTGAAAATGGGAAATGGAAAGTTGAAAAATTATGTTTCAGCTTCCCATTCTTATGCTTTGTGTGGAATGATTTTGTGTAATAATGGCACACAGATAACACAGATTCGACAGATTTGCACAGATTATTTAGGGCTACGCGTTATTTTGACCCGCTAAAAATAAAAATCAGTGGTCATCTGTTGGATCTGTGTTATCTGTGTGCCATGATGCATTAGTCTTCCGAAATCGTGTATCCGTCGTCCGAGAGCACGGCTTGGAGCTCGGCGAGCGGTTTCACGTCTCCTGTGAATTCAATCGTGGCGACTGGCGGATCAAGTGTCACAGTGGCTTGTACGCCTTCAATGCTGTTTAATGCTTTTTCCACGCGCATGCGGCAATGGTTGCACATCATGCCTTCTACTTTGTACGTCTTTTTCATTTGCTTGTTATTTATAATGGGTTTATGAATTTGCGTATGGATCGGTTTGCTGCGCAGGCGGAGGCTGTTAGTGACGACGCTCACGCTGCTCATCGCCATCGCCGCACCCGCAATCATCGGGTTGAGGAGGAATCCGCAGACGGGATAAAGCACGCCTGCCGCGATGGGCACGCCTATCATGTTATAAATAAAGGCCCAAAAGAGGTTCTGCCGGATGGTGCGGACCGTCAGCACGGAGAGGCGGATGGCGGCCGGAATCTTCGCGAGGTCGGCGGAGATGATCGTCATCTGGGCCACGTCTATGGCGATGTCGCTCCCGGTGCCCATGGCGATGCTGAGGTCGGCCTGCGCGAGGGCGGCACTGTCGTTGATGCCGTCGCCCACCATCGCCACGTGCTTGCCTTCGGCCTGCAATTCGCGGACGAACGCCGCCTTTTCGTGCGGCAGGAGATTGGCGCGAAATGCCTGGATGCCAGCTTTTCCGGCCATGGCGCGCGCCGTCGGCTCATTGTCGCCCGTGAGCATATAGGTGGTGATGCCCATTCGCCCCAGTTCTTCGATTGCCGCGCGCGAGGTTTCTTTCAAGCGGTCGGCAATGGCCACGATGCCCAGCGCGTGTTCTTGGTCGGCGAGCCAGACGACCGTCTTGGCCTCGTTTTCCAGGCGGGCGGCCTCCTCTTCCAGTTTTTCAGGAATGGCGATGGACTGGGAGGCGAGCAAAGCCCGGTTTCCTGCCCAGTAATCTTTTCCCTTTATCTGGCCTCGGATGCCTTGGCCCGTCAGGCTCTCAAACGATTCCACTTCGAGCGGCGAGGCGGGAAAATGGCGGACGATGGCCTCGGCCAATGGATGCTCGGAGCGTTGTTCTAAGGCGGAAAGGAGGTCCGCTTGCGGCGCTCCGTCCCAGCAGGCATCCGTCACGACCGGCTTCCCTTCGGTGAGAGTGCCCGTCTTGTCCAGCACGATCGCGTCCACTTTCCGGGCGATCTCCAAGCTCTCAGCGTCTTTGATCAGGATGCCCTGCTCGGCCCCTTTGCCGATGCCCACCATGATGGCCGTCGGCGTGGCCAATCCGAGCGCGCAAGGGCAGGCGATGATCAACACTGTGACGGCAGCCAACAGACCGCGGGTGAATCCATCCGCCGGGTCGAAGACCAGCCAGCACACGAAGGCGAGGAGCGCAATGCCCATAATCGCCGGGACGAACACCGCCGCGATCTTGTCGACCAACTGCTGCACCGGCGCCTTGCTTCCTTGCGCGTCTTGCACGAGGCGGATAATGTGGGCGAGCCTGGTTTCGCTCCCCACTTTTTCAGCCCGGAAGCGGAAACTCCCTTTTTGATTAATAGTTCCGGCAAAGACCTGTGCGCCCGTCTGCTTCTCGACCGGCATCGGTTCGCCGCTCAGCATGCTTTCGTCGACAAACGAGCTGCCTTCCTCGACCACACCGTCCACCGCAATGCGCTCGCCGGGATGCGCCATCAGTTGGTCTTCGATTTGTATTTCTTCGATGGGCACGACTTCCTGCCGCCCGTCTGCCGTGATGCGCGTCACCTGCTTCGGCTGCAATCCCATGAGCTTCTGGATCGCGCCTGAGGTTTGCCCCTTCGCCCTTTCTTCCAACAACCGGCCCAGCAGGATGAACGCGATAATCGTGCTCGAAGCCTCGAAGTAAACATGCGGCTCGATGCCCCGGCTGAGCCAAAAGTCTGGGAAAAAGAGGTTGAAGAGGCTGAACAGATAGGCGATTCCCGTACTGGTCGCCACCAGCGTGTCCATATTCGCCGCGCGGTGCTTTAATTGTTTCCAGGCATTGACAAAGAAATGACGCCCGAACCCAAAGACCACCGGCGTGGAGAGCAACCACGTGACATAACCCGTATAGGGCCAATCCATAAAGCCCATGCCGATGACCATCACCGGAATGGCCAATGCGATGGCGCCGACAGTGCGCTGCTTCAGCTGATGGTATTTCGCGTCGTGCGCCGCTTCCACTTGTCGCGCCGTGTCTTTGCCCAGGTCGATGACCAAATCATAGCCCTCGGCTTGCAAGGCGGCCTTCAACGCGGCGGGCGAACAAACGGCCGGGTCATATTCTACGGTCGCCGTCGCTGCCGCATAGTTGACACTCGCCTGGCACACACCCTTTTGCCGGTTCAATGTCTTGTCGACACGCGCGGCACAGGCGGCGCAACTCATCTCAAGTACGGGGAAAATCTGTTTCGTAGTATTTTTGTTCTCTTTCATTTGCTCTATTTTTTCCATGGCGCAAAGATACAACCCCGCGGGGCGAGGCGCGTTATGGAATTATGGAAAGAATTTATAAGATTTGGTCGATGGGCTTGCGGGCACCTTGGGCGCGCTGTTTGAATTGGCTGGGCGTCATGCCCGTCACTTGTTTGAACTGGGCGCTGAGATAGGCCGTGCTGGAATAGTTCATCAAGTCGGCTATTTCGCCGAGCGTCAGTTCATTGTCGTCCAGAAGCTCCTTCACGCGCTCAATCTTTTGGGCGATGAAATATTTCTCGATTGTCGTCCCGCACACGTCCGAAAAGAGTTTGCTCAGCGCGCTATATGCCTGTCCGCATTGCGTTTCCAGATAATCCGAAAGGTTCGTCTGGATTCCATTATTCTCTTGGCGCACCAACCGCAGGATCGCCTGCTTGACCTTTTCCGCCGCCAGCGTGCGTTTATCTTCAATCAGCTCGAAACCAATCGCCTCCAACGCCTCCCGAATCTCCGCCCGTTCGTTGTCATCCAACTTTTTCTCAACGATGGCTTCGCCCAACGACACCGATGAAAAGGGAATTTCATAACGGTGCAACACCTCGCGCACCGCCATGATGCAGCGCGGGCATACCATATTTTTGATGTGTAGGAGGGTTTGGGGCATTGTTTCTCTGTTTTTAACGTGTAAAGATACGCATTTTATCGATTCAATACTCATTTTGTGGTGATATAATCAAGTTGCAATCTATCGGGCACAATCTTATCCTTCAGTTCTTCAGGCAGATTGAGCGAGCCAAGCGATGCATTTGCCTCTTTATGGATGCCAATGATAGCTTCGCGCGGATGGACTGTGCGGATGACCTTTTCTATTGTTTTTCTATCCGCATGACCGCTGGTGTGGATATCGACCACGTTCTTAAACAGGCTCCGCATTTGGCTATAACCCGGATTTGTCTCTATTTGTTCCGGCAATTGATAGTATCCATCCCAAGCCGAATAGATTAATAAAGTTTTTTCATTATCTAAGTTTTGCATGATTTTCTCGACTCGTTCGCTATGTCCTGCGCCAACGACCATCGCAAAACCTTTATCTTGCATGTCTTTTAGGAGTTTCATTTTGGGCTTTGTAGGCGAAAGTTTATGTCGCTCGGAGTTGAATAACTTTTGGCTTTGTCCGCCATCAAACGACGTGAAATACTTCAAGGTTTTGTCCAACAACAGCGAACAAGTCACGAAAAGCCGATTCGCCTTTCGTGCCGCGTTTTCGATAGTCATCAACCGTTCGATGTCTGTCGCTGATGCCAATATGACTACATATTTGAACTTTTTCATCATCGCCTCCATGCGCTGTGAAATAACCCATTCAGGCGATGCTTCTTGTTCCCGATTTAGCATAGTCCCTTCGGTGATAAGCACATCGACTTGTTTGATATAATGTTGCAAAGTCGGGAACAATCCTTTACTGATATAACCATGTCCTCGATAATCGCCCGTGTGCAATATCTTTTTCCCTTCGGCTTCGACAAGCAACATGTGCGCGTCGAAAATGGAGTGGGAGACGAAGAAAGGCGTGATCTTGATGTCTCCAATCTGCCATGGTTGGGGCTTATGGCGATGTGGCGGGCGTTGCCAAGTTTTGCAATCACGGATGCGCTGGATCCGAAAGCAGTTTTCATCTGCATTGCGTCCGCCGAGCTCCAGTCCCTTTTGAAGCACCTCTTCTTTCAGCAAGAGCATGTCTTGGGTGCCTTGGCTCATGTATTGGTCCATCGAAGCGGGCACATATTCCAACATGCCGACGTGGTCAAAATGCCCATGGGTGTAGATTACCGCTTCATGGGTTCGTTTATTATGATTGCATAGGCTCTCGACCAACGCTTGCTTTTGTGCCTCAGTCAGTGGCGCTTCCAAACCGGGCAGATTATCACCCATATCGATAAAGATGCGCGAACTCGCAGTCGCTATTTCCGTAATGCAACCGCCTATTTGATGAGTGCCTCGATGTATTATTATTTGCATGATTCGGGATTAAAAGGTTTAATTTCAAGGAGTTCATTATTATCCATGTCCCAATCATATTGATACATGGAGAATTTTATGCCTTCCCTGTTGGAATTGAGAATTTCGAGCAACTCTTTTGTCCTGTAAAGCAATGGATGATAATCAGTGGCAAGCATGACGCCTTCCACGCTATTCCAATCTTCTTTATTCAGAGATTTTTCTGACTCAATGCCTTCTTTCATAGGAATATCCGGTTTTTGGATAACACCATAATGGATATCATTCATAATATTGCAATAGAAGAAAAGTTCGGAGATGATTCCGATCTGAATGTTAGGCTTATTATTTTTATCTATGTATTTCAATTCTATTACTTTAAGGATATTGTCATGAGAAATGCCCCAAATGTCAATGGCACTTTGTCTTCCTGGAAATAAATTGCTATCGTCAGCTTTTTTTACACCGACGGGAAGATGATGTCCTATTAATTTTAATCCAAATGTATCTATAAGCTTTTGCTTGTTTTCCTTATTATTGATTAGATTGTATTCCACTTTGTTTTCATTATCATTTTTTCCTTCAGCTGCATCTTTGTTTGAGTTGTTGTTGTTGGCTCCTTTCGTTAATTCTTTATTGAAGGAGTTTATTTCGTTCTGCTTTTCTGGATTATAGTTGAACCAATCGTACCACTCTTTGAATTTGATGACACGATAAAGGAAACGATTATAGTGTTGCTCTTCATTTTCTGATAGCTTCTCTTGAGGCGTCGTCCAGTCCAATTCTACGGTTTTTATTTGGTCTGCAAGCCAAGCCTTCAAACAGATTGCCCAACCTTCAAATGCACATCCTGTTTCTTGCATATTTTGTTTTGACACCGGGTTCTTCGTGAGTGGAAGAATTGTGATATGCAGTTCATCTCCTTGGATGTTTATTTCTGTGTAATCAGAAAGTTTGATGTAACTGCCCGAACGATTGAAGTTGCAATCTTTGTATTGTTGCTTTATTAAAGTTACCAGTTGTTCTCCTGTTAATCCGTTTTTATTGTCTTCTGTATTATTCATAATCCTATTTTTATAAGTGTCATTTATAATCCTATTCTTTTTTCTTTTTAGTCAGCAAAAGCATCTAAGAATTCCTTGACAGGCTGGAAAAGGTTCCATAAATCGTAGGTTACTGAAATCATGGAAATAAAAATGGCCGGCAAGAAGACTTTCTCAGGAAATGAGAAAAATATTCTTTTACCGGCCAATCTCTTATCAATTAGATCCCCAACGAAGCCTTAATAGCCTCAATCTTCTCGAGCGCGGCTTTGTCGGCTGCTTCGAGTTCGTCTACGCTATTGACTTTGGAATGTACTTCGGTGTAGAACTTGATCTTCGGTTCTGTGCCCGACGGGCGGATGGAGATCTTCGTGCCATCTTCGGTGAAGTATTGGAGGACGTTCGAGGTCGTCGGCATGTCGAGCGTCAATGTTTCGCCTGTGATGTAGTCTTTGCCTTTCAAGGTCGAGAAGTCGTTGAAGAGGACGACCTTCGAGCCGGCGATTTCTGCCAACGGGTTTTCGCGGAAATGCTTCATCATCGCCTCGATTTCTTCGGCGCCGCTCTTGCCTTTCTTCACGACAGAGATGCCTTTTTCTTTCGAGAATCCGTATTCCACGTAGATCTTCTGCAAGAGTTGGTAGATGGTCATGCCATTGTCTTTAGCCCAAGCGGCGATTTCAGCAAACATGGCGCAGGCCGATACGGCGTCTTTGTCGCGCACGAAGTCTTCGCACAAGAAACCGTAGCTCTCTTCGCCTCCGCCGATGAAGTTCAACTTGCCTTCGTTCTGCTTCATGATGGCGGCAATCCACTTAAATCCGGTGTAGACATCGTAGAACCCGACGGCGTTGCGCTCGGCGATCGTGCGGATGGTCTCGGTCGTCACGATGGTCTTGACGATGTATTCCTTGCCTTGGATTTTGCCTAACTCTTTCCAGCGCGTGATGAGGTAATATACGAAGATAAGCGCGGTCTGGTTGCCATTGAGCAATACCCATTCGCCGGCGTTGTTCTTGACGGCGGTGCCCATACGGTCGGCATCCGGGTCGGAAGCCAATACCAATTCGGCGTCGGTCTCTTTCGCCTTCGCTACGGCCATTGCCAGTGCGGCGGGCTCTTCGGGATTCGGGGAAACTACCGTGGGGAAGTCGCCGCTTACGACGTCCTGTTCCGGCACGTGGATGATGTTCGTGAAGCCGAATTCCTTCAACGCCATCGGCACCAAGCATACACCCGTACCGTGGATCGGCGTGTAGACAATCTTCATGTCGTGGTGCCGCTGGATGGATTCGGGCGAAAGGGAAACGGTCTTCAAGTCGGCTACGAAGGCTTTGTCGATTTCTTCACCGATGGTCTCAATCAGCGCGGGGTTGCCTTTGAAGTTGATGTCGGCCGCCGAGCGGATTTTGTTTACTTCCGCGATCGTGTTCTTGTCGTGCGGCGTAATCATCTGGGCGCCATCGTTCCAATAGGCCTTGTATCCGTTGTATTCCTTCGGGTTGTGCGATGCCGTGAGGATGATACCGCTTTGGCATCCCAGCTTCCGGATGGCGTACGACATTTCCGGTGTCGGACGGAGGCTTTCGAAGATGTAGACCTTGATGCCGTTGGCCGAGAAGATGTCTGCCGAGATTTCCGCGAATTTCCGGCTATTGTTCCGGCAATCGTGCCCGATCACCACCTTGATCTGTTCTACGTCGGTGAATTCTTTCTTCAGATAGTTAGACAATCCTTGGGTGGCAGCGCCTACGGTGTAGATATTCATGCGGTTCGAACCTACGCCCATGATGCCGCGCAACCCGCCTGTCCCGAATTCCAAATCCTTGTAGAAGGACTCGATCAGCTCGGTGGGGTCTTCCTTGTCTAATAATGCTTGTACTGCTGCTCTTGTCTCAGCGTCATAACTCTCAGTAAGCCAACCTTGTGCCTTACTTCTTACTTGTTCGAGTAACTCATTGTTTTCCATGTCTGTACCATGTTTTTGTTTATTTGTGCGTAAATGTACGAATTTTTTTTCGAAAATGAGCTCTTTTCCTGAAAAAGTTTTCTGTTTTTACCAAATAAATGAATGCGTATAGGTGGAAGTGTTCCCGCAAGCGTCTGTGGCGATGATTTTTAGTTCATGCTTCCCGCGTGCGATATTTTCCCGGTCGAGGCGGCAGGAGATGACGGAATGCTTGTCCATTTCGAAGAGGACGAACCGCCCGTCGACGGTGCCTTTGTAGCTTTCCACGCCGCTCAGGTTGTCGGTAAGGCGGAACTCGAACCGTTTCCTCCGCTTCCATTCCGTGGCGCGGAGCGGCGTGATGCGCGGCGCGACCGAGTCGATGGCCAGCGTGTAAGTGCCTAATTCGCGGATCTGCCCGTCGATCCATCCGTCTCGGTACGTGCCTCCGATCCACGTGCGGCGCGTCCCTTTCCACTGTACGATGCCATATTGCGCTTTGTTTGCGATGGAATCTTGGAAGAGCCGGAGCGAAAGGTGCGCCTGGCGGTGGAGCGGCACCGGTTTGTCGTGTAATATATGTACGGGCGCGATGCGTCCTTCCTCCTCGCGGAAGGCATAGCGGAAATGGATATCATTGTAAAGGTTGCCCCGCGGGATGCGAAGCCGGATGCCGCGCGCCCCAAAGAGGTTGAGCGAATGCCAGTGGAACAGCTCGGTGCCTTCGGTCGATAGGGGCGGGATGGCTTGCCGTTTCCCTTCGATGCGGAGCTGCATGCGGGTTTCGTTCCCGTAAGCGTCGCTGAGGGTAAGCGTCAGGCGGTAAGGGCGTTCCTCGCGGATGTCTAGATAACCGCGGTTTTTCCCCTCGAGGAAGCGGAGGCGGTTGCCGGGCTCGATGAAGCATTTGGCGAAGAACTTCCGTTGGCGCGTGTAGGTCTCGTAGTCCGTCCAGGCGTTGATGTACCGGTTCTCGTCGAAGCTGAACCGGTCTATCTGGCTATGAAACAGGGTTTCGCCCGCTTCATCTTCGAGGCGGATTTCCTTCACGCCGTAGATGTTGCCCGTCCCGTCCATGTAATCGTTCGCCCGGATGGCCAACCCGATGCGCCCCCAGGCTTGGATCGTGGCATGCAGGGCGGGGCGGCCCTTCGCGTCGTTCGCCACGTCCCACGTCTGCTTGCGGCTTTTCCCGTTCACCACGCCTTCGCCCTCCACCGGGATGGCCATGACGGAGAGCAACCGCGGCGCGCGCGTGTCTCGAATCTGGTGCTTATAATAAGGTAAAGGGTCGATGAGCTCTTCAGTCTCGGTGTCGCGGATTTCGAAATGGACGTGCGGACCGCCCGAGCTGCCCGTGTTCCCGCTATAGGCAATGAGTTCGCCCTGTTCGAAGCGGAGGCTATCGGAATCGAACGTGAGGTTGAGGGCGAATGACTCCTGCTGCTGCTGCGCCTCGCGGACGATGCGGGCGATGCGCGGGGCAAAGCGCTGGAGGTGGCCGTAGACCGTCGTCGTCCCGTCGGCATGCGTCAGGTAAAGCGCATTGCCATAGCCCCAAGCGCTGACCGAGACGCGCGAGACGAACCCCGCCCGTGGCGCGCGCACCGCCTTGCCCTCCACGCCCTGCGTCTTCAGGTCGATTCCGCCGTGGAAATGGTTCGGGCGCAATTCCCCGCAGTTTCCCGCCAGGAAGAGCGGAAAGTCCAGCGGGCTCTCCCACGCCTCCTGCGCGCACACCGCCGAGGCGCAAGCCCAAAGATATGCTAAAATCAGTTTCGTTTTCATCTATTCCAATTTATCCGAGCAAAGATACCCATTTTCTGAAAATCCGCCAAATCTTCCCCCTCTCTGTTCCCTCCGATCCACCACTGTGAACCTTCCCGGTTATAACGGTAAATCCCGCCATTCACGCCGTCGTTTCCGCATTTTACGGCGGCGATTTATACCTATATATAATATAAGGGCACACAGATGACACGAGATTCGACAGATGACCACGGATTTTCTTTTTGGGCTGCGCAGTCTTCCACGTCACCCTGAGCGAAGTCGAAGGGTCTCTGAATGCCTTCACGTCATCTCGAGCTTGTCGAGAGATCCCTCCACTTCGGTCGGGATGACGTGGAAGAATTTTTTGATTTAATAAATATTATTAAAATAAATAGGCGGTAGCGTGCCATTGGTAGAAGAAGTTGGATTATTTTCCAGTCGATGCGGGCCTATTATGGGATGCAAAGCTCCGTCGGGTGATTCGTTGACGCTATCGCTATTCTTTCTGCATCCAGTTGAAGGGAGCTGTGGTTTCGATTGGGCGGAACAATGACGCCTGGTGAAACGTGATAAAAGACGATGAAATGATCCTTTCGGTGATTGAATTTGGAACCTTTTACAATTATTTACATCGGAAGGGCATTTTAACATTTTGTCTGACGAAAGAAGAGCGTTTTATCTTTAAATATAAGGGAATCAGGTTTCAATAGAATTAAAAAGCATTGATTTTAACATCCATTTGCATGGAAAAACCCCGGGTTTTGGATGTAAAAAGTGCACAAAGAAAAGGAAAGGAAAGAAAATATGAGTGACAGCAATAAACGCGCACGCGCGAGGAAGGGGCTTATCGAAAAGAGGGTTTGTATGATCGAGTTGGATTCGCTTGACCGCGCAATGCTTGAAAATGGCGATGTGTTAATTTGGGTTAATATGTAAAATTGCTTCACTGTGAGGATGTCGTTGTTTTTGCTTAATAATTAAGCAAATATAATCCGTTTGTTGATTTTGATTTTCGAAAAGCCAAATGTTAATGGTACGCTTGAACGTACCAAAAGTGCACAAAATAAAAGAGAATAAAAGAAAATATTGGGTGAGAGATCGCGCGTACACACGCGAAAAGCGGACGGATTATCTTGTTTATGTCAAATGCGCCCGTTTGCGGCACGATTTGTTTAGGGGAAGAGATTCTTCGTCCGGCGCCTGTTTTGCGCGGAAATGGCAGGAAAATGGCCTTAAAACGGCTGCTGGGTACGGCGGAGCTTTTTGGAATCCTGCTTCTTGGGGTTGCGCGATGACTTTGTAGATGGATAAAATAGAAAGGCTGCGGTTGTATGTTTGGTTTGTTGAGATATAATATTTATATTTGTTTCTTAGTAAATTATTATTAATTATTATGCGATTTTGTGTTTTCTTACTTGTTTTTTAGGTGAAGCAAATGTTTTTTTCACAAATAAGGGCGACATAATTTGTACGTCCGCCTAAAATAAGGTATATTTGTCCCCCATATTATAATAAGAAAAGATATGATTATACATTCAATCTTAGATACTGATTTATACAAGTTCACGACCTCGTATGCCTACGTGAAGCTGTTCCCGTATGCCAGCGGGACGTTCGTGTTTAAAGACAGGGACGAGACGCGCTATACGGACGAATTCCTGGAAGCCCTGCGCGAAGAGGTGCGAAGTATGGCGGAAGTGCGCCTCGCGAAGGCGGAACTGGAATATATGGCTTCGCATTGCCGTTTCATCCCGCGCGTCTATTGGGAATGGCTGCAGTCGTTCCGCTTCGAGCCGGAGCGGATTCGGATTTACTTGGACGAGCATCACGAGCTGCATGTCGAGGTGGAAGATTTCCTCTATAAGGCGACGCTCTACGAGGTGCCGCTTTTGGCCATCATCACCGAGCTGGGCAACCGGCTGCTGGGACACGTGGCGGAGCGCGACGAAGTAGTGGCGCGCCTGTTCGAGAAGGTGGAGCTTTCGAACCAGCACCAGCTTCCTTTCTCCGAGTTTGGGACGCGGCGGCGCTTCTCGTTTGCGGTGCAAGACGGCGTGATCAATTACCTGAACGAGAACGCGCGGTATTGCCTGGGGACGTCGAACTGCCATTTCGGGATGAAATATAATATGAAGATGATGGGGACGCATCCGCACGAGTGGTTTATGTTCCATGGCGCGCAATTTGGTTATAAACATGCCAACTACATGGCGTTGGAGAATTGGGTGAATGTCTACGACGGGGATTTGGGGACGGCCTTATCGGACACGTACACCTCCGAATCGTTCCTCTCGAACTTCAGCCGGAAGCAGGCGAAATTGTTTGATGGTGTGCGGTGCGACTCGGGCGACGAGTTCGAGTTTGTCGACCAGCTTGTGGCGCGTTACCTCGACTTGGGTATCGATCCGACGACGAAGACCATCATCTTCAGCAATGCCTTGGACTTCCACAAAGCCCTCCGCATCCAAAAGCATTGCCAGGGGAAGATCCGTTGCTCGTTTGGCATCGGGACGAACCTCACGAACGACACCGGGTTCAAGCCCTCGAACATCGTGATGAAGCTCGCACGTTGCCGGATGAACGTGAACCAACCATGGCGCGAGTGCATCAAACTCTCGGACGACGAAGGGAAGCACGTCGGGAGTGACCGCGAAGTGCAGGCCTGCCTCTACGAGTTGGGAATCTCTTGAATTGGGAATTAGGGCACGCAGAATTAGGGCACGCAGATGACGCAGACTAAAGCGCAGATGACCGCAGATTTTATTCTTTTTATAAAGAAAGGCATTTCTACGTCATCCCGACCGAAGTGGAGGGATCTCTCGACAAGCTCGAGATGACGCAGATGTATTTCGAGACCCTTCGACTGCGCTCAGGGTGACGTAGATAGTTTCAGATAATAAACCGTGAAATCCACGTAATTCCGTGCCTAAAAAATAAAAAATCTGCGGTCATCTGCGCTTTAGTCTGCGTCATCTGCGTGCCCTTCTACACAAAATCACCCCGCATAAATAAATTCGTCGTTCATCATTCGTAATTCGCAATTTTATTGTATCTTTGCCCAGAATTAAAAAGCAAACTTTTAAATCCAAAAAAGAAATATGGTAAAGAGTGCATTACAAATGGCAAGAGCGGCTTACCAACCCAAGGTTCCGGCTGCTTTGAAAGGTGCTGTAAAGGCTGTAGATGGTGAATATACGCAATCTGTCGCAGACCAAGAAGAAATCAAGAAACTGTTCCCGAATACGTATGGTATGCCGGTGATCACGTTTGAAAAGTCGAATGAAGAGAAAACGTTCCCGGCTATGAATGTAGGTGTGATCCTCTCAGGCGGACAGGCTCCGGGCGGACACAACGTGATCGCAGGTCTGTTTGATGGTATCAAGGCGCACAACCCGGCTTCCCGCTTGTATGGATTCATCTTGGGTCCTGGCGGTTTGGTAGACCATAAGTATATGGAGCTGACTTCAGACATTATCGACGAATACCGCAACACGGGTGGTTTCGATATGATCGGTTCAGGCCGTACGAAGTTGGAAACGAAAGAGCAATTCGACAAAGGCTTGGAAATCTTGAAAGAACTTGATATCAAGGCATTGGTCATCATCGGTGGTGACGATTCAAACACGAACGCCTGCGTATTGGCAGAATATTACAAGGCTACAGGCGCTGGCGTACAGGTAATCGGATGCCCGAAGACAATCGATGGCGACTTGAAGAACGAGCAAATCGAGACTTCCTTCGGTTTTGATACGGCTTGCAAGGTGTATTCAGAAGTAATCGGCAATATCGAACGCGACTGTAACTCGGCGCAGAAATACTGGCACTTCATCAAGTTGATGGGTCGTTCGGCTTCGCACATCGCGTTGGAATGTGCTTTGCAAACGCAACCGAACATCTGCATCATCTCGGAAGAGGTGGAAGCGAAGGATATGTCGCTCGACGATATCGTGACTTACATCGCGGGCATCGTAGCGAAACGTGCGGAAGCAGGCCATAACTTCGGTACGGTATTGATTCCGGAAGGTTTGATCGAGTTCGTGCCGGCTATGAAGCGCCTGATCGCCGAATTGAACGACTTCTTGGCTAAGCACGACGCCGAGTTCAAGATGATCAAGCGCAGCGAACAGCGTGCGTACATCATCAGCAAGCTGACGAAAGAGAACTCCGAACTGTATGCTTCGCTGCCGGAAGGCGTGGCTCGCCAGTTGTCATTGGACCGCGACCCGCACGGAAATGTACAAGTATCGTTGATCGAAACCGAAAAGCTGTTGTCTGAAATGGTAGGCAAGAAGTTGGCTGAATGGAAAGCAGAAGGTAAGTATGTCGGCAAGTTCGCCGCTCAGCACCACTTCTTCGGATATGAAGGCCGTTGCGCCGCTCCATCGAACTACGATGCAGACTATTGCTATTCATTAGGTTATACAGCATCTTGCTTGATCGCAGCTGGCAAGACAGGTTATATGTCTTCGGTACGCAACACGACGGCTCCGGCCGACCAGTGGATCGCAGGCGGTATTCCTGTCACGATGATGATGAACATGGAACGTCGCCATGGCGAGATGAAACCCGTTATCCAGAAGGCATTGGTGAAATTGGACGGCGCTCCTTTCCAGGAATTTGCTTCTCACCGCGAGGAATGGGCCGAGAACACATGCTATGTTTATCCGGGTCCGATCCAGTACTTCGGTCCGACGGAAGTATGCGACCAGCCGACGAAAACATTGCAATTGGAACAGGCTGCTAAATAAAGCAAGCCGATGAAATAAGGAAAAGAGTAAAGGGGCGCATCTCCGTCACTTTGCTCTTTTGTACTTTGTGTGGGATGATTAAGTGCAAAAGGGCACGCAGATGACGCAGACTAAAGCGCAGATGACCGCAGATTTTTTATTAGGCAAAGTATTTCCACGTCACCCTGAGCGCAGTCGAAGGGTCTCAAACGTTTCATCGAGATCCCTCCACTTCGGTCGGGATGACGTAGAGATGCCTTTCTTTATAAAAGAATAAAATCTGTGGTCATCTGTCGAATCTGTGTTATCTGTGTGCTATTTTGCACAAAGTCATCCCGCGTAAAGTATACATAAATAAAATATAGCGTAAGAAGATATGAACCGAAAAGAGTTTTTGCAGACGTCGGCCTTCTTGTTGCCGATGTCGATGTGGGGCGGCGCGAAGGTGCAGGCGGCTTCGAAGGTGAGCGCGGCGCCGGTGTCTTATTTGGAGAGCGAAGCGTATCGGAAGACGGCGCAGGTGTTGAAGTTCCGTGCGGACGGGAAGTTCAAGATCGTGCAGTTCACGGACGTGCATTGGGTGCCTGAGAAAGAGGAGGCTTCGCAAGTGGCGGCCTGGCGGATGGCGGAAATCCTGGATGCGGAGAAGCCGGATTTGGTCATCTTCACGGGCGACGTGGCTTACGGCAAACCAGCGGCGCGTTGTTATGAGAAGGCGTTCGAGCCGGTCATCTCGCGCAAGATTCCCTTCTCCTTCACGTTTGGGAACCACGACGACGAGCAGGGCATGAGCCGCCAGGAGATCTTTGACTTGATTAAAGACATGCCGGGAAACTTGACGGGGACGGTTCCGGGCCTCAGCGGCGTCTCCAACTTTATCCTGCCGATCCGCAATGCCGCGAATACGAAGGATGCCTTTATTTTGTATCACTTTGACAGCCTGTCTTATTCGCCTATGAAAGAGATTGGTGGCTATGATTGGATGAAGCAAGACCAAATCAACTGGTATCGCGAATGCGCCACGCAACTGAAAGCGCAGAATGGCGGCACGCCGCTGCCTGCGTTGGCCTTCTTCCACATTCCGCTTCCTGAATACAACGAGGCGGCACGGCAGGAGGGCGCGCTCATGATCGGCGTCCGCAAGGAGGCGGCTTGCGCTCCGAAGATCAACTCGGGCCTCTTCACCTCGATGAAGGAGATGGGCGACGTGTTTGGCGTCTTCGTCGGGCACGACCATGTGAACGACTATGCCGTGCAATGGAAAGATATCTTGTTGGCTTATGGGCGTTATACGGGCGGAAAGACGGTCTATTGCGATGTGCCTTGGGGCAACGGCGGACGCGTGATCGAACTGACCGAAGGCAAGCGCGAACTGACCTCGTGGGTGCGCCTCAAAGGAGGACGTATCGACAACCGGTTTACTTATCCCATCGATTTCTCGAAGGAACCATGGTAAAAGCACGGTTATTGTCGGGTCTATTGACGGCGTCGTCTTGCATGAACATAGTTGTCGCTTCCGATTTCACGAATATTATTTTGGTGAACCTGGATGACGTCGGCTATGGCGACTTCTCGTGCAACGGCGCCTATGGCTACGTCACGCCGCATATCGACCAGTTGGCGGCCGAGGGCGTGCGCTTCACGCATTTCCTCGCGGTGCAACCTATCAGCGGAGCCTCCCGTGCGGGCTTATTGACAGGCTGTTATCCGAACCGCATCGGTTTTGCCGGCGCGCCGGGACCGGATTCCAACTATGGCATCCATCCCGACGAAATGACGATGGGCGAGCTCCTGCAGCAACAGGGCTATGCGACGGCGATCTTTGGCAAATGGCACCTCGGGAGCCAGCGCCAGTTCCTCCCGTTGCAGAACGGCTTCGACGAGTATTATGGCTTGCCCTATTCCAACGATATGTGGCCCCACCATCCGCAGCAGGGCGAGATATTCCATTTCCCCGATCTCCCGACCTACGACGGCAACGAGGTGGCGGGCTATAATACCGACCAAAGTTGCCTCACGACGGACTACACCACCCGTTCCATCGATTTCATCCAGCGGAACAAGGACAAACCCTTTTTCCTCTATCTGGCGCATAGCATGCCGCACGTCCCTTTGGCTGTGTCTGATAAGTTCAAGGGAAAGAGCGAGCAGGGCTTGTTTGGCGACGTGATGATGGAGATCGACTGGAGCATTGGCGAAGTCTGGCGCACGGTGCAGGAGTTGGGCCTGGAGGAGAATACCCTGATTGTCATCACTTCCGACAACGGGCCGTGGGCGAACTATGGCAATCATGCCGGCTCGGCAGGCGGACTCCGCGAGGCGAAGGCGACCACGTTCGATGGCGGCAATCGCGTCCCTTGCATCGTCTATTGGAAAGGACACACGCAGCCGGGCACGATTTGCAACCGCTTGGCGGCGAATATCGACCTTTTCCCGACGTTTGCCGAAATCACGGGCGCGCCGCTTCCCACGCGGAAGATCGACGGCGTCAGCATCCTTTCCTTGATAGAAGGGCAGGAGGGAGCCAATCCCCGCGAGTCGTTCGTCTACTATTATCATAAGAACGACCTGGAGGCTGTGACGGACGGCGAATTCAAGCTCGTGTTCCCGCATCGGTATGTGACGTATGGCGCCTATGCGCCGGGGAACGACGGCATGCCCGGCCAACTGGAGAACGTGGACCTGAAGGCGAGCGAACTCTATGACCTCCGCCGCGACCCGGGCGAGCGATATAACGTCCTCCATCAATATCCCGAGCGGGCGGCTAAGCTCATGCGCATCGCCGACGAAAAGCGGCGCGAACTGGGCGACAACCTGACGCGTGTGAAAGGAACGGAGAACCGGCAACCGGGATTGGTAAATAATTGATGTAAAGGGGCACACAGATGACACAGATTTAACAGATGACCACAGATCTTTTATTTTTAAGCTACGCATCTGATTCGGGAAGTCTCAAAAAATAAATCTGTGGTCATCTGTTAAATCTGTGTCATCTGTGTGCCATTCTATGTGTAACTTAATCTATTTAGCGAATGATAAAAGCAGCATTCTTTGATATCGACGGCACGCTGGTGAGTTTCCAGACGCACGTGGTTTCCGAGGCGACGGTCCGGGCCATTCATCAATTGCGGGCGCAGGGCGTGAAGGTGTTTATCGCCAGCGGTCGGCATGTATTGTGGATTAACAACTTGGGCGACTTGGAGGTCGATGGCTACGTCGCGTTGAATGGCGGCTATTGCGTCACGGGTGAGGGCGAGGTGATTTATCGCCGCGTCATCCCGGAAGAGGATATCCGCTCGATGCTTGCCTATCAGCAGGTGGAGCCGTTTCCCTGTTCCTGCGTCATGGACGATGTGATCCTCACGAACTACCGCAACGAGGTCGTGGACGCTGTGTACGATCAGCTCCATATCCTGAATCCGCCCATCGGTCCCATCGACGGCATTGCCTCGAAGCGTGTCTATCAGCTGATTGCCTTCTTCACCGAAGCGCAGGAACCGCGCATCATGGCACACTTGCCGCATTGCGTGGCGACACGTTGGCATCTGCTGTTTGCCGACGTTGTCCCGGAAGGAAGTAACAAGGCGGTGGGCATTCAGCATCTCTTGGCGCATTATGGCATCGACCCGAAAGAGGCCATCGCTTTTGGAGACGGGG
The DNA here is from genome assembly GCA_944325335.1 of uncultured Parabacteroides sp. Taxonomy (GTDB): domain Bacteria; phylum Bacteroidota; class Bacteroidia; order Bacteroidales; family Tannerellaceae; genus Parabacteroides. Next base: position 11,597 of record CALUZR010000011.1, on the reverse strand, counting down.
GCAACGACATCGAGATGCTCCGCTATGTTGGCATTGGCGTGGCCATGGGTAATGCGTCCGACGAGGTGAAGGCCGCTGCGGATTTCGTGACGACGTCGGTCGACGATGAAGGCATCGCTTATGGATTGAAACATTTCGGGCTTATCTGAGCCTACCGGTACAAAATGCCGCCTGAAGTTCCGGGCAGGTCGTTTTCCGGGTATGAAATGCCGCCTGGAGTTCCGGGCAGGTTTTTTTCGGGGTACGAAGTGCCGCCTGGAGTTCCGGGCAGGTTTTTTTCGGGGTACGAAGTGCTGCCTGGAGTTCCAGACAGGTTATTTTCCGGGTACGAAGTGCTGCCTGGATTTCAGGCGGGAGATTATACCCGGCAGCGAGGTTGCCTGGAAATTCAGGCGGGAGATTGTACCCGGCAGCGAGGTTGCCTGGATTTCAGGCGGGAGATTGTACCCGGCAGCGAGGTTGCCTGAAATTTCGAGCGGGAGATTGTACCGATACGGAGTGTTGCCTGGAAATTCAGGCAGGAGATTGTACTGGTACAACATGTCGCCTGGAAGTTCGGGCGGCAAATTGAGCGGCCTCGGTTGCATCGAAAGGAAAAAGTTGTATCTTTGCGACAGGAAAAAATTAAGCGCAATGAGCAAGTTAGAAAAGAAGAAAGAGAAGATTTGGTACGTGCTGTATACGGCGCCGCGTGCCGAGAAGCAGGTTGAGGAGCGAATCCGGCTGGCGGGAGTGACCTGTTGGTTGCCGCTTCATCGTGCGCCGCGCGTCTGGTCCGACCGGGTAAAGCTGGTGGATTTGCCGTTGTTCCCTTCCTATGTGTTCGTCCAGTGTGAGACTTATAAGTTATATGATTTGTTGCGCCTGACGGGCGTCGTACGAATTGTGTATTATGATGGAAAACCGGCGGTGGTACAAGAGCGCGAGATGGACGCCATCCGGCAATTCCTGGTCGAAGCGATGAACCATCCTTTGTTGGAGGGCGACGAAGCGGAAATCCTGTGCGGAGCCTTGAAGCATGTGTCCGGAAAGGTGCGCCATATCCGCAAGAAGTATGTGGTGCTGTATATCGAGCAGTTGGGCGCGACGGTCAGCGTGAAACTCGACGAAGTGGCGGCCCTCAATCGCCTTCGGTAGCCGTGCGGTAAATGTAATCGAAGTCGACATGCGCCCGCACCCATGCCGCGAGCCGGTCGTATTGTTCCTCTTTGTAAGCAGCATAGTCGAAAGGCTTTTCTGCCTGCGACGCCACCAATCCTTCCGCCAAATAATCCAGTACATCCGGGTTGTCTAAGATACCGTGTAAATACGTTCCCCAACAGGAAGCGTGAAGCAGGTAACCATCCTTCCGCCCGTCTTCCAACTGGGCGACGGGACTTTCCTGCGCATCGGGCAAGGTTTGTGTGTCTCCGGTGTGGATTTCATACCCTTTGTCGGGAAATGCTGTGCGGGAAGCTGTCTGCTTGGGCAGGAAGGTGAATCGGTTTTGGCGAGTGATTTTTTCGGTGTGCAAGACGGTCGTTTGGGGCAAAAGCCCTAATCCCGCGATAGAGGAAAGGTTTCCTTCCGTATGTTCCGGGTCGTCTATCCGTATGCCCATCATCTGATATCCTCCGCAAATGCCAATCACCTTTTTGCCGGCGTGATGAGCCCGGACGACGGCGTCGGCTGCGCCATTCACCCAGATCGTTTGCAAATCTGCCAACGTGTTTTTCGAGCCAGGCAACACGATGATGTCTGCCTTTTCAATCTCCTCTGGTCGGTTCGTGTAATAGGGATTGAAACGCGCGTCGTGTTCCAAGACGTCGAAATCGGTGAAGTTCGACATGCGAGGCAATAAGACGATGGCGACATTGATTTTCCCTTCTTGGCGCGTGCGCCGTTTGCGGTCCAAGACGACGGAATCCTCCTCTTCGATATAAATGTCTCGGAAATAAGGGACGATACCGACCACGGGAAGCCCCGTGAGTTCCTCCAGCATGCGTTTCCCTTCGTCGAACAGTGTGATGTCTCCCCGAAACTTGTTGATGATAATACCTTTCATGCGTGCCCGTTCTTCCGGTGTCAAGAGGGCAATGGTACCATAAACCGATCCGAAAACGCCACCCCGGTCGATATCGGCCACCAAATAGGTATCGGCTCCGGCATAAATCGCCATGCGCATGTTGGTGATGTCTCGCTCGCGCAGGTTGAGTTCGGAAATGCTGCCCGCACCTTCGAGGACGATGGGATTGAAGCGCGCGGCCAACCGGTCGTAAGCGACTTGCGCTTCCCGGAAGAGCGTCTCTTTCTGTAAAGCATCCCGGAAATAGGCTTGGGCGGAAAAGGTACCGACTGCATGCCCGTGAAGAATCACTTGCGAGCCAATGTCGGTGGTAGGTTTTAAGAGGATGGGGTTCATGTCCGTGTGCGGGGCAATGCCGCAAGCCTCGGCCTGGACGACTTGCGCCCGTCCCATCTCGCCCCCTTCGGGTGTAGAGAAGGAGTTGAGCGACATGTTTTGGGCTTTGAAAGGAGCAGGAGAAAACCCATCCTGCTTGAATATCCGGCAAAAGGCCGCGTTGATAATGCTCTTTCCCGCGTCGGAACAGGTGCCGACCAGCATGATGGGTTTCAACTGCTTCTTATCCATTCTTTAACAGTGTTCGTTTTCTACTTCATCGGTGTGGAGCGGAATGCGCTTGCCCAAGCGGCGAGCGCCCTCTTCGGTGATGAGGTAATCTTCCTCGTTGCGGATGCCGCTGAAGTCCTTGTAGGTGTCGAGCTTGTCGTAATCCAGGAATTCGAGGAACTTGCCTTCGCTCCGCCAGAGGTCGATGAGTTCGGGGATGAAGTAGACGCCCGGCTCAATCGTCAAAACGAAGCCTGGCTCCAATTCACGTCCCAGGCGTAAAGATTTCCTTCCAAACTGTGAACTCTTCGGTTTACCGTTGTAACCTACGTATTCTTCGCCGAGGTTTTCCATATCGTGCACGTCCAATCCCATCATGTGTCCCAATCCGCAGGGCATGAACATGGCGTGCGCGCCGGCCTTCACGGCTTCCGCCGGGTCGCCTTTGGCAAACCCCAGGTCTTTCATCCCTTGCATGATGACGGCGCAGGCTTGCTCATACACGTCCACAAACTTGATGCCCGGACGAAGTGCCGCCACGGCCGCCTCGTGGGCTGCTACTTGGATGTCGTACACATCCTTCTGGCGTTGCGTGAACTTCTTGTCGGCTGGAATTGTGGAGGACATATCGCCGGCATAGCCCATTTCCGTCTCTGCGCCAGCATCGAGCAACAGCATGTCGCCGCTCTTAATCAAATGGCTGTGGTCATGATTGTGGAGCGTCTGGCCGTTGATGGTCGCGATGGTCGGGAAGGAGAGCTCGTAATTGTGCTTATAGGCCGTTTCAGCCACGACGGCAGCCACTTCGCTCTCGTAGATGCCGGGGCGGACGGTCCGCATGGCGGCGAGGTGCATATCTGCGGTGACGTTGCATGCTTTCTCGATTTCCTCGATCTCTTCCGCGCTCTTGTAGATGCGTTGGTTGACCACGCCCATGATGAACGGAATCGAAGGCTTTTCGGCTTCCGGCACGATGCCCAGCCAGGCAAAGAGTTTCAATTGATGCTCGGCGCGGTAGGTCGGGAGGTAATGGATCGTCTGTCCCTTCTGTTGTGCTTGCTTCAAGTAAGATTCAATCTCGCGGAAAGGACGGACTTCGTGCAATCCGGTGGCTTCGCTCTTCTCTTTCAAGGTCGGCTGCGTGCCCATCCAGACGATGGCGTCGATCGTCAGCTCATCGCCAAAGATAATCTCCCGGTCGTTGTCGATATCGATGACAGCAGCCAAGCTAGCGTATGGCAACCCAAAGAAATACAGGAAAGTAGAATCCTGACGGAAGTGGTAAGTATTGTCGGCATAGTTCATGCCCGATTCCTCATTCCCCAAAAAGAGGAGCAATCCCGAGCCGACTGATTGTTTCAATTTGGCCCGGCGAGCTTGATATGTTTCTTTGCTAAACATTTGTTTTATCTCCTTTTGTTATTTGTTTAATTTTTCCCGTAATGCTTGGATGCGGCGGTCGGCCTCTTCTTTTTCTTGTTCCAGCTTTTGGATTTCGTGGGCGATTTGTTCGCCGATCTTCTGGTCGATCAAGGCATTCAAATCGGCAGTCTTTTGTTTCAGTTTCTCGGTGGCTTCGGGCGATAAGCGTCCTGCATGCTTCTCGATCGTGCTGATAAATTCACGCAATGCGCCAAAGACGATTCCTTCCGCCGAGTCTTTCTTTACCTTGCCTGCGTTCTTCTTATATTTGCGGGCAGCGGCGATGAGCTCCTTTTGTTCGTCGGTCGGATTGAATGAGGCCAAGCGGTTGTAGACTTCGTCGACAAATGCGTTCGTTTCATCGGATTTGTCTCCGCCCAAGATCTGGTTCAGCTTGTATTGGAAGTGGTTGCGTTCTTCGTCCGAGAGGTTGCCCAGGTAGAACTCAGCCGTCCGGTTCTTCACTAATTTCTTAATCACGGTCTTTTTCGTACCAATCTGTGTCATTTTCTTATTTCGTTTTTAGGATTATTATTTTACTTCTTCGCACGACAAAGGTACATAAATTTTATGCTCCTTAGCGCGTTTGCTTTAAATAATAGTGGTATCGGTCGAGGATTTCCTTGACGTATTGAAAGGTTTCCTGTCCGCGCAAGTATCCATGTTTGCATACGGGGTCGTTGTAATATTCCGGGTCGTTCTTGAGGCGGATGTATTCGGCCACGTTCCCGTCCCACACGGTCGGGTCTTTCCCATACTTCGTGGCGAGGCGTTGCGCATCATAGACATGTCCGATGCCGGCGTTGTAGGCGGCCAGGGTAAATTTGATCTTCTCATCCGGATCGGTTATTTCGCTAAATCCCTGGCGGAAACGACGTAAGCAGTCAATTCCGGTGCGGATGCCGACCGCCGGATCCTTTAGTTCGTGGGGCGTCACACCGAGCTGCCGGGCCGTGTTAGGCATGATGCCCATGAGCCCTTCGGCACCGGCCCACGAGACGACGTGCGGGTCGAACTTCGATTCCTGATAAGCAATGGAGGCAATCAATTGCCAATCCCAGCCCAATAGCGAAGCGTATTTCCGGAAAAGCGCGTCGTAGGGCGAGATGTACCCGTCTTTCACCTCCGGGACTGCGGCCTTCTCGCTCGCTTTGCTGAGTTCGAAGTATCGTTTGGTGATCGCCGCGAAGGAGGTGCGCCGTTTCGTATCGCTCGCCCAAGCGTCGATGGCTTTGGCCAATAGCGGTGAAGTGCGGCGCACAGCCCAGGCGGAGCGTTGGCGGAAGCTGATCTTCAGCCGCGTGTCGAGGTTCCAGTAATAAGTCCGGTTCAGGCGGGCGATGTTGTCGTCGCTCACCGTATAGCGTATCTCGCCGGTCGAGACGCGCTCGATAAGGTCTTCGTTCGAGAGCGAGTCTTCGTCCACATAGGCGATCCCGATGCCTCCGCCCAACTCTTCATTGAGGTGCTGGAGGCGTTCGTCGTATTTCGAGCCGCGCTGGACGTGCACCGTCCGCCCGATCAGCTCAGTCACGTCGGTCAGGATTGTATCGCCCGGATTGGCGCGTTGCACGATGACCTGGCTCGTCTGCTGTTCGTGCCCGCAGAAGAGGAGGCGCCGTTTGCTTTCGTTGGTGATGACCGTGGGGTAGGCGATAAGATCCGCCTCGCCACTCTCGAGGAGCGAATCGAGTTGCTCCGTCGTATGCGCCGTCAGGATGCGGAGTTTCAGTCCTTTCGAGTCGGCAAAGTCTTTCACCAGCTCGTACTCGTATCCCATCGGTTGCATTTTGTATTGGAAATAAGAGGTCGAGCTATAAAGCGTGGCGGCGGTCACTTCGCCCTTAGCCTCGATTGCGGGCCAATCCCGTACAAAGGTTTCCTCCTTTGCTGCCTCTTTTTTCTTCTCTTGGCAGGAAAGGATGGCAAACAAGGCCAGTAAAGCCAGTAAGACAAGTCGTTTCATGTGCGTACGTTATTGTATTTGTAAAGAAGGAAAAGCCTTTCAGGGTCCGTTCGGGAAGCAGGGAAAAGTACGAAAGCCTGGGTATAAACTTGCGTAGGTCCTACTAAAAAGGGAGAAGCCAGGAGAAAAACTCTATCTTTAGCCTAAAGATACATATCTTTAAGCTGCAGATACGTATCTTTAGATTGCAGATATATATCTTTAGGCTAAAGATAGAGTTTTCCTCGGATCTATTCCCTTTTTCCGACGGGCATAATGGACTTTATCAAGGATAAAATCTTTTATTCGCCGGATGAAGTCCTTTTTTCCAAGAGGACGACATTCTCCACATGGTGCGTGTGGGGGAACATGTCGACCGGTTGCACCTTCCGGACTGTGTAGGCCACGTCGAGCAAATTGAGGTCGCGCGCTTGCGTGGCGGGGTTGCAACTGACGTAGACGATGCGTTCCGGCTGGGCGGCGAGGATGGTCTTGATCACGTCCTCGTGCATGCCGGCGCGGGGCGGGTCGGTGATGATGACGTCGGGCCGGCCGTGCGTGCGGATGAAGTCCTCGGTCAGGATGTCTTTCATATCGCCGGCGTAAAAACGGGTGTTCTCGATGTGGTTGAGGGCCGAATTGACCTTCGCGTCCTCGATGGCTTCGGGGACATACTCAATGCCAATCACCTCGCGCGCCTGGCGGGAGACGAAGTTCGCAATCGTGCCCGTCCCGGTGTAGAGGTCGTAGACGAGCTCCTTCCCCGTAAGGCCTGCAAACGAGCGCGCCACTTTGTAGAGTTCGTACGCTTGGAGCGAGTTGGTCTGGTAGAACGACTTGGCGCCGACCTTGAACCGTAAGCCTTCCATCTCCTCGATGATGTGGTCTTTGCCGCGGAAGACGTGCACTTCCTGGTCGGTGATTGTGTCGTTGCATTTCCCATTAATCACATATAATAAGGAAGTGATCTCGGGGAATTGCTGGGCGATATGGTTCAGCAACGCTTCGCGCCGCTCGCGGTCTTCGTGGTAGAAGACGACGACCAGCATCACGTCGCCCGTCGAGGCGGTGCGGATCATAAGCGTACGCATGAATCCTTCCTGGTTCCGAAGGTCGAAGAAAGGATAGCCCTCATGCTGAAGGCAATATTCCTTAATGGAGAGGCGGATGCGGTTCGAGATATCATCCTGCAACCAACACTTGTGGATGTCGAGCACCTTGTCGAACATGCCGGGGATGTGGAAGCCGAGGCCGTTCATCTCATCGAACGTTTCCCCGCTCTGCACTTGCTCTTCGGTCAGCCACTTCTTGTTCGAGAAGGTGAACTCCAGCTTATTGCGGTAGAACTGCGTGCGGGCCGAGCCTAAAATAGGAAGCACTTCGCCGAGCGGGATCTTCCCGATGCGGGTCAGGTTGTCGACCACCTGCTTCTGCTTGTAGCGGAGCTGCGCCTCGTAGGGGAGATGTTGCCATTTGCATCCTCCGCAGACGCCGAAATGCTCGCAGAACGGGACGGCGCGCTCGGCCGCCAGTTCATGGAAAGCGATGGCTTTCCCCTCTGCATAATTGTGCCGCTTACGGAGCAATTGGATGTCTACCACGTCGCCCGGTGCCACATAAGGAACAAACACCACCAAATCGTTTACACGCGCCAAGGCTTTGCCCTCGGCGGCTACATCTGTAATGGTTACCTTTTCCAAGATAGGTAACGGTTTTCTTTTTCGTGCCAATGTTGTATCTATAATATAGGGTAAAACAATCCTACGCCGCGCCCTCATGCTAAATCATCTCCGCCGCATTGACCAAGAGGTTGACGGAGAAAGCAAGGGCGATAGTCGCGTAGAGTATCTTGATATTGATTCGTTTGAATAGTTGATAATAGACCGTCCCCAGCATGGCGAAGGTGAAGCCAAGGAGCAAGCCCGTCCTGAGGTCGATGGCAAACGCATGAAATGGGCTCCACCCAGACGGGAATATCGCAAGCAGAAGGCCACACACGACGGCCACGGTCATGAAAATAGCGAACAAGCGTGTGCACCACGTCCTATATTCCGTAATGTACAGGGCGTATTGCGCTAAGAATATAGTGATGAACGGATAAATCGGCAACAAGAAGCTGGCCCGCTTGACAGGCATAATCGCATAAGCCGCCAAAAGCACCACCATCGACACGAGGCTGAAGAGCTTCACGCCCGTGCAGCAAACCGTGTGCTTTTCCCATTTCATGCCAAAGAGCGAGAAGAAGAAGAACACAATCCAAGGCAAGAAGCCGATGGCCAGCGCGGGAAAGACGTAAAGGAAGTTGTGTACGTCCGGTCCTACGCCCCAAAAGTAGCTGAACTCCGTCCGCATGACATCTAATAACAGTTCCGTTCCTCCTTGTTTCCAAATGCTTACATACCATAAAGTGGGGAGAAAGAGCGAGGAGACGAAGAGATAGGACATTGCCTTCAAGATGAGCCAAACCGGGTGTTTGCGCAAGATGAACAAATAGGTCGTGAAGGCCAAGAGCGGAAGAATCACGCCCATCAGCCCTTTCGTCAGGATCGCGCCGCTGAGGAGCAAAGAGATCTCTACCGGAATGCCCTTCAGTTCATAGTTCTCTTCCCAGCGATATAGTTGCGTGAGCGAAACAAAGAGGAAGGTGGCGAAGAGCAAATCCCCCGAACTGGCGGCCGACAGGTTCTGCATTCCCGAGCAAGTAATCAAGAAGAGCGTTGAAATGAACGCCTCGTGGAACTTGGTGCGCCGCCCAAAGAAGATAAGCGAGGTCGCCATCATGACGATAAACGCCAACGCGTCGGGTAATTGCATGGTCAGTTTCGAGACATAACCTTGCCCATACGAGAAGAGGACAATAAGCCAATGCAACATCGGGTGGTCGTAGCTTACTTCTCCGCCAGATACATGCGGAAGTATCCATTCGCCCGTCTGGAGCATCGTATTGGCGGTGATAGCGCATTCCGATTGGGCCGGCATGTCTAATTCATGTAGTCCAAGCCAAGGAAGCACCGAGATGATGCAGATGACGATAATCATCGATACGGGCTTCTGTAGATATAAATATTGTAACGTAGGTGTACGCATATAAGTTATTTTCTTTTATTGATAGTATATTTTGCAAAGGAACGACTTTTTGCGCGTATGATTGCTATATTTAGCGAACTTTCACCTTTTCTCAATCCAACATTTTGGGATTAAAAATGAGGTATCCGATGTTCAGCCCTATGTTGAAATTCTTCTTCGGATAGCTGTATCCGTTGGCATAGAGGCTAATGCTCGCGAAGGGAAGGTGCACGACGACGGCCGCCTCGCCCATGTATTGGAACGAGCGGAGGAACTTCCCGTAATAAGGCAGATGCGATGGATGCCCATCAACGATCCGCGTCTCTTTCTTGATTTCATAAAGCGGGGCGAATCCGTACATATCCATGCGGAAATGTACCAACTTCCCAAACTTGAAGATGGGCGACAGGCCAAATGCAGCATATTGGTTCGCCCGAAATGCTTCGTTAAAAACGATATTACTATGAGGTGTAGGGGTAAAAGCAGGGGCTTGAAGGATAGAAGCTGTATAGTTTCCCATCAGATTCTTGCTCGAAACGACAATCTCGCCCATGTATCCCCAGTTGAAGAATGAACTTAATTCGTGGTATTGCTCCCAATGCCCTTTCATTTGAAGCCAGCTATGGCGCACGCGGGGCAAAGAAGGAAGCATTTGTTCGTCTCCTAAATATCGCTCGGTGCCGGTAATGTATTGGGCGTTCAATACTCGCTTGGTGCCGCTAATGGGATAAATCTTCGTAGCCAACGAGTTCTGCTCGATATTGAGCGAACCCGCGAAGAGATTGTAGCGCGTATGTTCATAATTCGCATTCTGGAATGACATATCGGAATTCTGGAAATAGAAATCGTTCAATTGCCCGTAGGCAAAACCGATCTCCGCCTTGGCTCGGTTGAGGAAAGGAAAGCCTAATTTTATCTTCGTATAAATCTCTTTTTGCTTGATGAATGCCGGCATGACATCTTCATAAAAGAGGGATTGGCTTTCCGAATAGCGCTTGTAGGAGAAGGCACCTTGCCAATTGATATAAGTTGGAATGCGCGTCTGGAGGTACATCCGTCCGTTGAGCAATACGCCGCTAAAGGAATTTCCCACTTGAAAATCCGCATTCACATCCGCGGCAAATCGTCCTAAATAGCGATATCCTAATCCTAAGTAAAGTTGGTTGGCTTGATGCGAAGAGATGTTTCCTCCCAAGCCAATGTTTACTTCGTCGGTTATTTTGATATCCAGATAGAGGTCAAAGGTCTTATTGAGCCGGTTATAAATGGCACGGGGCATGATTTCTTGAATCTTTGAATAGGTCAATATCTTGAAGTAGATGCGTTTGAATTCTTCCATCGAGAATTCCTCGTTTATATCTCGGTGGATTTGGGATTCGATGTATTTCTTTTGCGCATCGGATACGCCTGTGATGTATATGTTTTTGAATACCAATGGTGGCAAGCTTTCCTTATATGCCTTGCGCCGGGCGTTGACTTCAGCCAGAGGCACTTCGCGTTTCACGCGTTGTTTGATGGAATCGATCATCGAAAGTGTGCGGCGATAACCTATTTTCATAATCTCTTCCGCCTTTTGGAAGTCGAGCAAGGAGACATCAGTGAACTTGAATTGCACGAGCATTCCTTTTTCTTCCGGTATTTCGTATTCCGTCTTTTGCATAATCATTGTTTCCAACTGGTTGTATGGATTTTCTGACGGCTTTTTCGCATTGCCCGATACGGCCGAACCGAAGATGAAATCCGGGTGGAATGCCTCTTCCATTGGTCGAACCGGGAAGTTATCATAGATGCCACCATCGAAAAGCGGCACTTTGTCCTTCCATATAGGTTTGAAAAAGAAAGGGAAAGTCATCGACGCACGCACGGCATCGCCCAAATCCCCATCCTTGAATATGATGGCTTTCTTATTGTATATATCTGAACCTACGCATCGGAAGGGCACAAAGAGGTTGTTGAAGTTCCAACCCGCCTTGGCTGTCGCTTGCGCATAAAGCGCCATAAAGGCTTGGTTCATCTGGATCGGATTGATAAAGCTTTCGGGCAAAAAACGCGTCTTCACTTGGAGCGAATCGGAAAAATCGACCGAAAAGTGTACCATTTCAGGCGTTGGGTCAGGTTTGTGAAAATAGTACGTGTAATCATCTTCTACCATGCCTGTCTGCCAGTAGAAGAACTCTTTGGAAAGGATAAGGCGAAGCATCTCGTCGGGAGAATACCCCATGGCGTAGAGACTTCCGATGATGGCTCCCATCGATGTCCCCGTCACATAATCGATTGGAATGTTATTTTCTTCCAATGCTTTGATGACGCCGATATGGGCTGCCCCTTTCGCGCCTCCTCCGCTCAGCACCAATCCTACCCGTTGTGCTTCAAGGGGAAGAGAAAGAAATGCTATACATATATATATGATAAACCTTCTCATTTTTCTTTATTGCCGAATCAGTCTCCAAATATAGTTATTTTTCTTGGAAAATATAGGGGTCAGCGGAAAATTTATGTGGATAAGACGAGTAAAAGTTGTACCTTTGTCGCATGAATGAATCCGTTTTATAC
>CALUZR010000010.1 GCA_944325335.1 uncultured Parabacteroides sp. | reverse complement strand
TTGTATAAAACGGATTCATTCATGCGACAAAGGTACAACTTTTACTCCTCTTATCCACATAAATTTTCCGCTGACCCCTGAAAACAAAAGGCAAGGAGCAATATGAAAGACTTCTTATTATCACCCATCCAAGCGGCACGTGTCTGCGTGCGCTCTGCTTTTATTTCCTCTCCGGCGGTTGTTTTTCAACAAAGATTGTGCCATAATGAAACCGAAAAAATGAATTATGGCACCTGGAGAATATGAAAAATCATTTCCACAAGACAAAGCGTTATGGGAACAACTATTGGCCTTGACGCGCGAAGTCGAGTCTTTCAAAGCTTCCATCTATGGCAATTCACTGGAATCCGTGCTGGCAAGATTGGAAGGAATAGGAAAGGAAATAGATATTTTATTGTCGTATTTGCAGAAAAATCCAGACAAATAGTCAGCTTCCAATCCTAAATAATGACAAAATGAACAATTGGAGCTCATCTGGTGGTTTGGAATGCAAATTGAGGCAAATAGGCGAATCAAACAAAAGAAAATAAGTATCCTGCGCAAGCAGGGACTCTAACTAATATAAGTTTAATCATCAAAAAAGGAGGTTATTATGACACCTGTAAGAAAAAATGAAGATTGGTTGCCGAGTATCTTTTCTGATTTCTTTGACAACGGATGGATGCTGAAAGCTAATGCGATCGCTCCGGTTATCAATGATAGCTTTACATTTTTCTCATATATTTAGTGTGTCTCGTGCATAGGTAAGAGCGGCGGAGGCTGCTTGCGCCTATGCTTTAAAACAAAAGAACGCGATGAATAAAGATTTGTTTATTGGGATTTTGACTTCGGGAGGCGACGCTTCGGGTATGAACGCGGCTATTCGGGCCGTGACGCGTGCCGCGATTTATAACGGATTCCGAGTGAAAGGCATATACCGCGGATACGAAGGATTGATTGCCGGGGAAGTGAAAGAGATTACGACGGAAGACGTTAGCAATATCATCCAGTGCGGAGGAACCATCCTCAAGACCGCGCGCTCGAAAGAATTCACGACACCCGAAGGACGACGGAAGGCTTACGACGTCTTAAAACAGGAAAATATCGGTTACCTGGTCATTATCGGCGGAGACGGTTCCTTGACGGGGGCGCGTCTGTTTGCCGATGAATATCCCGACATTATCTGCATCGGCTTGCCGGGCACGATAGACAATGACCTCTGCGGGACAGATACGACCATCGGATACGATACGGCCTTGAACACCATCGTGGAATGTGTGGACAAGATCCGCGATACGGCCACCTCGCACGAGCGCATCTTCTTTGTCGAGGTCATGGGGCGCGATGCCGGTTTCTTGGCACAGAACAGCGCGATCGCGTCGGGAGCCGAAGCCGCCATTATCCCGGAAGACAAGACCGACGTGGACCAATTGGAACAATTCATCAGCAGGGGTTTCCGCAAGACAAAGAACAGCAGCATTGTCATCGTCTCGGAAAGTCCGAAAGACGGCGGCGCCATGCATTATGCCGAACGGGTGCGGAAGGAATACCCGCAATATGAAGTGCGCGTTTCCATCTTGGGCCATTTGCAACGAGGCGGCGCGCCGAGTGCGGGAGACCGGATCCTGGCCAGCCGGTTGGGCGAAGCTGCCGTCCAAGCCATTTTGGAAGAACAGCGGAACGTGATGATGGGCATCCGCGACACCGAAATCGTGTACGTTCCTTTTTCGGAAGCCATCAAACGCGACAAGCCAATCGATAAAAACCTCATCCGCGTGTTAGATGAACTATCGATATAGGACGGCTTAATGCGCATCTTTATCCCCAGCGTTCTATATGGGAACGCTTTGACCAGCGAATACAAAGGGAAATTGTTGGCGAACGACAACATGAAATAAAAATCGAACACCATAGGAAAGACAGAGGCACGGAGCTTTTTAATTGTTAATTCAGCCTCGCACCTCTTCTTTTCCCGGCTTTTTTCGCCAAAATCTTTTTTTTTCTGGATTGTTATTTCTATCTTTGTGAAACTAATCTCTAAAAAGGTAAAGGCCATGAAGTATAAATTATTAGTAATCGACGTTGACGGCACGTTGTTGAACGACCAGAAAGAGATAACCGCGCATACGCGTTCGGCTATCATGAAAGCCCAGCAAATGGGTGTACATATTGTATTGTCTTCCGGGCGTCCGACGGGCGGCATTCTTCCGATTGCACGTTCGCTGGAACTAAATAACTACGGAGGATATGTGATTTCCTATAATGGAGCGCAAATCATTGATATGGCAACGGAAAGTGCATTGTTTGACAAGCGCCTTGATCCGTCGCTTTTCCCTTATTTGGACAAGAAAGCTAAGAAGAACAACTTCGCCATCTTTACCTACATTGGGGAGAATATCTTGACGGACCATCCTGAAAACCCGCATGTGATACAGGAAGCGAAACTAAACAACATGCAGATTAAAAGTGTACCCAATTTCCCAGAAGCCATCGACTTTGCGCCTTGCAAATGTATCTTGGCAAGCGATGATGAAGAGGAACTGGTCGGATTGGAAAATCATTGGAAACGGAGGCTGGCAGGTGCTGCTGAAGTATTCCGCTCTGAAGATTTCTTCCTCGAAGTGGTTCCGCCTACGGTCGATAAAGGGAATACCCTCGCTCTTTTGATGGATATGCTGAAATTGGAGAGAGAAGAGGTGATGGCTATTGGTGATGGCGCTGCTGATGTCCCAATGCTTCAGTTGGCCGGACTGGCCGTAGCGATGGGTAATGCGCGGGATTCGGTGAAAGTTTGTACGGACCGTACGACGCTTACCAATGAACAGGACGGTGTGGCGGTGGCTATCGAGATGGCGATATTATCAACTATTCGCCTGACGGAAATTCCGCTTGACCAGATGAATGCGCGTGCGAAACATGCCCTAATGGGAAACTTGGGAATCCAATATACATACGCCTCGGAAGATCGCGTGGAAGCTACGATGCCGGTAGACGAACGTACACGTCAACCGTTCGGAATCCTGCATGGAGGCGCTACGTTGGCTTTGGCTGAAACCGTAGCGGGGCTTGGCTCGATGCTCTTGGTAAAACCGGATGAAATCGTAGTCGGAATGCAGGTGAGCGGAAACCATATCTCGTCGGCACACGAGGGAGATACGGTGCGTGCGGTAGGTACGATTGTGCATAAAGGACGCTCGTCGCACGTTTGGAACGTAGATGTGTTCACTTCGACCGATCGTTTGGTTTCCTCCATCCGAGTCGTAAATAGTGTGATGAAAAAGAAATGATAACAGAAGAATCCTATTCGATAATAGACAAATTGATACAACAGGGAAGGTGCTTCGCATTGTGGCGCATCCCGGGGGAGGAGACAATCCATTTCCGGATGCAAACCACGGGAAGCCCTGACTTAATCTATGATTTATCTGCATTAAACGGGCGGAGCGGTTTTGTAATCGCTCCGTTTCATGTTTCTGAAAAGCATCCGATTGTGCTGATTCAACCCGATTGCCTGGAGATGTCGGAGGATATAGTTGAGTATCCGCAAATAGACGTAGAAGTGCTTGGGCGTGAGGATGGCTATGCTTCCGGAGAGAAGAATCAGGAATGGGAAAAGTATTGCCGGGCTTTTCAGGAATTTTGGCCTGCCTTGCACGAAAAGAAGGCGGAGAAGTTGGTGCTTTCACGGAGCCGTACCTGGGAATGGACGGAACGACTTTCTCCCGGCAAGGCTTTTTTCCGGGCATGTAAGCATTACATTTATTCCTATGTATATCTTTGCCATACGCCACAGACCGGAACATGGATGGGCGGGACTCCCGAAATCCTGCTTGCCGGAGAAGGGGCGCATTGGCAGACCATTGCCTTGGCGGGGACGCAACATTTAGTGGATGGCAGGCTCCCTAAACCTTGGGACGAGAAGAATATGCGCGAACAGCAATTGGTGGCTACTTATATCCGTGAACGGCTCGAACGGTTGGGGATTCATCCCGAAGAGCAGGGGCCTTATTCGGCTTTTGCGGTCGAATTGGCGCACCTTCGTAGTGATTTCCGGTTTGAGTTGTCCGATACGCGGCATTTGGGCGATTTGCTGGATTTGTTGCATCCGACTCCTGCCGTTTGCGGGCTTCCCAAAGAGGTGGCCTATCGCTTTATTTTGGAGCATGAGGGATATGACCGGGCATACTATTCCGGTTTCGTGGGCTGGCTGTCTCCGACAGGGCGAACTGACTTGTATGTGAATCTGCGTTGCGCCACGATTCAAGACAATCGCTATACGCTTTTTGCCGGAGGCGGATTGCTGGCTTCGTCCCGCCTGGAAGAAGAATGGCAGGAGACAAATGACAAAATGCAAACAATGAAGAAAATAATAGAAAAGAACTAACTATGTATTCAGACAAAAAGAACATACTTCAATTGGCTGCTTTGCTGAAGGCGCACGAGATACGTCATGTCGTGCTTTGCCCCGGCAGCCGGAATACACCTATTGTGCATACGCTGGCGAATCATCCGTTCTTCACGTGTTATTCCATTACCGACGAGCGGAGCGCCGGCTTCTTTGCACTGGGTTTGGCGTTGAGCAGCGGACGTCCGGCAGCTGTTTGTTGTACTTCGGGGACGGCGCTCTTGAATTTGCATCCGGCCGTGGCGGAAGCCTTCTACCAGCAAGTGCCGTTGGTGGTGATTTCGGCAGACCGTCCGGCGGCGTGGATCGGACAGATGGACGGACAGACGCTTCCGCAACCGAACGTATTCGGAGCGTTGGTAAAGTGTTCGGTTGATTTGCCGGAAATCCATACATCGGAGGAGGAGTGGCATTGCAACCGGCTTGTCAATGAGGCTTTGCTCGAACTGAACCATCACGGTAAGGGACCGGTGCATATCAATGTCCCGATATCCGAACCATTGTTCCAGTTCACGGTGGAAGATTTGCCCGAAGTCCGCGTCATTACCCGTTACCAAGGGCTGAATGTCTACGACCGTCAGTATGATGACCTGATTGCCCGCTTGAATGGCTATACGAAGCGTATGATGCTGGTGGGGCAGATGAATCTGATTTACCTCTTCGAGCGGAAAATCTGTAAGCTCCTTTACAAGCATTTCGCCTGGCTGACCGAGCATACGGGCAATCAAACCGTACCAGGCATTCCGGTGAAGAACTTCGATGCGATTATTTATTCCTTGCCTGAAGAAGAACGGGCGAAGCTCGTCCCGGATTTGCTGATTACGTATGGCGGGCATGTCGTTTCCAAACGATTAAAAGAGTTTTTGCGCAAGCATCCACCCAAGGAGCACTGGCACGTGGCGTTGGACGGGCGCGTGGCAGATACGTTCTGTTCGCTGACTACGGTCATCGAGATGGATCCTTTTGAATTTCTGGAAAAGGTAGCCTATCTGATGGAGAACAAGCCTTGCGAATACCCCAAGCGCTGGGAGCAGCTCTCGAAGCAAATCGCCGAGCCGGACTTTGCCTTTTCGGAAATGGCGGCTATCGGTAAGGTCTTGCAATCGCTCCCTTCCGAAGCGGTACTGCATTTGGCGAATAGCTCAACGGTCCGTTACGCGCAGCTCTACCGGATTCCGGACAGTGTGGAGGTGTGCTGCAACCGCGGAACGAGTGGCATCGAAGGTTCGCTCTCTACCGCATTGGGCTATGCGTGGGCATCGGATAAGTTGAACTTTGTCCTCATCGGCGACTTGAGTTTCTTCTATGATATGAACGCCCTTTGGTGCAACCATTTGCGGGGTAATCTGCGTATCATGCTCTTTAATAACGGAGGAGGGGAAATCTTCCAGTCGTTACCCGGTTTGAAGATGGAGGAACGTACGCACCGTTTCGTGACCGCTACGCATCAGACGAAAGCCGAGGGCTGGGCCAAAGAGCGTGGGTTTGACTATATGGCAGTCCGTACGATGGAGGAACTCGAAGCTGCGCTTCCTGCTTTTATGCAGGCAGAACAGCAAGGAAATCCGCAATTCATCGAAGTCTTTACTGACCGGGCGGAAGATGTGCGGATATTGAAAGAGTATTATCATGGATTGAAATCACAACATTAATTGGAATTAAATACAACGAAGAAAAAATGGAAACAAAACGAGAATGGAAAACGATTAAGGAATACAAAGAAATTTTGTTTGAGATGTATAACGGCATTGCCAAGATTACAATCAACCGCGAACGGTATCGCAACGCTTTCACGCCGACCACCGTCAGCGAGATGAGCGATGCTTTTTATATCTGTCGCGAGCGGCAAGACATCAACGTGGTAGTTCTGACCGGTGCGGGCGATAAAGCGTTCTGTGCGGGAGGCGACATGCACGTGAAAGGCCGTGGTGGCTATGTGGGTACGGACGGTGTACCTCGATTGAATATCCTCGATGTGCAGAAACAAATCCGTTCGCTCCCGAAGCCGGTCATCGCGATGGTGAACGGCTATGCGATAGGGGGCGGGCACGTGTTGCATGTGGTATGCGATTTGACCATCGCTTCCGAGAATGCCCGGTTCGGACAGACAGGTCCACGCGTGGGTAGCTTCGATGCCGGTTTGGGCTCTTCCTATCTGGCGCGTTGCGTCGGGCAGAAGCGGGCACGCGAGATTTGGTTTCTTTGCCGACAATACACCGCGCAAGAGGCGTATGAAATGGGTATGGTGAATAAAGTCGTTCCTTTGGATAAGCTGGAAGATGAAGTCGTGGAATGGGCAGAAACCATGATGCAACACAGTCCGCTTGCGCTTCGTATGATTAAGGCCGGACTGAACGCGGAACTGGACGGGCAAATCGGTATTCAGGAATTGGCGGGCGATGCCACCATGCTTTATTACATGACCGACGAAGCCCAGGAGGGAGGCAAAGCGTTCCTCGAAAAACGCCGTCCCCGCTTTGAGGATTACCCGAAATTTCCGTAAATAAAGAATGGAGAAAGAGGAATAAAGAAATCGCCTACATGGAATTCTTTATTCCTCATCTTCTTATTGGTTGTGATGGAATAACCGTTCTTCGGCCAACCGTTCGTACTTCGTCCCCGGCCGTCCGTAGTTGCAATACGGGTAGATGCTGATGCCTCCACGCGGCGTAAAAATACCAGTTACTTCGATGTACTTCGGATCCATCAATCGGATAAGGTCTTTCATAATCTTGTTCACACAATCTTCATGGAAATCGCCATGGTTTCGATAGCTGAAAAGATAAAGCTTCAAGCTTTTGCTCTCTACCATCTTCACGTCGGGGATATAGTCGATATAAATCGTGGCGAAATCTGGCTGTCCTGTAATGGGACAAAGGCTCGTGAACTCCGGACAGTTGAAGCGTACCCAATAGTCGTTCTCCGGATGCTTGTTGGTGAATGCCTCCAACACCTCCGGCGCATAATCTTGTCGGTAAATCGTCTGGCTGCCCAGCGCGTGCAATTCATGCTCTTCTTTGCGTGTATCCATATTCTTCATTTCTTTCTTCTGGCTAAATATTTTTCCAAACCGGCTTTGCGCAATTGGCAAGCAGGGCAATGCCCACATCCATCAGCGATAATTCCGTTATAACATGTCAGCGTTTCGTTTCGGACCAAATCGAATACGCCCAATTCATCCGCCAACTCCCATACTTCACTTTTGTCGCGGTTCATCAGTGGCGTATGAAGTACAAACTGATCATCCATTGCAAGATTCAATGTGACGTTTAACGAACGGATAAATGTATCGCGGCAATCGGGATAGCCACTGTAATCCGCTTCCGAAACGCCCGTTACCAAGTGGTGGATACCTTTGCCACGCGCCAAAATTGCGGCAAATGTGAGAAACACCATATTGCGTCCCGGCACGAAGGTATTCGGATAGGAATCTTCGGGTTTCGTCTCGTCCATGGCGATATGGCTGTTCGTCAATGAGCAATTCGTGTCCAACTGGCTGATAAGCGAGACGTCCAACACCTGGAACGGCACGCCCGCACGTTCGGCAATTCCTCGTGCCACTTCTACTTCAAGCGCATGTTTCTGTCCGTAGGTGAAACATACCGCTTCTACACGGGCGAAATGTTTCTTCGCCCAAAACAGGCAGGTCGTCGAGTCCTGACCTCCTGAAAAGCAGACCATCGCTGCGTCATTCTTCTTCGTCATAATTTTCCTTGTTTTTTATACGTGGTTTTCAAGCACACGTGAAATTTCGAGGACAAAGATACGAAAAAATTTGTCTCCATGAAGAAAGGGAATTAGGAATAAGTACCTTCCTCAGTCGAAAAGCAAAAGACGGAGGACTTTCTCGTGGGTCAGTCCTCCGTCTTTCGGAATGGTTTCTTTTTTAAATATCCCTTTTAATTCAAGCTGCAACTTCACGCCTCGTCTTTAGCAGGCAATACCCAGCGGAGGAGCAAATAGCCCGTCAGTCCCGCCAGGAAGGAACCGGCGAATACACCCAGTTTGGCCTGGTTCAAGAGGTCGGCACCGGCTGCGCTCGTACTATCGAACGATAGATTGGCAATAAAAAGTGCCACCGTAAATCCGATTCCGCCTAACATCGAGACGGCAAAGAGGCGCCGCATCGTCGCGCCGGCAGGCATTTGGATAATTCCGGTACGGATGAAGGCATACGAGAAGCCAAAAATACCCAATGATTTCCCCAATACCAATCCCAACACGACGGCCAAGGGCACATGCAACAAGGATTCAGGACGAATGTCGCCAAACGTAACCCCGGCATTCACGAAGGCAAAGAGCGGCAGGATAATATTGTTCACCCACGGGTGGAGGCGATGTGCAATCGTCTGTAACGGACTCACGGCATGGCTCGTGCGGACATGCACGTTGTGTAACACCTGGATTTGGTGGGGCGTCAGCACCGTGGCACGTGGTCCGCGCTGTACTTCGGTCGCGTCCAACATGTCGAGGTATGCGTGCATGTCTTCAGAGAAGTGTTCCAGCTGGATCTTCGGCCTTGCCGGGACCGTGAATGCCACCAAGACACCTGCAATCGTCGGATGAATGCCCGATTCCAAGAACAGCATCCACACGCAGAAGCCCAACGAATAGTAGAACAACTGGTTGTAGATTTTCATCTTCCCGCCCAGGTACAGGACAGCCAGCAACAGCACAGACAGCAACAAGGGTTGGAACGCGACATGCCCGCTGTAGAAAAGCGCAATGATGATAATGCCCCCGATATCGTCGACCACGGCCAGCGCCGTCAGGAAAATGCGCATGCTCAAGGGCACCCGTTTTCCCAACAACCCTAACACGGCTAATGCAAAGGCAATGTCGGTCGCCATCGGGATGGCAGCACCTCGGGCGGCGGCTCCGTCGGGACAAACCAACACGTAAAAGAGTACGGGAACGATCATGCCGCCACACGCCGCAATAATCGGGAGCAAGGCTTTGCGGAACGAACGCAGTTCGCCCACCAACACCTCTTGTTTGATCTCCAAGCCAATTGTAAAGAAGAATACCGCCATCAAGGCGTCGTTCACGAAGGCCAGCATCGACATCGGCTCGCCATGGTGCGTGAAGAAACTAAAATCACCGATGTTCAACTTGATCGGGAACTTCAGGAACTGGTGATAACTCTCCTGCAACGGACTATTGGCTAACACCATGGCAATAATCGTCGCAAGGAACAGGAGCACGCTCGCGTTCGGCTTTTGAATCGCGAAGCGTCCCAGCGGTCGGAGGATAACTTTCAAATGTTTCTGCATATTTCTGCCAAATTATTTAATGAAGAATTAAGAATGAAGAATGAAGAATTGCCATCCGGATAAGAGGAACCATTCTTGATTCTTCATTCTTTATTCTTAATTCTTCATTCCGTCATTCGTTTTCTTCTCGTAATGAGGTCAGGAGCTGCTCGGGCACAAATCCTTTCTTTTTCATATAACCAATGAGAGGGGTATAAAGTTGTGGGCGACGTTCGTATAGGGGCCATTCGATGTGGTGCAGGCACTCGTAGGGTATATCGAGGTATACGCAGGCCTGCAGCATGTCGGATTTCCATTCGTAGTCGGCCTCTTCGGATGATTTCATCACCGAAATGTGCCATTCCTTCTTCGCGGCTTCGGCGTCCGGGCGCATCTCGAGCACGGCTTTAAGCAAGAGCGAGATGTATTGGGAACTCGCCATGAATCCCGTATGCTCTTCGTCGTAGAAAATTTTGTCGTACTCCTTTTCCAGGACTTGGAGCCAGCCTTTCATCGCTTGTTCGGCGTTGTATTTCTTCCGGAAGATGGAAATATCTTCGGAGAGGCAATAATTTACCAGTTGGTAGTAATCGAACGCAACGCAGACGTCCTCGCCTATCGCTTGGGGATTGGGCCGCAATTCGGTGAGCGTAGCGGCGAAGGGTATGCAGTCCGGTCCCACCAGCCGGAACTGTGATTTGCGGCGTATGGGCATGCGGCTCTTATGCTCGCGGGGAGGAATTTCGTGTAGTTTCTCGTACTGCGTCATAGCTTCGCGGAAAAGGGTGATGCCGTAGGGTTCGCGTCCGGTCAGATAGGTCTGTGTCATGAGGTCGTTCAACCGCATGCGAAAGAGGCACTGCCCGTCCTGTACCTGGAGCGCGTCAATCAAATCGTGGAATGTTGTAATATAATATAAGTACATAAGGAAGTAATTTAGATTAAGCATGCCGCGGACGGATGCGTTTCAGAATCGTAGTTATTTCGTCTCGGATGCGCTGGCTTAAAATAAGCAGCACGACCGCCGTCAGGATTAACGCGATGCCGACAGCCTCGCCCCAAGTAAACACCTCGCCAAACACGAGCGCGCCAATGGCGACAGCGGTCACGGGCTCGAGCGCCCCGAGGATGGAGGTCGTCGTTCCGCCGATATACCGCACTGCCAGGAGCAAGGTGATGTTCGAGATCACCGTGGGCGCGACGGCCAGCAGCACGACGTTTACCCACGAGATCGCATCGGGCAAGGGTTGGGGTCCGCCGTCTATCCCATTTTTCAGGGCGAATATGACGGTGGTAAAGACGAAGACATAAAAAGCTAATTTGCGACTGTGCATGTCCCGGATGCGGGATTTATTCACTGCAATGATATAACTGGCATAGCCGACAGCCGAAAACAGGACAATCACTACGCCTATCGGATCCAAGGTCATCCCCTCCCCTTGCAGCGAGAGCTTTGCCACGCCTCCGACGGCCAGCAGTATGGCTGTCCAGGTTATCCATGAGGCTCGTTCGTGGAAAATCAATCCCATGAGGAGTGTGACGAAGACCGGGTAAGTGAAATGCAAAGTCGTGGCAACTCCGGCGCCCATTACTTCGTAACCATACAGCAGGAACAGCGAGGAGGCCGTATAGAAGATGGACAAGAACACTAAAATCGGCACGTCTCGCCAGGCTATTTGGAAGGATTCGCGCTTGATGAGCAGCATCGTCCCGAGCGCGAGGGTCGCCACCAGGAATCGATAGAACAGAATCGAGTCCGATGCCATGCCCTTTTGCATCAGGGGCAATGTAAATAGAGGTATCAACCCAAACGTAACAGATGTCGCTACGCCATAGAGGAACCCTTTGACTTTATCGTTCATAGCTGTATCTTAAAAGCTGTAAGAGATTCCAATGGCAGGCATCAATGCGTAGGCATCGTAGTGGCCTCCGAAGACGCGGGTCTTGTAGGCGGCGTCCAGGTTGGGGATCGTTTTCATCAGCATATATTCGTCGGTGTATGATCCGTCCCTTCCGAAACCCGTTACATAAGAAAAGGCAAGATCGACGGAGAGCCGGTCGACAGGCCGAAAACTGCATCCGGCCGTGATGCCAAGCTTGTTCATGCTGGGCGTTTCCGGGTTGAGATAATCTTCCTTTACGGGAGATTCATCCCAGTAGGCACCGAGACGGATGTCCAGTCGTTTCGTAGCGGCATATTCTGCGCCGAGACGGTAGATGCGTGAGTTCTCATATTTCTTATCTGCATGGAGATCGTATTGGCTCAGGGAAGAGGGTGAAAAATGTACATCGAGTGCGTCGTAGGCTCCCCAGCCTACAAACTGAACTTCGCCGGAAAGGGTCCAGTCGCGGTTCGGACGATACGTAATCCCGACATTCAAATTGCTGGGCAGGGGAAGCTCGGCCGAGAATGTGCCTTCATTGAGTGGGGGTATTCCGATAGCAGTCGGCAGCCCCATGCCCTCGGGCAACTGTGCCAACAAGCCGTTGATTTGTTGCACCAGGTTCGCAAAGTGCTCGTCGTTGGCGTATTTCAAAGAGATTTCCCCCTCTTTAACCTTCGCCGTTACCCGCGATCGGTATGAAACACCTACGGTGAAGTGTTCGTTGATGTCATACATCGCGCCGACGTTAAAGCCGAAGCGTATGCCGGCATCTCCCCGCAGCGTCACGGAGGCAGCCGAGGCATCATCATAGACGGCCATTCCCTGCTGTATCGGTGCCAAGGCCGGGAGCAGGGCATCCACCATTTGCGGCGGCAGTTGTTGGCTCAAGTTCGTAAGCATGAAATCTGCCATATAGCTGAGCTCGCCCGGGCCAATCAGCGCGCGGTTCAGCTGGATGTTTCCAAACTCCATCATCAAGCCGGCGCCGATGCTCAGCTTGTCTGTAATCTTCCAGGAAATGGTGGGCTGAATATTAAACGCCTTCAGCGCGATGTCTTGCACCAAGTGCGCGCCCTGCCAGTTATCTCCCCAATGGATGCTGCTGCCGTAGGGGGTATTAATCATCACGCCCGCGGCCAAGTTGTCGTAGATTTTAAATCCCGCGTAGACATACAAGGGCGTGCTCGGCGAGTTGTCGGTTTGAAACGAGTAGTCCGCGTTCGTGTACTTCGCGTGGGCAAATACGCCCGACACGCCCGCAGACACGTCCACGCGATCCTCCATAAACGCCAACCCTGCCGGATTGAAGTGCATACTCTCTGCTCCCAGTTTCAGGGCGACCCCGACATGGCCCATCCCCGCCTGTTTCGTACTCTGTGCATTCACTTGGAAGCCCTCGGCCGCCAGTTCCACCCACGGCATGCCCAGGAGGCAAGCCATCATCATCCATCTTTTCATAAAGAGTCTATTTTTTAAATGAAACATATTTCAATCATGATTTAAAACAGCTGCAAAGATAGTAAAAAATTCGCTATTTTGTTTAGGGTATCAAATGGAGCCGGAGTGCGATTTCCACAGCGGCGGCGGTATTGCGGACCTGTAAGGCGGCTAAAATATTTTGCCGGTGGCGATAAATGGTATGTACGGAAAGGCATAACATTTCTGCGATTTGCTTGCTGCTATGTCCTTTGGCTAATAGACGTAATACATCCGTTTCGCGTGGGGATAATAATTGTGCGTCCAGCTGGTAATACGTTTCTGACAGGAGGGCTTCGCCCGTCCGGTTATCCAGAATGGCCCGTACCGGAGCTCCGTCGGTCTCCACGAAAGGTGTATAGAGGCAAAGCGCAAGCCAGATACTCCCGTTCGGAAGGCTCTCCAAGTAATACGAGCGGTGTAAAATGGGAATGCGCTTTTGCGGCGGGACGAGAAAGTGCAATGAATGCACCATGCAATAGGAGGAACGTGCATGAATAGGTACCGATTTCTGAAACTGAAAATAGCGCAGCTCCAATACATGCCGCTCCCATAGCTCCTCCGGCGGGATACGGCTGAATATCTCCTCCTCGAAAGCCGAAGCCGTATCGTGCGAGATCGGAGGAAGTCCCAGGCATCGCCCTAAATGACCTGCATAGACATAATTGTCCCCTTGCTGGAAATCGGACAACACGGCGATGCCATTCTCGACCTCTGCGCAGGCTTGTGCCCGTTGCTGCCAATACATCAACTTGCCTGCACCTATCGTGTCGGCTTTTTTAAACTCCTGTCTCGTGAGCAATGTCTTTAGTTTTTGTTCTTGCGTCTTCATTTCTTGAAATTGGTTAATTTTGCCTATTGTACATCTTTTTGCAATACGCTACCTTTGCAGACGTCCTGCCATACGGCGACAAAGATAATGATATTATGGCAAAGTATTTGCAGAAAAAGCATATTCATATAAAAATAGAAGACAATGAAGACAAAGAAAATGATTTGCATCGCCTTGGCCTATGGGCTGGGGTGGACATGGACGGGCTGCCAGCCCAAGACTACGGAACAGCCGAATCAAAAAGAAACAGCGATTGAAGTAGGCCATACACAGCCGATGAATTTAAGCGACTGCAACGTCTGCCTGCCGGGCATCACGTTTACCCAGGCGCTGAATGGAGGCGATACCTGCATCACACAAAAAGAAAATGGTGCGCTTGAGTTCCGCTGCACGGAGGGGCGTGATATTTTTAGCGATCCGAACGGAAAGCTCTCGAATAATACGGTCCCGATGTTGCTTACCTCTATCGATAATACGAAACCTTTTACGCTGACGGCGAAAGTCACGCCCGGCTTTACGGAAGAGGGATTGTATAATGCGGCGGACCTTTTCGTGTTTGCGAATGACACGCTGTGGCAAAAGCTCTGCTTCGAACAAGACGAGCGTGGGCGCCACCGTATTGTGACGGTTCGTACGCGGGGTACGTCGGACGATAACAATCATGAACGGCTTGATACGCGCACTGTGTACTTGAAATACTCTTCTGATACACATATGCTGGCCAGCTATTACTCATTGGACAATAAAGAATGGCACATGGTGAGGCTCTATAAGAATGAATACCCTGCTGCGATTTGGGTGGGTATAGCTAGTCAATGCCCGCAAGCTGGTGTATGTACAAGCTTGTTTGAAGAGGTGACGCTAACCCAAACTTCGGTAAAAGATTTTAGGCTTGGAATTTGAAGAAAATAGATAGCGACATGATAATCTATAGAAAATAGAAAAAAAATCTGCTTAAACATTTGTTTTATTAGATATAATCTGTAATTTTGCAGCAGATGCAATGAAGATTCCATGAGCTGGAAAACCTGTCTCCATTTTTGGGGACGGTTTCCAGCCACTGGAAAAGGAGTTGCAGAAGATGCAAAACGATTTCCAGGAGCTGGAAAAGGCAATGCAGGAAATGCAAAATGATTTCCGGAGGCTGGAAAAGGCGATGCACGAGATGCAAAATCATTTCCAGGAGCTGGAAAAGGCGTTGCAGTAGATGCGAAACGGGAAAATAAGGCGATAATTAATTAATACATTATAATAACAATGGAAAATACACCTGAAATTGTTTATAACTTTTCGAGACAGAACGCGCAGAATGCCGAGCACGTGCAATACGCGAAGTTATTGCTGGGTGAAGTGCCGGAGGAAATAGCGAATAAGTTTGGCTTCTCGGTGCCACGGTCCAATTTTGCACTGTCGGTAAACAACGAGGTGGCAGGCTTCAAGCCGGAGCGGGCGTTTGTGGATACGGAGACGGTGCACGCGGTCGATGAAGCGCGGGATGATGCTTACCTCTTGTATAAAAAGATCGTGCAGGCGTATGCGAACCATGCGCCGGAGACGGAGAAGCGGGAGGCCGCGCGCAAGCTGGCTTTCATCTTCAAGGAGGCGGGCTCGAACGTGCAGCGGCTGAGCTACGACTCGGAATCCGCGATCTTGGATGATATTGTTATGAAATTCCGTAAGGAACCGTACACTACGGCGATTACGACACTGGGCCTGGACGAGATGCCAGATAAGATTGAAGAGGCAAATGAAAATTTCAAGACCATCTACCGCCAGCGTATGCGCATCGAGCGAGAAAAAATCGAGGCGGCCGATATGCGTTCGTTGCGCGAAGCGACCGACAATGCGTTCAACGTGATGGCGAAAGCGATCAATTCGCTTTACATCGTGAATGAAATAGTCGATAAGAACGAGGAGACGCGCACGGAGCTGACGGAATTGATCAATAACGTCAACGATGTGGTTTACCGCTTCCGAAAAGTGATCGGGGTGGGCAACTCGTCACAAGGCAACGGCTCGAATGGGGGTTCGGCAGATAGCGACAAACCTCAAATCACGGCGGTATACCAAAAGGAAAACGGGAATCCCGACAAGCCGCTCGACATCAAGCGCGGGGCAGTCACGGTGATCGAAGGGAATGGCCTTATCTTATTAAATAAAGAGGGCACCGCGGCTGGCGACCTCATCATCCGGCCCAATTGGTACGACAATCCGCTGGATGAAAAGGTCAAACCAGACTCCATCCTTGTCAATACGGATACGCGCATTGAGTTCAACATGGTACCCGATCTGGCCGAAGGAAAGTATACGCTCCACATTGAGACCTATTATAACGGCAAGGATAATCCTCCGCTCAGCGAGCCGGTGGTAATTGATTTTGATAAGGAGATTACGTTGATATAAGCCTCGGTTTAGAAGAAATAAACAGGAAAGGAAAGGGCATAGGCTTTATGCCCTTTCTTTTTTAACCGCAACAGGATAAAAGAAGTCTAATCTTAGAAGGAACAAAAAGATGAGAAAAGGATTGAATGTTATTTTGGGGGTAATCCTGTGGGGATTGGCCTCGTGCGCGGGAGATCTGCAGGTGAAACAATATGACGCGGAGTCGAACGTAGTCGAGGTAGAGGAGAAGATGCAGGCGATTCCGATCGATTCGGTCTTTGTCACAAACCATGGGAGTTTGTATTTCCTCGATAAATACCTATTGATAAAAGACGGGGAATCGTACGACTATCTTATACATATATTAAATAAGAAAACATTCCAGCATTTGGCCAGCACAGGGATAAAAGGACAAGGGCCCGGTGAGATTGCCAATATCGGTGAGCTCATCCCGAATGAAACGAAAAGGGAATTTTATGTATTCGACCATGGAAAACAAGCCGTGTTTTGTTTTTCCATAGACAGTGTGCTGGAAAACCCGGATTATCTTCCCACGAAGAAGGCGGATATCGATCCGGGCGAGTTTCCAATCAGGATTGCCTATGTCAATGATACGCTCTCGTATGCGCAAATCTTGCACGTGTTGAACTACAATGATTATAAGCCGATGGTGGCCAAATGGAATATGACCACGAACGAGCGGAAGTTCTTTCCGTATGAGGGGCACCCGGAAATCAGCCGGAAGCGGACAAACTTTGCGGCATCGACAGAAAATAACCGGTATGTGGAAGGATACTGGTACCACGACCTCTTGACCGTATGCACGTTGGAGGGCGAATTGGTTTGCAACGCGTATGGAAAGAAGTGGGATCTCTCAGAGAAAGGCAACAAGGGCTATTTCGAAGGGAAAGTTTTGTTTGCGAAAGATAAAATCATCTCCAAATACCTGGCGGACATAAGGTATCGGATCGACAAGGGGAACATCATCTATACGCCTGAGACGAAACTAATCGTATTCGACTTGGATGGGAACTATATCAAGACGTTGGAAACCCACTTCGATATCAAAGACTTCTGTTACGACGAGGAGAATAACCGTTTGATCTTCCACTTGAATGATGAAATGCAATTTGCCTATCTGGATTTGGATGGCATACTATAAATATGTATCTTTGCGAGATAGAAAGAAGAAGAAGTTATGAAAGAAAGTGAAATGGTGTTTGGGATTCGGGCTGTCATAGAGGCCATCCAAGCAGAAAAAGAAATAGACAAGGTCTTAGTAAGGCGCGATTTGCAAGGCGAATTAGCGAAAGAACTCTTAGAGCTGGCGCGCGAACGGATGATACAAGTGCAGCGTGTCCCCAGCGAGCGACTCGACCGCTATACAAGGAAGAATCACCAAGGAGTGATTGCATTCATGTCCGCCGTGATTTACCAGCACCTTGAAGACATCCTACCTTCTATTTATGAAGAAGGGCGCGACCCGTTCATCGTCCTACTTGATGGCGTGACGGATGTGAGGAACTTCGGAGCGATTGCCCGCACATGCGAATGCGCCGGTGTCGACGCGATCGTAATCCCCGCCAAAGGCAGCGCAAGCGTGAATGCGGATGCCATTAAGACATCGGCCGGCGCGCTGCATGTGATTCCGGTCTGCAAAGAGAAAAGCATTAACAGCGCGATTCGGTTTCTCCAGCAAAGCGGGGTACGCGTATATGCCGCATCTGAGAAATCAGCTGAAAACTACACAGATGTAAGCTATGCAGGACCGACGGCCCTCGTCATGGGCGCGGAAGACACGGGCGTATCCTACGAGAACTTGCGGATATGCGATGCGATGGTGAAGATTCCCCAGTTCGGGACGATTGGCTCCCTGAATGTCTCGGTGGCAGCTTCCATCTTGATTTATGAGGTCGTCCGCCAGCGGATGCAAGAACGCAATCATATAAATGAATCATATAAAGAGTAAAAACAATGAAGAAAGTAATTGCAACGAAGCAGGCTCCTGCCGCTATCGGACCGTATAGCCAGGCCATTGAAGTGGGAAATATGCTATTTGCCTCAGGGCAACTCGGATTAGACCCAGAGACAGGCGACTTCGCCCCGGGCGGCGTCAAAGCGCAGGCGGAACAGTCGTTCCGAAACATCCAGGCGATCTTAGCGGAAGCGGGATATACGATGGAAAATGTAGTGAAGACGACCGTGTACTTAGCAGACATGGCGGATTTTGCCGCGGTGAATGAAGTGTATGCGGCACAGTTCAGCGGAGATTTCCCAGCCCGTTCCGCGGTCGCCGTAAAGACGTTACCGAAGAACGGCCTGGTGGAAATAGAGGTGATAGCGGTGAAGTAAAAAAGGGAGGTCAGGCAATGACCCAAAGTTCATCGCCGCGGACTTCGAGAGGCATCGGAATGTTGTCAGTGAATAACGCTCCGGTGCCTAATCCTTGTGGTAGCGGGTTCTGCAGCGTCGCGCACCATTGGGCGATTGCGTTCAGACCGATATTCGATTCGAGCGCAGAAGTGATCCACCATCCAATACCTAACTGCGAAGCTGCCGCAATCCATTCTTGCGATCCCCAGAGTCCCCCGTGAAGCGACGGCTTTAGGATTATATATTGCGGATGGATCGTTTCCAGCAATTCCTTTTTGCGACTCATGGAATGAACCCCAATCAATTCCTCATCCAACGCGATCGGCAACGGAGAAAGCTGCGACA
Organism: uncultured Parabacteroides sp.; assembly: GCA_944325335.1. Lineage (GTDB taxonomy): Bacteria > Bacteroidota > Bacteroidia > Bacteroidales > Tannerellaceae > Parabacteroides. Next base: position 58,127 of record CALUZR010000010.1, on the reverse strand, counting down.
GACGCGCCATGGAATCCCACTGCCCTGCCCGGATGGGCTGCTCAATGGAATGCAAATCGAGTTCGGACAAACGCTGGAGCTTCTCGAGTGCTTCAGCAGGTGAAAAGGCACCGTTGGCATCTACGCGGAGCTCGATCTCTTTAGCGGAGAAATGGCGGCGGATCATTTTGAGGAGAGACAGCTCCTCCTCGAAATGAATAGCCCCTATTTTCAACTTGATGCAACGGAAGCCGGCCTGCATCTTGGCCTCGATTTGCGACAACATCTGCGTGTAGCTTCCCATCCAGATTAATCCATTGATGGGGATGCCCTGTTCTCCTCGTGAAAAAGGGGTATCCCATAGCGATGCAGTCCCGCGCTCGAAGTGACGAAAGGCCGTTTCAAGCCCGAAGAGAATGGATGGATACGGACGTAACCGCTCATAATCGATTCCAGATTGTGCGGCTTCCTGACAAAGGCTCGAGAGAAGCTGTTCATAATGGGGGAGGTCATCACAGCTCAGATTCGGAAGCGGCGCACATTCGCCGATGCCCTCCCGCCTGGGCTGCGAATCAGAGGTTAAATGTAAATACCATACCCTGCGCGTGGTATAGACGCCGCGCGAGGTGCCTGCTGGTTGCTTGAAGTGCAACGTGCGGGGTTCAATACGTATTTGATACATAATAACAAAATGTAAAAGGGTTTATTTTATAGGACGACTTCGACTAAGAGTGCGAAGTTGAGTAGCGTAACTACGGTGCCCAAGACGAGGAGTATTCCTTTCGTGGAACGGCTGTTGGCATATTTTCCCATGACCTTCGGACTCGAAGTTAAATAGACTTGCGTAAAAATAGTAATCGGAAGTTGAATGCTTAAAACCATTTGCGACAGAATAAGCCCCTGAAAAGGATCCCCAATCAAGAATATCAACAAAAGAGCGGGCAAATAAGAACAAACAACTCCTAACCGTGAATGCAAATCCTTATGATGATAAGCCTCACCAAAGATACCTGCAAAAATGGAAGCGCCCGCGATGCCGGAAGTTATCGTGGACGATATACCCGCCAATAACAACGCCGCGGCAAAAATAACTCCCGCATTATTCCCTACCAACGGCACCAAGAGAGCTTGCGCCTGGTCCAACTCGGATACGGGAATCCTCTCGCGAAAAAAAGTGGAGGCCGCCAGGATTATCATGGCCGAGTTTATTCCCCACCCGATCACCATCGAGAGCAAGGTATCGTAGAATTCATATTTCAGCTGCTTTTTGATGATGGATTCATTCTCCAAGTTCCAATTGCGGCTTTGAATCACCTCCGAGTGCAAGAACAAATTATGTGGCATCACCACGGCACCGAGTACGCTCATCACCACCAAAAGTGAACCCTCGGGAAACGTAGGCTTGATCCAGCCGGATGCAGCCGCCGACCAGTCCACCTCGACCAATGCCAACTCGTAGAGAAATGACAACCCGATGATAGAGACAAACATGATGATCCAACGCTCTATTTTACTATATGTATTAGATAATAACATGATAAAACAAGCTAACGTCACAATCACCGCCCCTACTTCTATCGGTATACCAAAAAGCATCTTCAAGGCAATGACTCCACCCAAGATCTCGGCAAGTGACGTGGAGATGCTGGCAAGCATGGCAGAGAAGAGGATAGGCCGACTGAGCTTCTTCGGTAGATATCGCGTCGTTGCCTCAGACAGGCACAACCCTGTCACGATCCCCAAATGGGCCACGTTATGCTGAATAATAATCAACATGATAGAGGAAAAGGTCACCACCCAAAGCAATGCATATCCAAACTCGGAACCGGCGGCCAAGTTAGTTGCCCAGTTGCCTGGATCGATAAATCCGACCGTCACGAGTAATCCCGGCCCAATGTATTTGAGCAAATCCAAAGCCGCCGAATGCGGATGGTGGTTCATTTTAAGTTTGTCTAATAACTTCATATCTGGAATGTCGTTTACTTATTCGTTATTGATAACAGGGAAATTTTGTAATTTGTTCCTTTTTATCCTGGAAAGGTTAGGACGAAAGTGGTGTATTGTATCGAAGGGCCAGTCTTGAGCGTCAAACTTCCTCCTGAGATCCGCATGATTTGACGCGAAATTGACAACCCGATTCCGCTTCCTTTCTCTTTCGTGGTGAAGAAGGGGACGAAAATATGGTCGACCTCATCAGGAGGAATAACAGGGCCGTTGTTACTCACTTCGAGGATAACTTGTTCCTCCTCGTCGCAGTAAGCATGAATGCGTATCCACGCGTCAGATTGTACAGGCCCGATGGCTTGAATCGCATTCTTCAAGAGGTTGAGCAAGACCTGGGTGATCAGATTCTCGTCTGCATGAAGTATCAAATCGTCTGGCTGAATCTCTCGATAGAACGTAATATGTGGGCAAGGATGATGCATGCAGGCCAAGCGGATGATTCGCTCGAGAAATGAGTTTATGTAAAAAAGCGTGGGTTGCGGCGTAGGAATATGCGTGAATTTCCGATAGGATTCGACAAAAGATATAAGCCCTTTGCCTGTCGTACGAATCACTTCCAAACCTTCCCGCACATCGCCGTTCATTTCCTCCTCTGGCATTGCGAGGAGCGTATCACTAAGGGAAGTGATCGGCGCGACGGAATTCATAATCTCATGCGTAAGCACACGGGTCAGGCGAATCCACGATTCAATTTCCTTTTCATCCATTTCATCGTTGATTTCATTCAAGACTATAATGCGTACATGCTTGTCGCGTAACTGCATTTCCGAAACGCGTAAAGAAAGATTGACTGCACCCCGTTCGTGCATAAAGGAGATTTGCTGTTTTTCTCCTGGCTGTATGTTCTCAATTAGATGTGCTAATGCTTCATCTATTCGGTTCAACTGCTTCACGTGGGTAAAAATAGAGATACCCAACAGATGCAATGCCGCCGTGTTGCATTGGCAAATGTTCCCTTTATCGTCTATCACGATAATTCCAGTCTTCACCGAATTCATAATCAGCTCGTAATATTTCTCCCGTTGTACCGACTCAGCTTTAGCCTGGAACAGGATTTGAGTAATTCGATTCATCGAATTAAGCACTAATTTGTCGTCTTCCGAATAGCCATCCGTTGTATACTTGAAGGCATAGTCGTTGTTATTGATCGCATCAAACATGAAGGCTACCTTTTGCGCGTTCAGTTTGTATAATTTGCGAATGCGAAAGATCAGATACCCCACGCTCAATAAGGCAAAGGGAAGAACAGACCATTCAATATAGGAAACCGCCCATACACTTCCCCCACTCACCGCTACAAGCAACACAAGCTGCCACGTCAAACTATGGGAAAAACGTTTAAAGCCCATATCGCTTCAATTTATTATAAAGCGTTTGCCGAGATATTCCCAACTGGTTTGCCACCAACGACAAATTACCTTCATGCTGTTCCATCGCCGCACGGATCATTTTATATTCCATTTCTTCCAAAGTCTGAAACGGGACTTCCGTTTTGACTGATTCGTCCGCCTTGGCAAGCTGTTGTTTGGGAAATTCAAAATAGAATGTATCCACCGTATCGTCATCACAAATAATTACAGCTTTCTCGATAGCGTGTTCTAATTCGCGAATGTTGCCGAGCCAAGGTTGGGATTCAAGGAGCCTTTCCGCTGCTTCGCTGAACTGAAGTCCAGGTTTCTGATATAACGCACCATATTTATGTAGAAACCGCTGAGCCAATGGCACAATATCTTCTTTTCGTTCGCGAAGAGGCGGAATCTCGACATGAATCGTGTTAATACGATAGAGAAGGTCTTCGCGAAACTCTTCTTTGGCAACCATTTCCTGCAAATTGCGGTTCGTTGCGCAAATTAATCGGATGTTAATCGGAATAGGCGTGTTGCTCCCCACGCGAACAATGCTTCGTCTTTGCAACGCCGTTAGCAACTTGGCTTGCAAATGATAAGACAGGTTCCCGATCTCATCGAGAAACAACGTCCCGTTGTTGGCTGCCTCAAACTTGCCAGCCCTATCCGTGCGGGCATCGGTAAATGCCCCTTTGACGTAACCAAACAGCTCACTCTCAAAAAGCGTCTCCGTGATGGCACCCATATCGACAGGTATCATTGCTGCACGTTTCCGCTTCGAGAGGGCGTGTATTTCGCGTGCCAGCATCTCTTTTCCTGTCCCATTCTCGCCAGTGATGAGCACGTTTGCGTCCGTCGTAGCCACTTTCTCGATTAGTTGGTGAAGGCGCATCATCGCTTGAGATTCACCCCAATACATATTCCCCGTCTGAGGCATTTCCCCTGCGTTCCCCTCGCCTACCCGCTTTTGCGAATAGGCAGCCCGTAAGGTCTCGACGAGCTTATCATTGTCGTAAGGCTTCACTATAAAGTTGTTGGCACCCTCTTTCATTCCACGTACTGCCAAATCAATGTCGGCATAGGCGGTAAAGAGGACCACTTGCACCTCTGGATGGCGTTCCTTAATCTGGTGAAGCCAATAAAGCCCCTCATTGCCTGTGTTGAGTCCCGCCTCGAAATTCATATCCAAAAGCACTACATCCACCTCTCGTTCCGAGAGCGTCTGTAGCAACTTTTTGGGAGAAGACAACGTAAACACTTCCTCAAACACATTCTTCAAGAGCATCTTGGCAGCCGCCAACAACGCTCTATTATCATCCACTATCAATATTGTTCCTTCTTTCTCCATTCCGTTTTTATTTCCTTAGCAAATACTTCATTTAAAATAGGTTTTCGTCCAGGTATACACTTTGGGCGAGTCTTTGAGGAAACGTTTGAGCTTCTTTTGCGTCTCGCGATCAGTATAAAGGGGTGTGGTATAGATTTGCGTAAGGGTATAATCGTCTGGATTCAATTGATAGTGGAAAAGATCCATATCAAGCTGGGAAATAGCCTCTCCATAACTTACAGAGAGCGTATCGCCATCGGTACGGATGAACCAATCTGCCCGTACAGGCGTCCATAGGTCTTCCGAGTTGAGTGGTTCCCATTCGGGCGAAAAGAAGGTCACACGGCTATCTTTTACAGGACCTTCGAGGGTGACGATACGGCAGACAACAAACGTATTATTCACCAATGGGAGCAACTTCATCTCGACCGTTGTACGTTCGGTCGATTGCAAGAGGAGGTAATCCTCCGTCAATTTCACGAGTTCGGAAGTCCCCCCCATATCGTTCTTCAGCCGTGCTTTCTCGCCCGAGCGATAGAGGTCGACCAAGTCTTTCCGCCATGCATCCTCCAGCTGGGGAAGATACTCGTTGGGCATCGCGATGAAAACTTCGGCCATATTCTGCGCTTGCAAAGAGAGCGAGCAAGCAGCCAAACAGATTGCTGTTATTATCTTTTTCATTTTTACTTTCATTTTTCAATTATCAATACTATCATCTTGTGCCTAAATACAAGAAAACCATACCAATTAGCACCAACAGGAGGTCGATAGCCTTGCTCTGCAGGTTCTTCTCGTGGAAGAACAAAGCTCCCGCTGCAAAGGTAACCAAAACATTGCTTCGGCGAATCATCGAAACGATTGAAATCATCGAATCAGGGTCACTCAATGCGTAGAAATAAATCCAATCGGCCACACAGAGAAAGAGCGAAATGAAGAGGATATTCCATCGCCACACAAAGGGCGTCGTATGCTTCCGCCTTGGATACCAGAGTCCCAGCAAGACGACAAGCATCATCGCGCATTGGTACAGGTTGAACCATACCTGGACGGTCATCACGTCCAAATCGCGCATCAAGTACTTGTCATACAAGCCACTCAATGAACCCAACAAGACAGACAGGATGGTGAAATAAATCCACTTGTCGTGCGTAAAGCGTATCCCCTCTTTCCGTCCTGAAGCGGAAAGGAGATAGAAGGAAGCAATGGCAAAACCTACGCCAATCCACTGGTACACATTCAGCCGCTCGCCAAAGAGGAGCATCGCCCCAACAAGCGTCAGGACGGGTTGCGTCGCCTTAATCGGACCTGAAATGGTGAGCGGCAAATGCTTCAGGGCAAAATAGCCGAATATCCACGAAGAGAGGACAATAACCGCCTTAAGAAAGACCGCTGCGTGTACCTCCCACGAGACACGTGGAAGGTAGAAGAGCGTCCCATCCAGCCAATCCGTCGCATACGAAAGCACAATGAAGGGCAAGAACAGGAGGCTGCTCACCAACGTATTCAAGAACAATACAGGGATGACGGCATTGCCCGTGAGCGACATCTTCTTGTTCACCTCATAGCACCCCAAGAGGAAAGCGGACAAGAATGCGAATACAACCCACATACGCCGTTATTTCCCCTCCTTTTTCACGATGAAGACATCCTCTGGATAGGTGACTTCGACCAGGTAAAGCCCTTGTCCTGGGACAGATGTACCTGCCGCTCCTCGATCCTTCGCCTCGATGACCTTCCGAAAACCTTCGAGTGTCAGTTTCCCACGTCCCACTTCGATAAGCGTACCGACCACTGCCCGCACCATATTCCTCAGGAAACGGTCAGCGCAAATCGTAAACACCCATTCGCTCCCCTCTTGCTTCCAATGCGCCTCGTAGAGATGGCAAATGTTCGTCTTCGCATCCGAATGCAACTTGCTGAAACTCGTGTAATCGTTGTAATCGAAAAGGATTTCACACGCTTGGTTCATCAGGTCGAAATCCAACGGTACGGGATAATAGTAGTGCAGCTCGTGGCGGAAAGGGTCTTTCACGAGCGAAAGGTGGTATTGGTATTTGCGCGAGAGGGCATGGAAACGGGCGTGCGCCCCTTCAGCCACAGGAATAATACGATGAATGCAAATATCTTTAGGTAAAAACCGATTCAATTTCAGGCATAAATATTCGAAATTATATAGGGGAATTTCCACCTCGAAATGGGCCACCATCTCCGTGGCATGCACACCTGCATCCGTCCGCCCTGCCCCTACGATGCTGATCGGCTTGCGGAGGATGGTCGAAAGCGCATTCTCAATGCATTGCTGCACAGAGGCGCCGTTCGGCTGGTATTGCCACCCGCAAAACGACGCCCCGTTGTAAGCCAAATAAATAAAATACCGATTCACTGCTTATTCGACTGCCTTAAAACTCATATCCAATCCTTTGACAGAGTGCGTGAGGGCACCTACCGAGATAAAGTCGACGCCACTCGCAGCATAGTCGCGAAGGGTATCGAACGTGATGCCACCCGAGGATTCCGTTTCGAACCGTCCGCCAATCATCTCTACGGCTTTCTTCGTATCTTCAGGTGTAAAGTTGTCGAACATCACACGGTCGACGCCTCCAATCTCGAGCACTTGGCGGATTTCATCGAAGTTGCGCACCTCGATTTCTATCTTCAAATCCTTGCCCTTCTCTTTCAAATATTGATGGCAACGCTCGATGGCCGAACGGATACCGCCTGCGAAGTCTACGTGATTGTCTTTCAAGAGAATCATATCGAAGAGGCCAATGCGATGGTTCACACCTCCACCGATGCGGACAGCTTCCTTTTCCATGATGCGCATACCAGGAGTCGTCTTGCGGGTATCGAGTACGCGTGTCTTCGTCCCCTCCAACGCCTTGACGTATCGCCGTGTCATCGTCGCGATACCGCTCATACGTTGCATAACGTTCAGCATCAGGCGTTCCGTCTGGAGGAGGGATTGCACCTTGCCCTCTACGACAAAGGCGATGTCACCCTTCTTTACCTCTGCCCCGTCTTCGATGAAAGTGGTCATCTTCAACGTTGGGTCGAAGGCGTGGAAGATGCGGCGTGCCATATCGACACCTGCCAATACGCCATCCTCTTTCACGATCAGCTGGCTCTTGCCCATCTCTGAGGCAGGGATGCAGCAAAGCGTCGTATGGTCGCCATCTCCAATATCTTCCGCAAACGCCAAGCGAATCAGTTCGTCTATCAATTGCTCTTTTGTCTCTTGTACATTCATGATTTACACTATTTCTAATGAGTTATTTACAAAAATATCGGTGCAAAGATACGACTTTCTAACCATAAAAATAGTACCTTTGCCCACACAAATCCATCAAAACAAGCAAAAGAAATGAAAATAGCCCTACTGATGATTGGCAAAACGGATGCGCGCTATTTTGCGGAAGCCATCGACGAATACCGCCAGCGGTTGACGCATTACGTGCCCTTCGAGATGCAAGTGATTCCAGACATCAAGAATGCGAAAAGCTTGAGCGAGAGCCAACAAAAGGAACGCGAGGGGGAAATGCTCCTCAAAGCCTTGCAAGCGGGCGATTATATCGTCCTCCTCGACGAACGGGGGAAAGAAATGACCTCCAAGCAATTCGCAAGTTACCTGGAGAAGAAGATGGGGAGCGTTTCGCGTCGGTTGGTGTTCATCATCGGTGGACCATACGGGTTCAGCGAAGCCCTCTATAAAATCGCGAACGAGAAGCTGTCGCTCAGCCAAATGACCTTCTCCCACCAAATGATTCGCCTCCTCTTTATCGAGCAAATCTATCGTGCGATGACGATCTTGAATGGGGAACCTTATCATCATGAGTAATAATCAGAGGGTATTATTCTATAACTTTAATAATTAACAGCAAAAAATGAAGAATTTCTCTACATTAATCCAATGCAGAAGGAGCACAAGGCGGTTTACGGAAGAGCTCCTCACCCCCGAACAGACGGCATCAATCCTGAAGGCGGCCTTGATGGCTCCCTCGTCGAAGAACAAGCGTCCGTGCCAATTCATTGTCGTAGAAGATAAAAAGATGCTCGAACAGCTCGCGACGTGTAAGCCTCACGGGGCTGGTTTCCTTGCGGGATGCGCATTGGCTGTCGTTGTCGTGGCCAACGTAATGGAAAGCGATGTCTGGATTGAGGATGCTTCTATCGCCTCCATCTATATGCAGCTCCAGGCAGAAGACTTGGGGTTGGGAAGCTGCTGGTGCCAGATACGGAACCGTCAAGACGCTGAAGAACAGGACGCAGCGCAACACGTACGCGCGCTCCTCCACATCCCCTACCAGCTTGAAGTGCTCTCCATCATCGGCTTTGGGCATAAGGCGCGCGCCAATTCACCCCTCGACGAATCGCAACTCCCTTGGGAAAAGGTACATATAGGCGAATATCAACTTCCTAACACGCAAGAAGTATGAAGAAGATAGTCCTCATCGGTTCGGGAAACGTAGCCACTGCCTTCGCCCGCAATATCAAGGAACGGGACGAAGTATCCTCGCAATACACAATCCTACAGGTATATAGCCCTAATAAAACCCATGCAGAAGAGCTGGCAAGGCAAGTGGGTTGCGAAGCCATTTCCGATAGCAAGCTCGTCAGGCAGGATGCAGACCTCTACCTCTTCGCTGTAAAAGATGCGGCACTCGAAGCGGTCGTCGCCCAAATCCCTACGAACGAGGGGATGTGGGTACATACCTCAGGCAGTATGCCGATGGATGTCTTCACTTCACGTACGAATCGATACGGGGTGCTTTATCCCTTGCAGACCTTCTCGAAGGGACGGTATATCCCGCTCTGCGATGTGCCCCTCTTCCTCGAATGCCATGCTGAAGAGGACTTGCCTACGCTGGAAGCATTAGCCACGAGCCTCTCCCACCAAGTACATAGGCTCGATTCCACGCAACGGCGTACGCTCCACCTGGCAGCCGTCTTTGCGTGCAACTTCGCGAACCATCTCTATGCCCTCTCTGCCAATCTATTGGAAGCGAAAGGATTGTCGTTCGAATACCTGCTTCCCCTCATCCAGGAGACCACGGCGAAGCTCTCCCATCTCTCGCCTCGTGAGGCACAAACAGGGCCTGCCATACGGTTCGATACGAACATCATCTACAAACATCTCCAGATGCTCGAAGGCAATCCCTCCCTGCAAGCGCTTTACAAACAGATGAGCGAGAGCATATATAATATGTATAAAGGATAGCCTCCTCCCCCTCCCTCGAAACATTTTTCCACAACTTTCTGCTAAAAAGGTTGGGGGTTCTCTTTTTTTTCCTTACATTTGTCAAAATTTTAGCAGATTTAAAGCATAAAAGAAAGCAAATGATACGTAAAATACTACTGATGGCTACGGCTACGCTGCTGTGTATGACAGGCATAGCCCAAAGCCGATTCGATACTTTCTTCGAGAAGAAGAGCCTGCGCATCGACTTCGCTCTGAGCGGAAATGCAGAAGGGCAACGTGCCGCCATCGAGCAATTGCGCGAAGAACCTACGTGGGGAGGGCCACTTTCTAATCTCGTGGATGAGTTCCATTACGGTGGCTATTACGTCCGCATCTACGATAAAGCAAGTGGCGAACTGATTTACTCCAAGGGATTTAATACCCTCTTCGAGGAATGGCTCACTACCGACCAAGCTAAGACAGAGACGCAATCGTGGACGAACAGCATCTCCATCCCCTTCCCCAAGCGCGACATCACGTTCGAACTCTTAGCCCGTAGCCGAGACGACATGCAATTCCATCCCCTGCTGCGTATGGACATCGCGCCTGAAAGCATCTTCATCGACCGTGGAGCACTAAAATCCAATCATATCACCAAACTGTTGTACAACGGGGAACCGAATCGCAAAGTCGATTTGGTCTTCCTCGCTGAAGGGTACCGTGCGGAGGAACAGGAGAAGTTCGTAAGCGATGCGCGTCGCTTTATGGAAGCCCTCTTCCGCACCCCTCCCTTCTCCGCCCACCAAGAGGACTTCAACGTATGGGCGGTAGGTATCGAGTCTGAAGATTCAGGTACCGACCTCTCAGGCAAAGGCATCTTCAAACAGACGGCATTGAACAGCGGCTTCTATACCTTTGGCATCGACCGCTACCTTACGACACGCGATATGAAATCCATTCGCGACGCCGTTTGGAACGTCCCCACCGATGCCCTCTTCATCCTGATCAACACCGATATGTATGGCGGCGGCGGTATGTACAACTTCTACGCCTGTGGTACGGCAGACAACGAACGCACCCCTGTCGTCTTCACCCACGAGTTTGGGCACAGCTTCGCAGGATTGGCCGATGAATACTTCTCTTCCGAGGTGGCTTACAACGATTTCTACAACCTCAAGCAAGAGCCTTGGGAGCCGAACATCACCACCTTGGTCGATTTCGAATCGAAGTGGAAAGACCTCATCGAGGAAGGTACGCCCATCCCCACCCCTGTGGATGAAACCCATCAAGACCGATGTGGTGTGTTCGAAGGAGGAGGCTACATCCCAAAAGGCATCTATCGCCCGATGGACCATTGTATGATGCGCGATTATGCCCCCTTCTGCCCAGCCTGTTCGCGTGCTATCGAACGTATGATCCGCTATTATTGCGACGAAGAATATTAACCGATATCTCTCATTGTTTGCCCTAATATCATTTTGACACATTTCAAGAAGGGACACCCTCTTTAACATCCCAAAAGAGGCGTGTTCCCTTTTTTATTTCAGGAAATATAGGTGGTGTTACTGTCACTACTGTAACCACAAACATACATACCCACAAAAAGAGGCCCACCCCCGTCCCTGTCTTTTTCTCTCCAGGTCTGGGGATGAGCCTTCTTTCTTCACTCTCTTTCTTTATTCTCCAGTATTGTATTTCAGTTTATAGTAACTGATACTGTCACTACTGTCACGCTCTTCGGCGATGAACTGACGATGTTTCCACGTCTTGAGCATATTCCTCACCTTCTTCTCGTCTTTGCCTTGCGACTTTAACACACGGGCTGCTTCTTCCATCGTGAAATGGTTGGGGAGCAAGAGGAGGAGGTTCTGCGGTCCCTTCTTGCAGGTCTTCACGCGTTTGCTCTCCTGTTCATACTCGTCTGAGAAGTAACGCATCTTCGCCCACATATCCGAACGTACGCTCCAGAATACGAAATCCTCGATTTCCTTCTCCCACTTCATTCCATTCGCTGCGTAAAGCAAGCAAGCCTTCATAAAGCCGATTTGCACACTGCGGCGAAGCAACTCGTCGAACGCATCGTTGCGAATCAACGACGATACTGTATATACTTCATTCAACACCCGTTGCGTCATACGGTCGATTTCCTTGCATTGGATCGCACCGTGCGTCGACTCCAGATTAGCCACATAGGGCTTCATCCGCTCGTTCAACGTGCGAAGCATATCCGCATCGAATGGCTTCGGTTGCACGCCATACTCTTGTCTGGGCAAATAGCTGATAGAGAAACGAGAAAGCGTCCCATCCAGTATATGCCCGTGAAAGAACGTCTGCGCATCGGTAATGGTAGACGAGACAAGCACATTCATTCTAAAATGCTCTACCACACCCCGTACGGCATCCAGCGTAGCACGGTTGGCTGAAAGCTCGCCCTGGTCGTAAGCCAAGCGGAAGAGGGTAAAAGGATCCTTGTCGCTCATCCGATAAAACTGGTAAAGCTCGTTCCCCATGACAAACACTGAGTAATTCCCCACCTGCTGGTTCCAAATCAGTTGCTGCAAGAGCGCAGCCATCGTAGTATTCGTTGATAGATAACGTACTAACGCCAAGAGTTCTTCCACCTTTTCCCCCTTCTTGAGCTTGGTTTGGTATTCGGCTATCTTTTCCAGACTTATCTTGTCCTGCGCCCTGATAGCTTTATGAAGCGTCTTGACAAACTTGTCGATGTTCGACTTTCCATTGCTCTGGGGACCCAGACGAAGCTCTGAGAAATGGGGCTCGTAATAGAATCCATCCACCAAGTACTTAAACTCCAAATCCACACAATAAATGGCTGCTGCTGGGAAGAAGGAATTGCACAAGGCTGGAAGGAACATATCTGGCGCTCCCTTCGACCATTCGTACAACACCTTCGGCAACCGCTTGGGCAGCTTGGGCATCTCTTCCGCGAAGTAGATGAACGAGGCTGTCCCGTTGTGCTGCTCCGCACTCAATTCGCCCAATATCTCCCGCATCAAGTGAGACATCGGCGTCCGCTCCTGCTTGCACATCGAGCGGGCGATGGATTGGTATTCGGCCTCTTCCAGGGGAGCTACATCGGCTGGGAGGGCGTGGCGAAGGATCTCGGTCACAGTCTCTGTGTTGTAGTCTACCACATACCGTACTTGCGCTGCGAGGTCGGCCAAGCGTGTGTTGCGCGAACCTTCATAGGGTATACCCGTCTTTTCCCAATAACGGGCTACGATGTCTTGAATCTTCACACCCAAGTTCTTTTCCACACGAGCCAAGTCAATCGACGTCCCTTTCTTCGCCTCCACAGGAGGTTGCTGCACCTTAGGCTGGGATACGACCACGATCACCTTCGGCTCTTCCCAATCCACGATAGGAAGCTTTACGATACCCATCGAAGGCACTTCTGCTGGATTGGCTGGGAAGAGAAGCGCATCATTCCGATAGAGGATGTTTTCTTCCTTGGGCAGGAACGAGAGGCGCGAAGGATTGAACACCACAGGGTCTCGTTCGACGCCCATCTTGTCTGCCCACCAAGCCTGTATTTGCTTGATGGTACGCTTAACGGCTACCTTCTGCTCATCTTCCCAATCCACTTCCAGCAAATTGTCTGGTGCCAGGACTACGAAGCGCAACCCGTGCCAGGAAGGCGTCGTGTGCACCAATGCCACATACGAATCCAGACCTGCTGCCTTCAGTTTCTCCCAAATCTCCTGGTATTTATCTGCAGGCTTGATGTCCTTGTCGATATGGTCGATGTCGATAATGATGAACCCGTTTGGCGTACAGTTCGCATCTACCCGTTTGCCAATGCAAGCGCTTTGCATCAACGCAGCTGGCAACTGCCCTTTGGCTTGTCTGTACTGCTCTTCATATTTCTTCTTGTCAATCTTCTCGTCCGCATATTGCTGGTTCCAGTAATCGATGGACTTATACGTCTGATGGATTTCCTCAGAAGAAATCAAAACATTAAACACATCAACTGTAAGCACCTTAGCATTCGTGCATTTTACGTTATCTACATAAGAGATAACATAATTAAAACTTTTTTTCTCCATGATTTAAACTTTTAAATTGTTTAATTTGTTAGAAGAAAGGAGTGCAGAGGGCAGCAACACCATATATAATGTTTGCCGACTCATATATCCCTGTTACTGTTCCTTCTGTCACTTCCTTCCGTGAAAATAAATAAACTTAGTTCCTTGCCACGAATGGGCAAGGTTGAGAGTAATCAGCTATTAGAAAGGTAAATCGGTTGCCTTTTCTTTCGCTAATTCAGCGCCAATTATCATCTTAAGGATGTCCAACTCCCTTTGGGTAAAGCTGGCTGTCACCAGCTTCTCTTCCGCTTGTTGGATCTCCGCCTCGGTAAGGGGTTTTAAGCTTTCGATTCGGATGTCGTTCGTTGGGATTTCCTGCTTCTCTTTTTCGTAAGACCTGGGGACGATCTCCCATTCCACCTTGAACATCTTGCCCTCCAAATCGGTATATTGGGTAGCCGAGCCACCTAATAAATACCCATTGAAGTGCCATTCGCCATCTAAGCTTACCAACTCGATGCCTTTCTTCTTAAAGACACCCTTACCATCTTTTTTGGGAAGGAGCTCAATTTGATACTCCTTCACACATTTGAAATTATTTGTCCTCATAATATATGGTATTAATAAATACTCATTAAACGAAAAACGTATCTCTTTCCATCGCTGGGTGATGGTTTTGAGATTGTTAAATAATAACATATATAAACAAAATGAACATATGATTCAATGTAAACCTGTCAAAGATCACTTTCGTAATCGCTTTCTGAATTACATTGCAAAGATAAGTATAAAATATGAAACAAAACCTATACGTATACCTACGTAAGAGTATACGTAATATAGGAAGAACCATCTTGAAAACAATGTAAACATTTCAAAGAACGAACGTTAATCCATTACTGTTTCCTTCATCGAAGGGTTCCGTTCTGAATTACATTGCAAAGATAAGTTAAAATATAGAAACAAAACTTATACGTATGCCTACGTAAGAGCATACGTAATATAGGGAAAGAAAGTAAAATGATTGATTATCAATAGGAAAGGAAAATAAAAAGTTAAGGTTTTGGAGCTTTATGTCAGTCTTCAAATAGTTCTTCCACTTTTTCAAAAAACTCTTGGTTTTGTCTGGAAAGGTTTTTTAATCTATCCCCATACACTTGCTTGTATGCCACGCGAATGGAGTCGTATTTTTGCATCCCCCAAAGCCCTTCGCATACAAGCTGCCACTGCGTGTTCACATTGAATTTGTCCAACCTTTTAAGCAAAGTCGCAGCGATTAAACCTTTCTGGGCGTTCGACAAACCACCCACAGGCTGGTATTTTTCATCCAGCCATTTGGCTTGGCGCAGCTTCTCCAGCATTTCTTTTGCCTCGTCCGTTTGGAATATCTCAGGGATTTCCTTCTTAGGCGCTTTCGTAGCAGGCATGGCAGGAGCGGGAATCGCTTCATTCTCCGAATCAAATTTTAACTCTCTATTGTGTGGAGTAGCCACCAACTCGAAGATTTTATCAAGCTTCTCCTCATATATATCAAATCTATCCATCCCAGTTGAGAAGCCTTCACCTATGTAGCGAAAACACAACGCGCGCTCCCATCTGTATTCATACAAAGAGAGCATTTTTTCCATGATTTCAAAGTTGAAATTTTGCGTGATTTCTTTAGAGGCATGGTAAAAATCAACCATATATTCTGGTTTCTCGATACAAGGCGTGAAATCCAAGTCCCATTTTTGTGCAAAAAGCTTGTCAAAATCAGGATCCGAACGAGGAATGACCCCGCCCAATTTCCCCTTGTAGATTATAAATTTATAATAACGATCATTCTTTTCAAAATCATCGAGAAATGCCAAAAAATCAGGATCAGCGTGGCTACTTGCACGAAGCATTCTTAGCGCAATAAAAAAATTACTTGCGTCTCCGTGTCTCCCCAAGTTTTCACTTAAAAAATGTTCAAAAAAACGATCAAACATTTCGGCAGGGAGAAAATCATAAGCAGGCTTATACTTGTAATGAAATACTACACCACAATATCGGATATAATTCAGTTTATCCAATACATCCTTACTCGAAAATTGGATCACACCATCACAAAGACAATCAACAAGCTCCTCCCAAAACGGACTTTCCTCAAAAAATTCCGAAAGGTACCTGCGCTTGCGGTAAATTAGTTCCCTAATACCACCATAAAAATAATGGTCATCTAGATTTATTATCATATATATATACATTTAAATTATATACAAAGGTACGAAAAAAAGTGACAGGTAACAGTAGTGACAGTAACAATACCTATATTTTCTCTTTTCGAAGGGATGCCTCCGATTTCGAACGGGTGTGGAGGTAAGATGCAATCCATTATGATTTATGTATATATATTATTATATATATTATTATATATTATATTATTATTATATACACGCCACGTAGCACCAACACCCAGCCAATCCCCACAACCTGTTAAAAGAAATAAATAGCACTGTTACTGTCACCACTGTAACCCGTCACCACACGAAAGCAGAATCCCCCAAAAAAATTCTTCATTCTTCATTCTAAATTCTTCATTTTACAACTATTTATAGAGTGAATAATAACTATATAAAAACATTCAATATTATGGCATTAAAATACGATTTGATCCAAGGAAAAGACATGAGCGAAGGGGCTGGTCCCGACGCGAAACTCTGGTACGCACGTGCAGCGGCAGCAGACCATATGACGTTCGATGAACTCTGCGACGACATCGCCGAGAGCTCTACCCTCACCTCTGCCGACGTGAAGGCAACGCTCGACCGTATGGCGTGGGTGATTAGTAAAAATTTACAAAATGGACGTATCGTCGAGATGGGCGAACTGGGTAACTTCCGTATGACCATCGGCTCGAAGGGAACCATCACGAAGGAGGACTTCAATACCTCCCTCATCAAGAAGCCCCGCGTGAAATTCTATCCAGGCAAGCGCATCCAGACGGCACGCACCGAGACGAAGTTCGAACGTATCGACGTCGAAGAGGACACGGTGACAGAAGTAACAGAAACAGTATGATGTTTTCTGAGATTCATCACTTTGTGTGTATTACGGCACGCAGATGACGCAGATTAAAGCGCAGATGACCGCAGATTTTTATTTTTATTTACATTTCAATAAAGGGTGCGAAGCCCATAAAAAATCAGTGGTCATCTGTCAAATCTGTGTTATCTGTGTGCCATTACATACACTTTGTTCATATTTTTCCTACCTTTGTATATCAAATTGGAATGAGTATGAAAAAGTATTTGTCTATTTTTTGTGCATGTCTGCTGCTGGCAGGATGCAGTAGCGTGCCACTGACGGGTCGGAAACAGTTGCTCTTGGTGAGCGACCAGGAGGTGCTCTCGTCGAGCCTCACGCAATACAATGATTATATGAAGACGGCGAAGAAAACGTCCTCTGGATCAGAGGCTTCGATGGTGACGCGCGTCGGGAAGAAGATTGCCGCCGCCACGGAACAATACCTGCGCGCCAATGGGATGGCGGACGAGATAAAGAACTTCGCTTGGGAATTTAACCTCGTGAAAGACAGCCAAGTAAATGCCTTCTGTATGCCTGGTGGGAAGATTGTGGTGTACGAGGGGCTGATGGACCTCGTGAGCTCCGACGATGAACTGGCAGTGGTGATAGGCCACGAAGTGGCAC
This sequence comes from uncultured Parabacteroides sp., assembly GCA_944325335.1. Taxonomy (GTDB): domain Bacteria; phylum Bacteroidota; class Bacteroidia; order Bacteroidales; family Tannerellaceae; genus Parabacteroides. The sequence goes on along the minus strand of CALUZR010000010.1, from coordinate 40,574 downwards.
ACGCGGTGGCGAAACACAGCAACGAGCGATTGAGCCAACAGATTGTAGCTCAATATGGTGCGCAGATTCTCAGTGCAGCCGTAGCCAATAAGAGTGCGGCGGTGCAGAACGTGGCGAGCTCGGTATATGGCATTGGCGCACAATATGGCGTGATGCTGCCATTCTCGCGCAAACACGAGAGCGAAGCGGACTATATGGGCTTGATACTCATGATGATAGCTGGCTATAATCCAGACGTGGCCGTGGGCTTTTGGCAGAAGATGTCGGCTGGCTCGGGAGGGAAAACGCCTGAGTTTATGAGCACCCACCCCAGCGATGCGCGACGTATTGCCGACATTCAGAAGGAGTTACCTGCCATCAAGGCGACGTATGGGAAACGGTAATCCCCATCTTTTGCATCAGGAAGCAGGCATTCATGTTTTGGGCTACACCTTCGCGCAACTTGTAGGAGAAGGTGAGCTCATCTCCTTGAATGTCAGCTTCGAAGCAGAGGTTTCGGACCTCTTGCGGGAACTCCTGAGCCAAGGTGCCCAAGACTAAATCATGGGTTGCAATGATTCCACAACTCCCAAGCGAGATTAACTGCCGCATCAATGCCATCGAACCTTTTTGCTTATCCAGCGAGTTGGTTCCCTTCAGGATTTCGTCCAGAATGATGAACAGACGCTCCCCGCGCTGCAGACGTTCTATAATCATTTTCAAGCGTTTAAGTTCAGCAAAGAAATAAGATTCGTTCGAAGCCAGCGAGTCGGAAGTGCGTAAGCTCGTCACCAAATGCGCTGGAGAGAGCGTCAGTTCCTCCGCAAAGACGGGCAAGCCTGCACACGCCATCACATAATTCACCCCAATCGTGCGAAGGTAGGTACTTTTCCCCGCCATATTCGCCCCCGTGATGATGAGGAACCAAGGGTGATGAGGTATCTCGACATCATTCCGAACACAGACATCGCGCTCCAGCAATGGATGACCTAATCCCTTGCCTTTCAATTGAAAATACGTCTCCTCAAGATGAGGATAAATATAGTCAGGATGCGTAAAGGCAAACTGTCCTGCCGAGAAGCAAGCATCCATCTCGCCCAGTGACAGCATCCATCGACGAACATCCCCACGATGCCTTTCCTTCCACCTTTCTAACGCTGAGGCATGACGCATATCTCTCAGGAATAACACATTAAGGATGATACCCGCCAGACTGAAACGTTGGTTCAGCGCACGTATATGACGTGAGAGGGTCTGTAGCGAGGAGGAAGCTTTTCTTTCGTTGCGAATCAACTCGGCTTGCGTCTTCTGCAATAGTTTGGCATCGAAGCGGTTCTCTTCCAAGCATCGCATCAATTCTGCGTAGGTAGCCAGCGCCTGTTCGAGCTTGTCGACCGACGCGTAAAGCAGATTCACCTCTTTCGCCTTCATATACGCGATGACAAGGGTGACAATGAAATACGGACCTATCCAAATCTCAGGAATAGAGCCCAATACATTCCCCACAATGAGCAAAAGCCACCCAATCGGGACCACCCAAAAGAAGAGCTTCCAAATGCATCCCGAAGTGCAATCAGAAGGTTCCTCCACCAATCGCTCGATATGTGAAGTATCCGCCATCGCGTCCTGTTTCATCTTTCCTAAAGCATAGAAGTGAAAAAAGAGGTCGCTCCGAGCAGCTAACTCACGAATAGCTTCCTGCCGTTCCTTGATAGCCGATTTCTCATCCAAGGGATTCTTAAACCATTCCGCCAACCGCTTCTTTCCTTGAGAGGTAACGGTGCGATTCACGAGCTGGAAAATGGATTTATCCCCGAAAATATCCAAATCGAGTGTGAAAGAATGGTCGGCATTGCGTTCTTCCTCTCCGCCATCGAAGACACTATAATTTCCTGATAATCCAGCCAATTCCTCCTCACACAGTTTCCTTTTCTCCTCATTATAAGCCCTTTTAAAGAACAAATGATTATGACGAACCATCAGAAAAAGGAAAGGAATCGCGCAAAGGAACAAGATAGCCAGCCAGACCATCCACCCCTCCGACCAAAAGACATATAAACCCACCGCCGCCAGGACGACCAGCACTAATCGCAGCGAACCAATGATATGAATCTGACGGTTGAGCTGCGTAATCTGCTCCTCCAACTGGCTGCTTTTCTCCTTGAAAAAAGCTTCTATTTCATTGATATTCATTTCTCTATATCATCTATAATATTGACTAAATCAGCCTGATAGTTTGCGGGTACTCAATGATTACGGGTTCCTCGAGCGGTGGATTTTCCTCCCCATTGTAATACGTTTCAATGCGGATTTTATATTCCCCTTCCGCCAAATCTGGCACCATGGTAAACTCGATTCGGGTGTCTGTATTTTTCTTAATGGCTTCAGGCTTAACCTTTTCATCGAGTCCAGCGTTAACGGGAGTGAGGATAATGTCGCCTGGCGCATCCCCTGACGAATTAAGCAATTTTATCCCAATTCCATCGATGGCCGTGTCTTGGTTTCGAGTGATTTCATTCGGCTTTTCAGGATCCCCGCCTTCTATTTGATAAACCTCTTTAATTATGGGCTTTACCGTTTCTTCAGGAGTGGCAGTCACCTCATTTTCCGACTTCGTATTTTTGCCAATGACCCCTTCGCGGGACAGCGTGCTTTGCAGTCTGTGCAACAAGCTGTTAATACTCTCGATGACTGTCTTTAGCTGCTGTCCAAGCTCATCCGATTTTCCTTTGACTTCATTAGTTAAATAAGCAGCATTAATAAATTTTGCCACCACAAGGAATGCTGAATCTACCTTCGGACGGATTGTTTTCATGCTCTCTGCCTTTGCATTACGTAGCTCAAGTTTCGAGCGTTCATCATAAATAGCATCAAATTCATCATTGGCTTCTTGCAGCATTGTGATAAATTTAGTTAAGTTGAGATATTCCAAATCAGCCTCGTATTCAGAATTTTGCATCTTGTCGCAAAAATCTAAAATCAGCGCGCTTGCTTTTGCATACGAATAATTATAGGTATATTTGTACGGTTTTAATAGGAAAGCCATTCGTTCGCCGACTTGTGCCATTTCTTCTTCGGGACTGTTGCAAGCGGCTGTCACAATTTGCGATATATAAAGGAAGATCTTCTTTCGCTTATCGTCTAATGCTACAATATCTTTAGTTGCTTGATAACCCTGTGCGTTTATATAGCAACTATTTTCGATATCAAATTTATTTTTATAATCATTACGATATGCTGTAATACCAAGCAATTCAGCCAGTTCAGGTGTAATTATTTTGAGAATTTTATAATTCAAAATGTAGTGTTCTGGATTTCGCGCTGCATAAAACGGAAATTCCAAATTGATTTCTGTAAATTCCATATTCAAATCATTTTTTAAGTTTAATATACACATTTATCTATTTCTCTGGAAAGAGATTTATTTTGTCTCCAAAAATTTTTTAGAACAAGAAAATTATTTTCTTTTCCTCCAAAATTTTTGCAGAACAGGAAAAAAATTTTCTTTTCCCCCAAAATTTTTGCAGAACAAGAAAATTATTTTCTTTTCCTCCAAAACTTTTTCAGGAAAGAAAAATTTCCTACTATCTCTTTCCAATGACATAGACAAAGGTAAGACTTTTTATCAATTAAGCAAGTGAAAAAGTGAGTTGAAAAATCAAAATTGTGATAAGAATGCTATTTTTTCAGGCTGAAATCAGCATAAGACAGGCTAACAGATATGAAAAAAGCACGGAACCGTCGCAGCCCCGTGCCTTACAAAATGTATGATAGCTTTGAAATAATTATTCAGCGTAGATGGCCTTTTTGCCAGCCAAAAGGGTATTCCGCATGAGCGAAATAATTGTCATGGGACCTACCCCACCCGGTACCGGGCTGATATAGGAGCATTTAGGCGCCACTTCATCGAATTTTACATCTCCGCTCAACCGGAAACCTGATTTGCGTGTCGCATCGGGTACGCGGGTTGTGCCGACATCGATTACGACAGCCCCCTCCTTCACCATATCGCCCTTGAGGAATTCAGGCACGCCGAGGGCTACGATAATGATATCTGCCTGCCGACACATTTCGGCGAGGTTCGTCGAGCGGCTGTGGCAGACGGTGACGGTGCAATCGCCTGGATAAGCCTTCTGCATAAGGAGCGACGCCATGGGCTTGCCCACGATGTTGCTGCGGCCCAGGACGACGCAATGTTTCCCTTGAGTTTCAATCCCGTAGCGGCGAATAAGTTCGATAATGCCCGCAGGAGTTGCGGAAACAAAGCAAGGCAACCCGATGGACATGCGGCCAACATTTATCGGGTGAAAACCGTCGACATCCTTGCGATAATCAATGGCTTCGATGATTTTTTGTTCGGAGATGTGTTTGGGAAGCGGGAGCTGTACAATGAATCCATCCACGTCTGGATTATTATTTAGCTCGTCGACTTTGCGCAGGAGCTCCTCCTCCGTCACGTCGGCTTCGAAGCGGATGAGCGATGACTTAAATCCGATTTCTTCGCAAGTGCGCACTTTATTGGCGACGTATGTCTCGCTTCCGCCGTCGTGTCCTACCAAAATGGCCGCCAAGTGAGGGATTTTCCCACCCTCGGCCTTGATTTTTTCTACTTCGGCCGCCAGCTCTTGCTTGATCTGAGCCGCGGTCGCTTTTCCGTCAATTAATTTATAGTCCATGGTGTTTATGAATTTGTATAAAAAAATACAGAGGCACGGAGCCCCGGAGTATTTCGTCCGCCTGGCGTTCCCGTGTCTCTGTCTTTTTTATGGATTAGTTATCGTTTGAATTGGGGCATCATCGGGAGTTTCCGAGCGCCTGGCTTGGCAGTTGTGAGGAGGCGCATCATTTTACGCGTCTCGTCGAACTGCTTGAGGAGCTTGTTCACTTCCTGGATGGAGGTACCGCTACCTTTTGCGATGCGCTGGCGGCGTGACCCGTTCAAAATACCGGGGTTAGTGCGTTCGGCCGGCGTCATCGAATAAATAATGGCTTCGATGCTTTTGAAGGCATTATCGTCGATGTCCACATCTTTCAGGGCCTTGCCGACGCCCGGAATCATTGAGGCGAGTTCCTTGAGGTTTCCCATTTTTTTGATCTGTTGGATTTGCGCAATGAAATCGTTAAAATCAAATTGGTTCTTCGCAATCTTTTTTTGAAGGCGGCGGGCCTCTTCCTCGTCATACTGTTCTTGCGCGCGCTCTACCAGCGAAACGATATCGCCCATGCCAAGTATGCGATCCGCCATACGTTCTGGATGGAATACATCAAGCGCATCCATCTTTTCCCCGGTTCCGACGAACTTGATCGGCTTGTCGACAACGGTGCGGATAGACAGCGCCGCTCCGCCACGTGTATCGCCATCGAGTTTTGTCAGGACGACGCCGTCAAAATCCAGGCGTTCGTTGAATTCCTTCGCCGTGTTCACCGCATCTTGTCCGGTCATGGCATCGACTACGAACAGGGTCTCGTCGGGCTGGATAGCGGATTTGATGGCCGCGATCTCTTGCATCATTTGTTCGTCGACCGCCAGACGTCCGGCCGTATCTACAATAACTAAATCGAGGCCTTTCGATTTTGCTTCCGCGATGGCATGTTGTGCGATTTCGACGGGATTTTTATTTTCATCTTCACGATAAACCGGCACACCGATTTGCTCGCCCAATACGCGTAGCTGCTCGATGGCGGCTGGACGATAGACGTCGCACGCCACGAGAAGCGGTTTCCGGTTCTTTTTAGACCGCAGCATGTTCGCCAATTTACCCGAGAAAGTGGTTTTACCAGAACCTTGCAAGCCCGACATTAGGATAACGGCGGGACGTTTTTCCAGCTTCAAATCCGAAGCGGTGCCACCCATCAGTTCTGCCAACTCGTCGTGCACGATTTTGACCATCAACTGGCTCGGTTTCACCGATGTCAGCACGTTTTGCCCTAAGGCTTTTTCTTTCACTTTGTCGGTGAAAGTCTTGGCCACCTTGTAATTGACATCCGCGTCTAAGAGCGCGCGGCGCACGTCTTTCAGAGTTTCTGCGACGTTGATTTCAGTGATCCGACCCTCACCTTTCAGCAATTTAAACGAACGTTCAAGACGTTCACTCAGATTGTCAAACATAAGACTTCGTATAATTTAATTTACCTTAATCCGTTTCAATTAGCGGCAAAGGTAATAAAAAGGATGGAAAAAAGCAGCAACTCTTCAGAGTTTCTTCTTCAAAGTAAAGAGGAAAGTAATTCCTTTGCCCGGTGTGCTCTTGGCAGAGATTTGGCCTTTATGGAAAAGGACAGCGTTTTTCACGATAGAAAGCCCGAGGCCAGTCCCGCCCAATTTCCGACTGCGGCCCTTGTCGACGCGGTAGAAACGTTCGAAAATACGATTTATATGTTGCTCTTCTACACCTATGCCATTGTCGGAATAGCTGAAATAGAAAAAGCGGTTGTCTTCCTTGTAGCAATTTACCGAAATCTGCACCCCTTCTCCGGCGTAAGCGATAGTATTGTCGAAAAGGTTCCGGAAAATAGAATACAAGAGGGAATGATTCCCATGGATGACGGCCGGCTGGGGAATATGGACGAGGCACGTGATGCGCTTCTCTTCCATTTTCTGCGTACATTCCCGTTCTATTTCGCGAACCAGCTGGTAAAGGTCCACGTCGGTAAGGTCGAAGAGATCGCCCGCCTCGTCCATGCGGTTCAGGACAGAAATGTCTTGCAAGAGGCCGGTCAAGCGCGTGCTCTGCGAATAGCAACGTTCGAGGAAAAAGTTCCGTTTGTCTTCCGGGAGGTTCGGCGTATTCAGGATTGTCTCCAGATAGCCTTGTATGCTACTGACGGGGGTTTTCAGTTCATGGGCTACGTTCTGCGTCAGCTGGCGTTTGACGCGGTTTTCTTCCTCCTGTCGGGAGATATCGTTGATGGAGATTTCGTAGCTATTGTTTAGGAACATCATACATTCGACTAAGAAGATCTTTCCCCCTTTGTCGATGGTACACGTTTCACGCAAGACACGACGATTCGCTTTATTCCGATACGTTTCCAGAAAGCGGCGGATGGGTTGCAGCTCTGGAATATCTATTACCTCCTCCGGCGCATGGATTTCCGTGTCCGAAATTACATTGGCAAACTGAATGTAAAGTATATTCGATAGGATTTCGCGTCCGTCTTCGGCGAACATGGCAAAACCCTCCCGCGAATATTGGAAATGCTTGATGAGTTTCTCGCGCTCAGTAGCAAGTTCGTTTTTAGCCTTTTGCTGTTTATGATAGAGTGTGACGATTTGTTTGGAGATGTCTCCCAGTTCGTCGTTGGGAAAGACATATTCGGCATCGTCTTGCTTCACGTTTCGGAGATTGCTGGCAAAATCGCGCAATTTCGAAATCGTTTGCCCGATGCTGAGCGTAAAGCGAGAGAGGACGAAGAAAAAGATCACGACCATCAACGTCATGAAGTAAATAAAATCTTTGTTGATGGACAGGATTCCTTTCACATACGGGTTGTAGGGTATCGCCATTCGGTAGATATAATCGTTGATGTCGGACGCGGAGTAAAAGTAACGTTTTCCTGTAGTCTTCGACTCGCGAATGGAAAAGCTCTTCTGCGCGTGGCGAGCCTTTTGGACTTCCGAGCGGTCGTTATGGTTCGTATAGATATCATTCCCGCTATTATCGAACAAGACTTCGCCTTTGGGACTAATGATAGTCACCCGGATATCCCGTTGCGGTACTTCGTCCAAGAACTGCTTGATGATACTGTCGGCATGTTGCGAGCCTTCGTGGAGGAGACGATAATGGAGTTGGTAATTGTACGTTTTCAGGATTGTATCCAATTTCTCTTGCGCGAACTCCTTTTCCCGTTGATATTGGAACAAGAACAGGCACCCCGTGAAACCGAGAAAGATAAAAAATATAGACCAGAACAGCCGCTGGCTAAATGGAATGCGACTGTTGCGAAACTCCTTTTCAATTCTCCTTGCCATCATCATAACGCTTATCCCTCAAAGCAATAACCAAAACCCAAACGGGTTACGATATTTTTCCCGTACTCTCCTATCTTTTTACGCAAGCGGGTAATGTTGACGTCGATTGTACGGTCCAGTACATACACTTCGTCTTTCCACACGCGAGACAATATTTCTTCGCGCGAGAAAACATGGTTGATATTCTCGAGCAAGAGCTTCAGAATCTCGAACTCTTTTTTCGTAAGCGCGATTTCGGTGCCGTCGATAGTTGCCTTAATGCGTTCGATATCGAGTTGCAACGTCTTGTATTGCAAAACATTCTCTGTCGGTTTCTTTTTCTGTTCCAAACTCCGGCGCAATACGGCCTTCACACGCGCTTGCACCTGCCGGATCGAAAACGGCTTCGAGATATAATCGTCCGCCCCCAAGTTAAAACCCGTCAGCATGTCGTTCTCCGTGTCCTTGGCGGTAAGGAAAATAATGGGCAGATGGGCCGTCTTTTCCTCTTTGCGAAGCATGCTGGCCAGCTTGAAACCAGAGATTTCACCCATCATGACATCAAGCAGCAACAAATCATACGATGCCAAGTCCAGCGTGAGCGCTTCCTCGCCGCTGAAGGCCGTATCAACCTCGTAACCTTCTGTTTCTAAATTGAATTTCAAGATTTCGCATAAGTCCTCTTCGTCGTCTACGACCAAGATGCGCGGTGTTTGTTTTACCATCGGAATCTATCTTTAACAGTTACTATATTCTTTCTATTTTCTACTGCAAAGATACAACTTGTATGTTTCTGGTAGATGAAACAGGCATTACATTTTTATTACATCAGGCATTTCCAGCGATTTCACCGGACATAAACTTGCCTTCGCCCTGGGAAAAATCGAAAACATCCGAGATATTCTCTATCTTTAGGTTGCAGATATATATCTTTAGGCTGAAGATATGTATCTTTAACCTGCAGATATGTATCTTTAGCCTAAAGATAGAGATTTTCTCCCATCCTTTGAAGTTTTAGGTCGGGACTTTTGGAAGTTTTGTTAGGGGGATTATGGGTTTTACCTCTCTCCTTTGACGAACATTTTCCCATAGCTGATCGTTATCCGCTTGAAAGATTGCAAGAAATCTGCACCTAACGAGCCTGAAGCCAGCCGGTTGTCCGTTTCTTTTACCACCTCCACTTGTCGAAGCATGAAAGGCGTCGCACCCAGTTGGAAAGTTATTTCAGGCAATGCATAACCCGTGAAAGATTCTATCCCGCCAAATCCTCCTCTTTTCAGCGGCTGCTCTTGGGCATCATGTGGAATTGTTTCCGGAAAACGTGCTTTGAACCATGCCCCGAGGTCGCTTTTTACATTGCCACTGTCCAGCGTGATATCGATGGGTTGATGCTGGTAAAAGATGCGCACTTTGGGCGTGTTGGAGGACAAATACATATTCGTTTCCTCCTCGCTTGGCTTTTCGGGAAAGGTAAAGCAACGGTTCTCGAAGTCGAGGATAATTTCTTTCGCATCGCGAATAAAGTGGTATCCCAGCACTCCGTCGAAGGTAAAGACCGAATCCATCGCTTCGTTGGGCGGAGCGATAAGGAACACAGGGTGATGGTACACAATATTCCCGACGCATAGCGAATCGGCCACGCCCAGCTTCACGTACCCGATTTGCGTGCCGGAGACCGGAATCGAATCGGATACAATATCCAGTCCGACTTCTTGGGCATACGTTTCGGACACGAAATTACCGAAAGAGCATCCCGTGTCGAAGATAAATTCCCGCGTGATGCCGTTGACTTGTACTGGAATCAGTAGATGTTGCCCGCGCCCCACCGAGTCGATGCGCATCGGGACGCTTTGTGTAGCGGCGGGGCGAGAGATGGACGGAACCGGATAATGGGCAAGCGCTTTCCCTATCCGTTCAATGAAAACGAGGCTATACAGTTGCTCGAACGGGACTTGTTCCTTCAGTGCGGATACTAAAGCTTCACCTATTTCGCCCCCTGCGGCATATTGCCCCAGATTCAGAAAATTCATTGCCCGTAATGCAGACATTCCGATTTGCGTTTGCGCGTCGAGCTCCTGCTGATGGTGGGCAAACAGGTCCGCCATTGCTACCTCTGCTTTGTCCAATTGGTTGAAGCTCGTGTATAAATTGGCCTCTGCAAGCCGAACCAACATAGGAACTTGTAAGGAATCTTTAAGCTGCGGATAACGGGCATTCAGACGAAGCATATCTCCGCTATTCAACATTTCTGCCAATTCCGAATCGGCGGCAGATTGCGCATTCGCATTCACATGCCCCATCCATAAGAGAGCGATACATGTTAAGATAAATGTTCTCATTTCTTCTACTGTTTACTGTTTATTGTTATTTTATTTCTGTCGCAAAGTAACCACCTTTTCTCTGGGAAATAGGTTATCGAATTGTTATCGAATTGTTATATGATTGTTATGACGGGACGGATTGTTAAGGGATTGTTATAGGATGAACGTAAAGTAATATTTTATACTTTTGCAGACGGAAAAACAGATTGCATGACCGGAAAATACATCAAAATACTGACGGCATTGGGCCTCGTCGCTATCGTGGCGATACAAAGCCTCTGGCTGATGAATACCTATCGGCTGGTGGAGACGCAATTGGTGCAGGCGAGCAACCGGTTGTTTCCGAAGGCGGTAATCGACGAGGCCATTGAGCGCTTGAAGGCATATAAAGAAAGTGCGGATGACCATGTGGATGCGATGAAGTCTTTCAGCTGGGAAGAATCATCGGACGAACAGGCGATGCTGGATTTCGTGACGACTACCCTTCATCATTATGCCGATTCGCTGTCGCATACTTCGGTCTCTTTGCCGTTGCTTGATTCGCTCTTTACAGAAGCGTTGGCGAAAGAGGATTACCACGCGGAGTTAGTTTGTCAGGTAGTCGATTCGTTGGGCAATGTGCTTCAACAAGAAGAACCGGTGCCAGTAACACCTTCGTTCCGCACCGTCCAGACGAAGCTGGTCTTTCTCGACAACGAACATACCAAGGCGGTGCAGGCGGTGATTGTGAATCCCTATTGGATTGCGTTCCAGCAGATGGGCGTGATGTTGGTGGCTACGGCGTTGTTGATTCTCTTCGTGGCGGGCTGCATCGTTCGGCAGGTGCAGATTATTATCAAGCAAAACAAGATAGCCCGCATCCGGCAGGACTTTACTTATGCGATGATTCACGATATGAAAACACCGATCAGTACCATTTCGATGGCGGGGCATACGCTCGAAAGCGGCATCTTGGATGATAAACCGGAGCTGCGGAAGCAATACTTCTCTATTTTAAATGAAGAGAGCGCGCATCTCCTTTCGCTTTCGGAAAAGATATTGACCATCGCCAAACTGGAGCAATCGCGTTTGAAGTTGGTGAGGAGCGAGGTGGATTTACCGAAGCTCTTAGACGAATTGGTTAAGAAATTCAAGGTCAAGGCGGAGAAGAAGGTGACGTTTGAAGTTTCTTGTCCTTCGCTTCCTCCTTTCCTCGCAGATGAAGAATACTTAAAAGAGGCCATAAGTAACCTAATCGATAATTCCCTGAAATACTCGAATGAGGAGGTGCAAATACGTTTGTCGGCCGAAGTAGGGAAAGGCGTTGTTTATATAAAGGTATGGGACAATGGCTGGGGCATTCCGCTCAAACAACAAAAGCGCATCTTCGAGAAGTTCGAGCGGGGCGGATTAGAATATAAAAAGGGTAAGAAGGTCTCCGGCTTTGGCTTGGGATTAAATTATGTATATCGGGTAATCACGGCAATGAACGGGACGGTCGAGGTCGATAGCGTGGAGGGCGCTTATAGCGAGTTCACGCTCTCATTGCCCTTAACGGAGGAAAAGGTATGACACATGTACTATTGGTAGAAGACGATAAGAACCTGTGCTTCATTCTCAAGAGTAGTCTGGAGCAAATGATTGGCGGCTATGAGGTGGAAGCCGCCGCGAATGGAAAAGAAGGATTGGAGAAACTGGCCGGAGGGAAGTTCGACGTGATCGTGTCGGACGTCGAGATGCCCGTGATGGATGGCATGACGATGGTACGCCATATCCGCGAACATCATCCGAATGTGGCGATTATCTTTATTACCGGACTGACCACGGCGCGCGATGTCATCAATGGATATCAATCCGGCGCGGACTTCTACATCAAGAAACCATTCCTGCCCGAAGAATTAGATGCCCATATTCAAGCCGTCTTGAAGGTGAAGCAATCCGCTGTTGTACCTGGAACGGAAGAGAAACTCTCTTATACGCTTGGGAAATATACCTTTGTTCCCTCTCAAAACTTGCTTCTCTATGACGAAGAACGCCAATCGCTCACGCCCAAAGAGGCGAAAGTGCTCGAAATGCTTTGCCGGAAAATAGGACAAATCGTAAGCCGGGAAGAAATCCTGACCGCTATTTGGCAAACCGCCGACTTTTATTCCTCCCGTTCGCTTGATGTTTTTATTACTAAGCTCCGCAAATACTTGGCAAAGGACGAAAGTGTCGTTCTCAAAGTACAGAAAGGGGTCGGAGTAATATTGGAAGTACTTCACGATAGCAGCGTTTTGCAAAACAAGTAAATGGATAGAATAAAGGCTCTATGCCATAGGTGATAATGTATTATTTTGTATATTTGCGCCGGAAAAACAAATACATAGACAGTGGATATTAAAGAGTTATTACAGCTATATACTTCGCACCCTAACGTGGCGACACTGAACCACCTGATACAGCAGGGCGCAGACCGGAACATTCGGATGAAAGGATTGAACGGCTCGGCGGCGGCGATGACGGTGGCGTCCCTCTTCGCACAGGGCGCGGGGAACTTTATCTGCCTCTTGAACGACCTCGAGGAGGCGGGCTATTTCTACAACGACGTGAAACAACTATTGGGCGAAGAGGTGGTGAACTTCTTCCCCTCGGCTTATCGGCGCGACATCAAATACGGACATGTAGATGCGGCAAACGAAATCCTTCGTACCGAGACGCTCAGCATTCTACAGCAGCCCAGTGCCCACTTTGTGCTGGTCTCTTACCCTGAAGCCATCGCCGAAAAGGTGGCGACACAAGAAACCGTAAAAGAAAATACACTACATATCGCCGTGGGTAACCGGCTGGACAATATCTTCGTAGCCGACGTACTTGATTCGTATGGATTCGAGCGGGTGGACTATGTGTACGAGCCGGGGCAATACGCTATCCGCGGTAGTATCCTCGACGTATTCTCCTTCTCCTATGAATACCCATACCGTATCGACTTCTTCGGCGACGAGGTAGAAACTATCCGTTCATTCGATGTCGAGACACAGCTCTCGAAAGATAAACTGACAGAAGTGTACATCATCTCGGAAGTGAGTAAACAGAACGCTTCAGGCGGTTGCCTGCTCGATTCGCTACCCGAAGAGACGCTGCTGGCGGTGCACGACCTCGACTGGTGTCGCGAGCGCATCGGGGCGATTTGGGAAGAAGAGCCGGTCGTGGCCGACGAAGAATCCTTTGCCAGTGCCGATAAGATGCACGCCAAGCTGGTGAACTGGGACGACTTCCTGCACGGCGCGCTCCGCCTCCGTCGATTGCAGTTCGGGACGCATTCCACTGGGACACCCGATGCCACAGTCACTTTCCAAACTGAGTCGCAACCTATCTTCCATAAAAACTTTGACCTCGTGAGCCAATCCTTCCACCAATATTTGGACGGAGGCTATACCTTATATATATTAAGCGATGTGGAAAAGCAAGCCGACCGCATCCGTGCCATCTTCGAGGATCGGGGCGAGACGATCCCCTTCACGGCCGTGAACCGCACGCTCCATGCCGGATTCTCCGACGCAGGACTGAAAATCTGCTGCTTCACCGACCATCAGCTCTTCGACCGCTTCCATAAATACAGCCTCAAGAGCGACAAGGCACGGAGCGGGAAGATTACCCTCTCGCTCAAGGAGCTGAACCAATTCACACCGGGTGATTACATTGTACATATCGACCACGGCATCGGGCAATTTGGCGGCCTCGTGCGGATGGAAGTGAACGGGAAGATACAGGAGGTTATCAAGCTCACATACCAGAACAACGACGCGATCTTCGTCAGCATCCATTCGCTCCACAAACTCTCTAAATACAAAGGAAAAGACAACGGCGAGCCACCCAAGCTGAGCAAACTCGGCACCGGCGCGTGGGAGAAGATGAAGGAACGGACCAAGAAGAAGGTGAAAGACATTGCCCGCGACCTCATCCTCCTCTATTCTAAGCGAAAGAAGGAACAGGGTTTCGCCTTCAGTCCCGATAGCTTCATGCAACAGGAATTGGAAGCCAGCTTTATCTACGAAGACACGCCCGACCAAATGAAAGCCACCGCCGAAGTGAAGGCCGACATGGAGAGCCCACGCCCGATGGATCGCCTTATCTGCGGCGACGTGGGATTCGGGAAGACAGAAGTCGCTATCCGTGCGGCATTCAAAGCCGTCTCGGACAACAAGCAAGTGGCGGTGCTCGTCCCGACTACCGTCCTCGCTTTCCAGCATTACCAAACCTTCAAAGAACGCCTAAAGGACTTCCCTTGCCGCATCGACTATATCAGCCGTGCCCGTACGACAGCGCAAATCAAACACGTCCTGAAAGATACGAAAGAGGGCGAAGTCAATATCCTCATCGGGACGCACCGGCTCGTAAGCAAGGACGTTGTCTTTAAGGACTTGGGATTGCTCATCATCGACGAAGAGCAGAAGTTTGGCGTCTCGGTCAAAGAGAAACTGCGTCAGCTCAAAACCAATGTCGACACGCTGACGATGACCGCCACGCCGATTCCACGCACGCTGCAATTCTCACTCATGGGAGCGCGGGACTTGAGTAGCATCACCACGCCACCGTCAAATCGTTATCCCGTACAGACTGAAGTGGAACGTTTCAACCCAGATATTATCCGCGAGGCCATCAACTTCGAGATGAGCCGCAACGGGCAAGTGTTCTTCATCAACAACCGCATCCAGAATATCTACGAGATAGAATCGTTGGTGCGTCGTGAAGTGCCTGACGCCCGCATCTGTGTCGCCCACGGACAAATGGATCCAGACGAACTGGAGAAGAAAATCCTCGATTTCGTAAACTACGAATACGACGTACTGGTGGCAACGAGCATTGTCGAGAGCGGCATCGACGTCCCCAATGCCAATACCATTATTATTAACAATGCGCAGCAGTTTGGCCTCTCCGACCTGCACCAGCTTCGCGGCCGCGTAGGACGAAGCAACCGCAAGGCGTTCTGCTATCTCCTTTCGCCTCCACTGAGTTCGCTCACCCAAGAGGCACGCCGCCGATTGCAAGCCATCGAAAGCTTCTCGGAACTGGGAAGCGGCATTCATATTGCCATGCAAGACCTCGACATCCGCGGAGCCGGCAACATGCTGGGAGCCGAGCAAAGTGGTTTCATTGCCGATTTGGGCTATGAAGCGTATCAAAAGATATTGGAAGAAGCCGTGGATGAACTGAAGAACGACGAGTTTGCCGACCTCTACGCCGACCTTGCCAACGGGAAAGAGAAAGATTTCGTACGCGAGACCTTCATCGAAAGCGACCTCGAGCTCCGCTTCCCGCCCACCTATATTCCAAACGATTCTGAGCGTATCTCCATCTATCGAGAGTTAGACAACATGGAGCGCGAAGAAGATATCCAAGCCTTCATAGCCCGCCTCGAAGACCGTTTCGGAAAGATTCCGGACGAAGGCATGGAGCTGATCCGCATTGTCCGTCTCCGTCGTATGGCACGCGCATTGGGTATCGAAAAGGTGATACTGAAGAAAGGACAGATGAACCTTTACCTCGTCTCCGCACCCGACAGCCCTTATTACCAAAGCTCCGCGTTCGATCGCCTGCTCGCTTACTTGCAAAAGCATCCGCGCGATTGCAACCTGAAAGAGACAAACGGCAAACGCATTGTCATCATCAAGCAAGTGCCCAGTGTCGAGAAAGCCTGTGCCGTGTTTAATGAGATTTAAAAACAGACCGATGCAACTTTCAGCTGCATCGGTCCACACACCAATATAAAGAAATCGTATAAAATTTAGTTCTGTTCCTTCAAGATCACGTCGTGCGCTCCGCCTTCTACAATGGAAGTTGAAGAGACCAGGGTGATTTTAGCCGTCTTTTGGAGCTGCTCGATTGTAATAGCACCACAACTACACATCGTCGCTTTAATCTTCGAGAGCGTCGAAACAAGGTTATCCTTCATCTTACCTGCATAAGGTACATAACTATCCACGCCTTCTTCAAACTTCAGGGCTTCGTTGCCGCCCATGTCATAGCGTTGCCAGTTCTTTGCACGGTTCGAACCTTCGCCCCAATATTCTTTTACAAAGTTGTTACCAATCTTGAGCTTCTTCGTAGGAGATTCGTCGAAGCGAGCAAAATAGCGACCCATCATCAGGAAGTCCGCACCCATGGCCAATGCCAATACCATGTGGTAATCGTGCACCAATCCACCGTCTGAACAAATAGGCACGTAAATACCGGTCTTCTTAAAATGCTCGTCGCGTGCACGAGCCACGTCGATCAACGCCGTAGCCTGTCCGCGGCCAATTCCTTTCTGCTCACGGGTGATACAGATGGAGCCACCGCCGATACCCACCTTGATGAAGTCGGCACCCGCTTCCACCAAATAATTGAATCCTTCTTGGTCGACTACGTTTCCGGCACCCACAAGCAACTTATCGCCATACGTTCCACGAATCCAACGCAACGTATCGCTCTGCCATTCTGAATAACCATCCGACGAATCGATGCAGACTACATCCACGCCCGCTTCGACCAATGCCGGCACACGCTCCTTATAATCACGCGTATTGATACCGGCACCTACGAGCAATGTCTTGTCTTTGCCCGACAATTCATACGGATTCTCGTGATGCGAATCGTAGTCCTTACGGAAGACCATATATTGCAAACGCTGTTCCTTATCGATGATAGGCAGCGTATTGAGCTTGTGTTCCCAAATAATCTGATTTGCTTCCTTGAGCGTAATACCCAATTCGCCGACGAAAAGTTTCTCGAACGGAGTCATGAACGTTTTCACCTTCGTCTCCGGTGCATCCTTCTCCACGCGATAATCGCGGCTGGTGACGATGCCGAGCAATTTACCGTTCGGCGTGCCATCTTCTGTAATGCCAATCGTGGAATGCCCGGTCCGCTTCACCAATGCCACCACGTCCGCCAACGTATCTTCGGGCGTGAGGTTGGAATCGCTCACTACAAATCCCGCCTTAAATTTCTTTACCTTGCGCACCATTTCGGCTTGGCTCTCGATAGGTTGTGAGCCGAAAATGAACGACAAACCTCCATTGCGTGCCAACTCAATCGCCAGCTCCGGACCTGAAACCGACTGCATAATAGCCGATACAAAAGGAATATTCAATTGGATAGCAGCTTGTTCACCCGCACGATACTTCACTAAAGGAGTTTTAAGCGAAACATTCGCAGGCGTACATTCTTTTGTCGTCAGACCTGGAATGAGCAAATACTCGCCAAACGTTCTTGATACATCATTTAAGTAAATTGCCATAAGATTCTTCTTTTAGAGATAAAATTTTCCTGCAAAAGTAGGAAAAAAATCCGAATATGCGTTGTTTTCTATCGTTTAATTTTCGTCGTTATCTTTTCCCTATTTATTCTTTGTTTTATAATACATTTATTCTACCTTTGCCCACATCACTAAAAACGAACAGGATTATGGACACAATGATTGAACGTAAACAGCAGACCTCTTTTCGCCTGAAAGCTTCTTTGATGGAACGGCTTCGCGCCGAGGCCCGGTATGAACATCGCAGCTTGACGAACTTAGTCGAAACCCTTTTGGACGAAGCCTTAAAGCATCGCCCTAACCCCGAGACCTTGGCCGCTATCGAGGAAGCCCGGTCGGGGAAGGAGATGGAAACGTATGATAGTGTGGAATCTCTAATGGCTGAATTGATGAAATGAAAAAGCTCCATCCTACCAGCCAGTTCAAGAAAGATTTCAAACGGTTCCGACGATTTCCGAAGAAGGTCGCCGCGTTTGAACGCATTGCCGATATGCTTATTCACGAAATTCCCATCCCGCCGGAGCACAAGCCACACCTATTGAAGGGCGAATACAAAGGCTGCATGGAGTGTCATATCGAAGACGATTACCTCCTGATCTGGATTGACGGAGATGTGATCAGCCTGCTTCGAATAGGCACCCACTCCGAGCTCTTCTAATCCCTCTTCCTCACATACACCCGATGTTTTCCAAAACCAGATATGGCGAGTCCGCTCCCTTCCGTCCCCGCCAGTCGTTTTAATTCGGTCGTGGCCGAGGTGCGCTTCAACCCGGTGAGCGACATATAATCCCGCACGGTGAGGTAAGGATGCGTTTCAAGAAACTCCTGTGCGCGGGCGAGCCGTTGCTCCGGTGTGTAAACCGTAGAAGAACGAGTGTAGCTCTGCTGCGATCGTTCGAGGTGGCAACGGCGCTCGGTCTCCTGCAACAATTCTTTCTCTGGCTTAAAGTGGATCTTCCCGACCTGGAGACTTTGGGCATTACGCCGCCCTCCTTTCCCATCTTCCTCCTCGCGTTCCTTTCCTTTACGCAAAGTTAATGCCGGCGTAAAAGTCCCGATGCCGTCGAGCTTCACCGGATGCCCTTGCGCCATGAGCCAAGCCAACTCGCGCGCCACGCCCTGCAGCACGCCAATGACATCGCTTGTCGTGTATGTGCTGCTCCGTTCCAACGCCTCCGCCACTTCCTGCAATCCGACCCGCTTGGCCAGGACCATCCGCGGATAAAGGAGGCGTTTCCCTTCTTCGTTTGGCAGGTTCATCTCCTGCATGGTGTATTGTGCCATAAGTATATAAGTTATAAGTCTGTTAGTTTAGTCATTCCCCCCGTAGGGGTGAGAGGCCATCTTCCCCCCTTCGTGCCCTATCTTTCTTCCCCTTCGTGGGGTAAATAGTAGAAAGGCAAGGAACAAAACATCGCATCCCTCCGTCCTAATCTTTATTTCCAGCTTGCGGTTATATAATCGCAGCTTCCGTTTTTATAACCGCAGGCTGCGTTTTTAAAACCGCAATGCAAAAATAAACATTATCTACCTTGCTTGCAAGTTTTTGGTTGGGAATATAAAAGAATTCCCCTTAGCGTGGGGTAGAAAGTTACCTCGCTAAGGGGAAGGATGAAGGGGTGCGAAGGGTCGGAGTTAATACTCAAACGCATTCGCCTTCACATAGATCGTATAGTCTTTCACCTGTCCAGGCGCGCCCTTCTCGGCACGAGGCAGGAGGCGGAAACCGGTGATGCGGTACGTCTTACCGAGGTCGATGACGAGCTGATGCGGATAGGCGGTATTGTCTACCGTCTGCCAGAAGGTGCTCTCTTGCAGGTCGTACACTTTGTCGGCGGTGCGGTTGCCGCTACGGGTCTCTTCGCTATCGGCATACACTACTTTCCAATGCTCGCGGGGAAGGGGTTTGCCATCTTCGCCTAAGATGTCCAGTTCGGCAATGGCGGCGATGTTCGTCCCGTCGTAGTTCGAGGTCGCGTTCAGGCAGAAGTAACGGCCCGTGGCGGCCATCGGGAAACGCACCTCTTGCCAACCGTTGCCTTCGGGGAGCGTGCCCTTATGCACGGGCGTCTCGTTCGCGAGGCGGAGCGTCTGTCCTTCGGCGCGGTGCGTCTCGGGGGCTTGGGTGCGGAGCAGGTCGAGGATGGGTTGCGCGAGGCCAGCGACTTTTGCCTCCTGCGGTCCCTTCAGGTCGAGGACGATGATTTCATTCTCGCCCTCCTTCAACCAGCAGCCCGGCATGAAGAGCGTCTGCTGCGGACCAATCTCCCAGAAGCGGCCCATGGCGTGGCCATTCACCCAGACCATGCCTTTGCCCCAGGTCTGCATGTCGAGGAACGTATCGCCCGTCTTGTCCAGCTGGAAGGTGGCGCGGTAGTAGGCCGGGGCGTCCAGTGCTTTGCCCGTTTTGTATTGCTTGTCGGCGACGAACTCGTAGAAGGGCGGGAGGTTGTAGACCGTCCAATTGCGCAGTTGGGTCGTGTCCTCACGGTAAATGACCTCTACCCTATTGGTAATGCCCTTACGGTCGTGGATGGACTGGTCGAAGTTGACGCGCCCCATCGCCTCGACGAGGATATCAAGCTGCGTGCCTTTGGGCAACGTCTCTTGCAGGGGCAGGGTAAATTCCCCTTGCCGGCGGTCGAGGCGGCCCAGGAGTTTCCCGTTGGCAAAGACCTGCGCCCAGTCGTGCACCTCGTCGATATGGAGCGTGCCCTTCGTCTCCTCGCCTAAGGTCGTGCGGTAAAGGATCGTGCCCCAACCTTGGTCGAACTGCTCCATCGGTTTTATTTCTTCGGAATGCTTGGGCGCGGGAAGGTTCTCGAACAAGGGAGCCACTTGCCACTCGGTGATGGCTGGCACCTCGATGACTGGGAACGGTGCAGGCGGCGCGGGGAGCGTATCGCCTTCGGGCAGATAGCTTTGCAAGAGGGTGCGGAGCTGATGGTATTTGGGCGTCGTCCAGCCAGCCTCACTGATAGGCGCGTCGTAATCGTAGGAGCTGCACATGGCGGAGTAGGCCGGATTGTTCGCACCGCCCCACCAGCCAAAGGTCGTCCCGCCGTGCGTCATGTAGAGGCTGAAGGAGATGCCGCGGTCGAGCATGTCGCGAATGCCGGAGACCATCGTAGCTGCGTCTCGCGTCTCGTGTTTCCGGCCCCAATGGTCGAACCAGCCGCTCCAGAACTCGCTACACATCAGGGGCGATTCGGGCCGCACCTCTTTGAGCTTGCGGAACTGGTCATCGATATTGGCGCCCGTGCCGAAATTGACGGTCCAGAGCAGGTCATCCAGCGCGTTGTTCTGGAAGTTCGAACTCCAGTCGCATTGGAAGAGCTGGACATCGGTAAAGCCCGCACCCCGGACGATATCGCGGATGGCAGCAATGTATGCCTTGTCCGTCGCGTAGGCGCCATATTCATTCTCGACCTGTACCATGAGGATGTTCCCGCCCCGCGAGAGTTGTAGGTCGGCGAGCTGCTTGCCTACTTCGTTCATGAAGAGCCGCACCCGTTCCATGTAATAAGGGTCGAGCGTGCGGAGCTTCACATCCTTCTTCTTGAGGAGCCACCACGGCAACCCGCCCATTTCCCACTCGGCGCAGACGTAAGGCCCGGGCCGCACAATCACATACATCCCATGTTTCTGTGCCAGGCGGCAGAAGCGGGCGATATCGTTATTTCCCGTAAAGTCGAACTTACCCGGCTCCGGCTCGTGGATATTCCAGAAGACGTAGAGGCAGATAGTATTCATGCCCAACGCCTTGCACGACTCGATGCGCTGTTCCCAATAAGGCTCCGGGATGCGCGGATAATGGATTTCGGCCGCCTTGACAACGAACGGTTCCCCATTCAAGAGGAACGTTCCTTTCCCCACCTCGAAGGTCTCCGGGGCAACCTCCGGAGTATTTGCCGCGGCGCCCCACGCGAGGAGGAGCGAAGCGGCCATAATAGCTAATTTGTTCATATCTCTATACGTATTTAGGTTTAAGGCTACAAATATAACCTATTTCCCGCACGCCGCCATCCCTTTTCCGCGTTATCGTAAGATTGTCCAGCGAAAAGATAGGATTGTCCATGAAAAAGGAATTTTCTTTGTGTTCCATGCGTGGTATCGCTTTACAACAAGTTATTCCTTTTCAATATCATTTTAAGTTCTGCTTCAGTTACATTGTTCCGCTCAGACTTATCATAGATATAGACAAGGTAAATGTTCGTTTCCTCGATGGCAACTATTGCCGTATAAGTAACGACCCTTAGGCCGCCACGTCTTCCTTTGCCTTTCGAAACCACGCCCATACGGATTTTCCGCATGTTGTTTCCTAATGAAGTACCCAGCATAGGATCGGTTTCCAACCTATCCAACAATCTTTCATAGTCGTCATTAAACGAGGCATAACGCTTCTTCAGGCGTTTGGCCGCTTTCATGAATTGGGATAATGGTTTGATAGTGTACTTCATATCGCATCTTCTTTTCGTAATTCCTCTAAAAACTCGCGGGCAGATAGGCTGCATTCCCGTTTGCCTTCCCGAACCAATTTCAGTTCTTCCAATGCTTCGTTGAATTCAGCCAGCACTTCTTGCTTTGAAAGTCCCGATTCTTTCTTTTGGTAGATGCGTGTGGGCGCCTTCTTGCTGTGCGCCACAGGTCTCATCGTCGTTTCCATACCTTATTTCTCCTATTATTTAGTTAAGATACCGCAAAGATACAGTTTTTCGGTGAAACACCAGCCTGTGGATGAATGAAAAAAGATAGGATTGTTCATGTGCCTAAACACAAAGTACTCGAAGGAACAAAGGGCACAAAAAGGATTTCGTCCCCTTTGTGCCCTTTGAGTTTAAATTAGTCGCGCTCTAAGACGAGTACCATTTCAGTGCCTGCCTCGCGTCGGGCGGCCGCTGCTGCTTCCAGCTCAGCGTCGTCTTCATCTTCGATGCTATCGTCGATGATGTCCAATAGTTCTTGCCGTTCGTCGATAGGCAAAGCATTGATTTGCCTTAACAGCTCTTCCATTTCAGGTGTCACGGTTACTCCGTATTCTGCTTTCTCTTCCATAAGTTTGTTGTATTTCTTGTTAATCCATTCTTCCCATAGCATATCCAGCATTGATTTGGAGATATTTCCCATCTCAGATTTGTCGTAAATGTATAACAGATTGATTTCCGTTTCTTCCACAGAGATAATTACGACAGCGGTGATGACTCGTGCGCCGCCGCTCTTACCTTTGCCTTTCGAAGCAATCGCCATACGGACTTTCCGCATGTTTCGCCCCAAACTGGCTCCTTGATTTGGATTTTCTATCAACTCTTTGACAAACCGATCATAGTCTTTATCGAACGAAGGATAATGCTTTCGAAACCATTTTGCCCTCTGTTCGAAAGGTGGCAAGGGTTCAATTTTATACTTCATACGGCATGTTCCTTCAACCATTTATCCAAATCCTTTGCAGGAATGCATCTTAGCTTGCCTTTCTGCATGAGCTTAAATTCCTCGAACGCTTGCCTAAGATCATCAAGGAACTCTTCTTCTGTCATAAAGTGCCTCCCTTGCTCTTCGCAAGCGCGCCGTTGGGCTTGGTTCCGTACCCACCGCCGTTGTTCGCGCGGAAGTGCTAATGCGGTGTCCAGTAGTTGCTGTGTTTCTGGTCTCATCGTCGTTTCCATACCTTATTTCTCCTATTATTTAGTTAAGATACCGCAAAGATACGGTTTTTCGGTGAAACACCAGCCTGTGGATGAATGAAAAGATTGTCCAACAAAAAACCCCGAGCCGAAGCCCGGGGCATTTCACTAATAAAACTTAATTGGAGGGCGATATCGCATCGGCCTAAACTCTTTAATTACATACTTTATCTTACTACGACTTTCGCTGTATCCGTCTCGCCCTCCGCATTCTCGGCCGTGACTACATAGATACCGTTCGCCAGGTAGAGCTCGAAGCTGCAGACTCCGGCCTTCACGTGTTTCACTACGGCGCCGCCCATGTCGTAGACGCGGATGTCTTTCAGCGGCGTGGTGGCAGTGACCATTACCCGGTTGCCCGAGAGCGAATAGATCTGGATATCACCCGTCGCGATTGTCTCGTTGGCAGTCGGCGTGCCGGCACGGAGGAAGTAACGGCCGCTGGTGTTGCCAGGTACGTTCAGCGTCACGTCTCCCTGCAACGGGTAGCTCTTCTTCAGTTCCTTATCGTAGAGAACTGCGTCGCCCCACTCGCCCGAAGTCTGGACGTGGAGTACTACCGGGCTTTCGTCCGTCCCGTAGATGCCCACAGGAATATCCTCTATCGTTTCCGTCAGGTTGATAGCCAGCATCCGGTTGTTGGCCGAGAGCGTATAGATTTGCGGCGCGTTCTGCTCTTTGTCGGCAAGCAGCATTGCATCCTCACCCTGCAAGTAATTCTCTGAAGCTGCAGGAAGATAAGCTACGACCGTCGTACCGCGTTTGCCGTCCCGTTCAGCCGTGAGGCGGATTTCGGGCAAGGACTTGGTAGCAGCACGGAGTGTCGGTTTACCACTTGTTGCTGTTGTTTGCATGTCGTTTGTGAATGTAATCGACTTATCTGTGATGAAGGATTGCAACGGAGCAACTTTATTATTGTTGTCTGTATTTGTTGATATAGAGTATTCGGTACCATAGATAGTCGTTTCTGTTCCATCTTCACCTAAAATATAATAAGCACCATCATTGCCAAGTACTTCCTTCATATCCAAATGAGCCATGAACGGGTTACCGATAAGTCTATGGCCATTGGCTTCCGTTGCATCTGGAAGAGTTAGAAAGGCTATATCTATTAGCTTACCAGCATTCGTTCGAGAGATATTTTCTACTGTATTTCCTGGATCTGTGTCTCCTTGCGAATAGTAATCATACTTCGTATCCGCCTTCGGCAAACGGAACATAACTTTATCATCTTCATTTTCCATTGTAACATCCACACCAATCGAGAATCCAGTGCCCGGCGTGAAAGGTTCGTCTACCTTATTATATAGGTTGCTCCAAGAGCCTTCTAACGCATACTTGATACCTTCTCCATCGGGAGTTACTACGGTACCTTCGTCCGATTTATCCCAACCGCGCATATAGACTGCCGGGTCCCAACGGGAGTAGTTATCTGTGCTAAAGGTGATGGCCTCGAACAGCGGCGTTTCTTGGCGGGCGTATGATGTGTTCACCTTGTTCTCTTTCTTAGGCAAATACATATCGCCAGCCACTACGCCTTGCAGCGGAGATGCCAAGGTGTACCAGCGGTTCGGATCCAGTTCATAATCGATCGAGGCATGTTCGTATGCCAAGTATTCGGCGTGGAGCAACTCTGTCTCCGGCTTGAAGTGGATCGAGTCGCAGCGGTTGCCGTAGAAGCGGACGCAAGTATAGGCATCAATGCCTTTATTTTTAGTTGTCCCATATACTTTTTCATATCGAGGATCAACCATCAAGTCGTATTCGATGTAGTCTGTAGCTTCACCGATTATACTCTTTAGGTCTGTAGGAACATCCATGGCAAGCAATCCTGCTATTTTGTGTTCACTATCAGCATTCTTTCCTTCCAGTTTATAGAGATAGGGATAAGCAGAGTAGGCGCCATTCTCGCCATTCTGGATAATGACGTTGGTGAAGTACATCGGGGCGTAGGCATCGTCATAATGTTCATCCCCGTGGTATTTCTCGGCACGACTATTGTCTTCGTCGTATAAATCAGTAGAAGTAGCACGTCTCCAAAGCCCGTCGTTGTTCCAGTTCCGTTTTTCATTTTCGCTACCGGTCCATACCACATATTCTGGGACGATTTTGAGGCGGAGATCGAAGGTGCCTTCCAGCAATTTTGTGTTCTCTTCGTCGCTACTATCTATTGTGATTTCTTCTCCAAATGGAATACGCAATGTATACTCGAAACCTTCGCGGAACTTCATGGCGTTCTTTTTGAATTGGATTTCCACGAAAGCATTATTCCATGCCATTTCACCTGTTTGGGGAATTTCCAATTTGGTGATGTTGGCCACTATATTTTGTCCTTCTGCTTCGTCGCTTGGACCCTCTGGGTTTTCAGTCTCACTGCTTTCTTGATAAGCCTCGTCGTTTGTGTCTACAACTTGAATACCTGTGTTGCCTTCTATTATTTGGAAGTCACGTGTAGTGTCGTTGGCTGGTGTGATATCGTAGATTGGAATACGTAACTGTGTAGCGCTTCCCTCATTCTCGTCTCCAATCATATCCTTAATTTGTCCCATGCCTAAGCGAACATACCAATAGTCGGCTAATTTGGGAATGTCCGGGTCGCCCGGTACGATCTGGGTTTTGCCGCCCAACCACATCTCACGTGGGGCAACGCAATAAAGCAGGCCGTCTCCTTCATCCCCAGTAAGGTCTTCATAAGTAGATGGATTCGGTGTAACCACCAGAGGCATATTGTTCAACCCTTCTTCCGTTTTAATCATTATCTCTTTTGCATGTAGGATGAGCTTTACTTTGCTGGCATTTAATGTGGTGCTTGTTGGATCGTCTTTATCTTTCCATTCTTTCACGTTTTCCTCCCCGAATCTATTTTGTAAAGCTGTTAAGATATCCAGTGAATGTGGGGGTGTGACAGATGCATGATACTCTTCCAATGCCTCTTGTATAGAAATCTTTTTTCCATTGTATTCGATGCCTCTCGCTGGGTTTTCGAAATCAGTCCGTGAGCCAAAGAACCAGTCGAAAGTAGCTTTTTCAACTTCTTCTGGGGCGGCATCAATACTTGTGCGTGCCGAGAAGTGCCCGGTTAATTTGTATGTATTTCCTCCTTCTATGTCGTCAATGTCCATCTCCGTATCAGTATTTTTTTCATCAACTACCGTCACAATATCTTCCGCCTTCTTCAATTTGAATGGAGTTACCATACTGCATCGGTCGTTCAAGTTCTGGAATCCGGATTCTACGTTTGCTTCTGTAGGTATATAGATAATATAGAAGTCGCTTTCGGCACCACCTTTGTCTGGGAAACCCACATTCTGGAAAATAACCGTGCCTTCGTCGGTATAAGCCGCCAAGGGATCTGTGGTATAACCTTCATTATGCATATTGGTAGTAACCGTAGAAATAATGGCAGTACCTGAATCAGACTGTTCATCCTCTTTTACATCATAGAATAGATTTGCCGCTTTGAAGCAATCCTCAAAGATTTGGCTTGTTTCTTTATGGATGCGTATCTCTTGAATGCGGTCTAATACATCGTAATTCAGCCGATAGGTAGCTTCTCCGCCTTCTGCCTGGTCTGAGATATACAGCTCTTGATCTGTTAATTTACCTGAAGTTTCATCTTTGTCGATCATATATTTGTTTTCCAAATCACTTGCCGTTTTCCATTCATCCGAGATGCTATATACCCAGTACTGCACCTTGCGGTATGTGGTTTTATCTGTAACGTCTTCGAGATCTTCGACCTTATCCCATACATCTTTAGAAGGTTGTACTTCTACTGGTACATCTTCATCTTCATGCAGCCCCAGCATTGTGAGCAGCTTCTCATAATCCATGCTGATGCTGATTTCCGATACCTCTTCGTCGCAGAGGGAGTTGCCTTGCCGAGCCTCGGCACGCGGAACGGTACGGAAGATGCGGACGTCGTCGATGGCGAAGTCGTTACCGTTCGAATTTAAGGCGTTGTTTACCACTTCCAGACGATAGGAACTGTATTTACTTACTGCATCGAAAGGAAGCGTGACACGATAATACAGTTGCTGCCATTTACCCAATTCGGCAATTGAATTTCCGGAAGAGAAGCGATGCAATATCTCAGATTTTGTTACATTGCCGTCTAGATCGGTGTTTTCCCCAACCAGGTACATGTTGATATTCGGAACGGTTATATCCACACTTGAAGTCATATTATTAATCCATGCCGTAACGACCAATTCGGTTCCTCCGCAAATATATCCCGTAATAGGGACATTCACGATACGCCCGGCCTCCAAAGAAGCATCAATATAATAGAAGTACCCATATTTCTTATCATTTGTGGGGGAATTCATATAAGTACGATCGTAAATTGCTTTTGTTCCATCAGGAAGATACCACTTATATGTTTTCTTAGTTGTTCCATCGCTCATTATTACTTCTGTATTCGTATCACTAACGTTATCTAACATGGCTGTACGGTACAATCCGTATTGATTCTGATAAGGTACAACTTTATCAGATATGGAAGCTTTCAGTGGATAAACGAAAGCATAGGAAGTAATGGATGGATCCATAGGATTTGGACCTGCGTTTTTGTTTTCAAGATCATTTGATACCTCACCCAAGTCAAAATCATAATATCCTATTTCTTCGAATAATTCCGGATGGCTGATAGGCATACGATAGGCATAAGTCTTTTCATTATTCTTTAGCGTTTCTTCAAATTTAAAGCCTGCTTTTTCTTGTGGAATGAGGGTGAATTCTGCCAGTTTCGTATCCGTCGTTTCATCTCCATATACGTAAACAGTCGTTTCTTCGGTCAGACCTGGTAGAAAATCAATACTAATGAGGGGGCTGTTGGTTATATCAGTATCACCATCTTTACCAACCATTCTACTTCCAGTTTCGCCGACTTGATAGTAGAGCTTTCCCTCTGTGCTTGATTGTAAGGTATTATCATCACCGTACCAATAATAGTTTTCAGATGATAACGCCATTTGCAGGTTTACATGCTTTGTGCCATGAGGCGTCTCTATCGTATACTTTTCCGGTCCGTCTTTTATTTGGTTGGCAATAACGGAAGCCGGACGGATGATGAATTTGTAGCGTTTAGACAATGTCGGTTCTGTAAGTGTATGGTTGGTTTTATCCAGTGAACCATCGTCATTGATACTGATGTCGCAAATCACCGTAGCCACAAAGTTCTCATCTGCATCTTGGGGCATTGTATACTTTATTTGGGCGGCTCTTTCGGCCTCTTGTCCATTCGCATTATTTGAAGATTCTGTAGCTCCATCGCTTAAATGGAGTTTATGGTGCCAGAAAAAAGAATCATCAACGGCTTGCTCTAATCCCTGTTGTGTGTCTATTTTGGCTATTGTTCCCGTACTTCCTGTATCCAGATACCAACGTCTATACCATCGGTACGGAGGATTATCTTCTCCATGTTGCTTCATTTCCCATACGAACAAAGTAATATTCTCTCCAGGTTTAACGTATACATTCTCTTCCCATATAGGAATCTCTGTATCATCGTCTGGAATAATTGTATATTCTTCTCCCCACGCGCTGCTTCCCGTTATCGCCAGCAATAACGAGAGGAGCAGTAGGCGCATACCTATATGATGTTGTCTTTTCTTTTTCATAAATGCTATCTTTATGTGATTGTTTATATCCTATGTTAGTTGTTTTCGAATATGTCTTCGAACTTCAATGTAACGGTAAATGAGGCCACAACCCGATCGCCGTCCAAGGCTTGAAGCGTGAAGCTGTAAGACTCATATTCGGTAGCTGCACCTTCCATCACACCGGTAATCTTATTGCCTTCAACCTTCAAGTTTTTTACAAGCAGCGAACTTTCGGTTTCTTCGTTTGGAACGATCTTCCAAGTAACCTGACTGGGCATTGCTTCGTCTGAAGTGCTTTCCAACGTCGGCGTTAAAGTGAACGGACCACCACCCTTAATTGAGCAATTCACGTCGTTGCTTATGCCAGACATAACTGTCGGATAGCCGCCTATCGGTGGGTTTTCGGATTTGATCTTCATCTGGAGCGAGAAGTTAGAGAAGTAAATCGCCAAAGGCCAAATGCGGTTACGCGGGATCTCGTTGCGGTTCGTATATTTCGTCTTTTCCTCTGACCCCTGCGTAACGTTGATTTTGAAGCCACCATCCATGGTCGATTCGCTGACATAGAATAGGTATGGAGCGTCAGATGATGCGCCATCCTCGTCATTGTTTCTTGCCGGAATGGTAATTTCTGTTGGAGAAGTCGGGATAGACCAGCCTTCTTCTAACGTTTCCGCTATCTTATCCCCTCTAAATAGATTAATCGTCTTATTAAACTGACCAACACCCCAATCGCTAACCGTTACCTCTTTATCCGTAGTGTTGTAGAATGATACGTATAGCTTGCTCAACAAACGTACTAATTCGACGCTTGCTTTATCGGAATTGCGGCTGATCGTCACCGGTTCCTTGGCGCTCATCGGGATAAAGCCATTGTCTGTACTGGGTTTCCAGTCCGCACCGCCGTTCCAGGTGATTGTAGGAGGCAAGTTTAATATGTCTCCTTCCGAAATGTCCCCAATATAGTCCTCTAAAAGACCTTCGTAGTTTGCAAAGGCGTAGATGTATTTGCTGCCGGTCAGGATGGAGAAGGGATCAGAGGTACATCCTGCCAGATTTCCGGCCTCCATGTCTGCGTCCTGTTCTTCTGTAAAGGTAAAGGGAACGACTTGCTCCACGCGGTTGTCGGTCGAAGTAATAAAGACCTTCAGCGAATGGATCAGTTCGCCCTCTTGTGGCTCTGTATCAATATTAAGTGTTGCCCTGGTTAAGGGACCCAGCGGTTCATCCGATGCCATACCGATTTGCAGTTGCATCGAAACGGGCTGCCCCGGCTCGCCTTCGCCCGGAATATAGGAATCTTCCGAGCAGGCTGTCAGGCTATATCCCAGCACAAGCAGGAGGCAGCTCAATAAGTAATGTCGCATCTTCATGTATTATTCCTCCCTTCCTAAGTTCACATCATCCAAGCGGATGGTCCAGTCGTTTACAATGATTTCGAGGCAATGCGCCTTGCCGCCCACCATGTCGAGGTAGGCCGTGATGACGTACTCGTCTTGCCGGTCGAGGTATTCCTGCGCCTCCATGTCGTGCGATTCCATCTTGGTGAGCAAGAGGAGGTCGGTGAGGTTTACATTCAGGAAGGGTTCTTCATCCTCTTTGGCGTAGCGCAAAGTGAGCGACGTGGGGCTGTCGTCCAGGAGGCGGAGCGTGTTCAGCTCGGCGCAGACCGCCTGATAAGTGACGCTGCCGTCCGCGCTCTGCACGCTTTCTACGGCTTGGTAATAGGGCTGCCACGTGATGGTCTCTGCCGAGATAGGCTGGTTGGCCTCGTCCAAGTCGCCGTTCTGCGTCGTGGCCGAGATGGCAAAGTCTTCAGCCTTCAGCTCCGTGCCGCCATTCGCATCAATCAACACGAGGCGGATCTTGTTCGTATTCTTCACCATCGGGAGCGTATTATCTGTCTCGCCATCCGACGGGATTTCCAGCTTTAGCGAACCTTGGAACAAACCGAGCAGTTCGCGGCCGACTTGGCCGTTCTCCTCTTTCACGGCCATCTGCCAATCCCCGATCGAGGAATCAGCCGCAGGCTTCGTCCAGGTATAGTCTGTATCGTTCAGTCCTGCCCAAGCGAGCAGTTGGTAGGTGCCCGGCTCCAAGTCGAGTTGGATGCGGTTCGATTCCAGTTCCGCGCCGGAGATGGTCTGCGAGCGGAGGAACTGCCCTGCCTCGTCGTAGATGAAGAGTTCCACTTGCTTGGCGGTCGCCTGGTTCGTCATTTCAGGCACGAAGGCGTCCGCTTCCTTCATATTATAAGTATAGCTGAAGTGTAGGAAATGGTCGCACGGCTCGAGGTCCTCGTGGATATAGTCGCACGACGCCGCTCCGAGCATCATACCGGCCAGGAGCGGAAGTGTTTTGAATATGTGTTGTAGTTTCATTGTTCTTACTTGTTTTTGTGTATTGTCTTGGGCACGGATTACGCGGATTTCACGGCTTGTTGGATTGTCACTGATTAAAAAAACCGTGTCATCCGTGAAATCCGTGCCTATTATATTATAAGTAAACATTCTCTTGTCCTAATGGAGTCCACGGTTCCACCGTCACCACGACCTCTATCTGAACTGGTTTAGGATCGGGATCGGGGTCAGGTGTCGGGTCTGGGTCGGGATCTGGCGTGGGATCCGGATCCGGGTCAGGAGTTGGCTCGGGCTCCGGTTCGGGTTCAGGTTCCGGGTCTTCCGGCTCTTCGGGCGGGAAAGGCACTTCGTCGCCTAAGCCGTAAATATCCGAAACCAACAAGCGGTAGATGTTGTTGCGGACAATGCCATACTCCATGATGCCATCCTCCGACGGGTCTTCATCGTCCGAATGGCGGACGCGCCACACGTAGTAACAAAGGCCATTGTGGTAGGTGCGGATCAGGGCATTCGTCCCTTCGGCCGCCGCTTCCGCTTCTGCGCGGGTCGGGAAGATTTCGTCGCGGACGCGGTAGAACGTCTCACCCTCTTCGTAACCATCCGGTGTATAGCGAGCTTGGAAGACCACCATCGTACGGTAGGCGTCTACTTGGGCTTCCCTTCTCAAGGTATTCTCCATCGTATAGCCCAAACGATACCAATCGCCTGCCTTCTCGCCTTCCATAATCACCTTTTCCCACGGTTCATACTGGATACCCAAGGAATTGTAATAATTATCATACAACGCTTCAGCTGGACGGTTGCCCGCACCCGGCGCAGCGGGATTAAAGGCATTGCGGCTGACGTTCGCCAGGGTCTTGTGGAGCGTCCAGGGGTCGACCACGAAATTCCGCTGCACGCCGCCTTCCGTCGGGAGTTCATCGCCTAAATAGGTAATGAGCGAAGCGGTGGTGAGCGAACCATTGACCGGAGCCGCTACCCGCTTCAAGAGATACGAACCGGCTGCCATCTTATTCAGGATCACAGCGCCCGTAATGGCAGCTTTGCCCCGTCCATACGTCTTGTCCGATACATTATACTGTGCGGATTTAGCGCGGTAATCGATGCGTGCCGCCACGCGTTCCACTTCGACGGTCGCGTTGGCCGGCTCGTTCTTCGGGTTGCCGCAAAGGGTGACTTTATCCTCCGTATGTCCATCTGAAGTCATAACGAAGCGGGAATACGCACCGCCCGTCTCTTGCCAAGCCGAGGTAAGCAGGTAATCCCGGATACCGCCCAACGTCTTGCCTTGGAGCGAAGAGCGGATGTCGCCCGTATTGGTCACGACCAGCAGGTCATACTCGCCGGCAGGCAAATTGACCGGAACCGGCTCGGTGCGGTTATCGCCCTCGAGGCGTTCGCGGTCGAAGTAAAATATCTTGTCGATGGGCGTGTCGGCAGGGGCATTGCTCTGCTCGTCGGCCTGGTAAAAGAGGACCAGGAGGTTGTCGATGCGGTTCTCGTAATCGAAGCCCGCCTCGGAGCCGTCGCCCGGTTCGCCGCCCGTCGGGTTGCCACGGGTCGAATGGCCCGTCGAGGGCGTGACGGCAAGCGAGAACCACGAGCCGTCCGCGTCCATGCCTTCCCCGTCCGTCCCGTTTCCTGTCTGGAGGTCGTCGGAGCAAGCCGCGAGCATCCAGCCGAAAAGGAGGGCAAAAAGAGGGGTTGTTTTCTTTCGTCTGTTGTTATTCATATTTTATAAAAGAGCTACTTCACTAATAAATGATATGCATATATAAATCTTTTGTCGGGTTATCCCCGCGCCGAACAGCCGCTGATGCCTTCCACGGACAGCAGCTGTCCTATCGGGAGAACAGCGGCTGATCTCTTGGGAGGACAGCAGCTGACGTCGCACCTGGTCAGCGGCTGATGTCGGAGCCGGCCAGCGCGGATAGGGAAAGAGGTTCGCGCTGTCCGGCGGGAGGACACGGCTGTTCTCCGCGCGGACAGCGCTGTGCTGTGGATAGATTACGTTGTCTCTTCCGTCCCCTCCTCTTCCTCTTCCGGCTTGACCGTGATGCGGTCGTAGGTCGCCTTGTCGCGGATGTCGTTCAAGGCCTTGCCGGGCGTGAAGACAATCTTCAGCGGGCGCATCATGGTGGCCGCTTTGTAGCCGTCTTCCGTAATCGACCCGGCACTGCTCAATACGACGCGCAGCGAACCCAGTTCGCCCAGGTTGATGCTACGTCCCTGCTTGAGGTTGAGCGAAGTGAGCCGTGCGAGGCGGTCCATGACCCCTTTCACGTCCGCGCTCGAAAGTGCGGTCTCTTGCGCAATGGAATCACACAATTCGTCGAAACTGATGTTCCCGTTGTTCAGCAACTGGGGATAATAGAGCTTGGCATCCGGCCCCGCTCCCTTCGAGAAGTCCTTTCGTTGGACCAATTTGTACCGTATTCCCATGGTTCTCCTTTTTATTGGTTAATGAATTCGTTTAACATCTCCAGGTTGTCTTTTGCCGTCGCCCCGACCTTCGGGTCGTTTTGCAGCTGTTCCAAGATGGATTTCGCTTCGTCCGTCTGGCTTTCATACATCAAAAGGGCGGCTTCGGCGAGTTGCTTTTCGGGGCAATCTGGCGCTTTGGCCAAATAGCGGCGCGCCTTGTCGAATTGCTTCGTCTGCACGGCGTTGATGCCGGCGTTGAGGTTCGATACCGGGTCGTTCGGATACATGCGGACGGCAATCTCGAATACTTCGTTGAACTGCGGGCTGCCCGCTTCGTAGGTCTGCGCCACCTGGAACATCTCGTTGAGGCTGAGCTGCGACGGGTCTTCGAAGATCAATTGCTTGGCTTCTTCGACCGTAAAGTTACGGATGGTGTAATCTACCTTGTAGTCTGAATGGCGCAAGGCGGGATAGACGTCGCGAAGCAAGGTTTGATACGACGTACCGCCGTTGAGCGTCTTGAGCTTCCACTCGCGCTGGTCATAATCGGCCGGTTCGTCGGCACGGATGATGGCGAGGAGCTGCGCCTTGTCAGGGAGGTTGCCTTCTTCGACGGCCTTCTCCAATCCAGCCCAATCTTCCGGTTCGCTGTCGACTGTCATCTTTGCCTCGCCAAAGTCATACAGGCTTTCCACATACGAAAGCAACGCTTCGGCACGGCCCTCTGCCAACCGGGCATTGTTCGC
Organism: uncultured Parabacteroides sp.; assembly: GCA_944325335.1. Taxonomy (GTDB): domain Bacteria; phylum Bacteroidota; class Bacteroidia; order Bacteroidales; family Tannerellaceae; genus Parabacteroides. Next base: position 6,254 of record CALUZR010000010.1, on the reverse strand, counting down.
ATAACCGCCTTCAGGCGAAGCATATCCTTTGATAGATACCGCCGTGATGGTGGCATATTTATTGCCCCGCACGGCTTCGATGCTCTTGCGGATTTTGGCGAGTTCAGCCGGGTTGTTGCGGTAATCCGGACGAATGTCGGTCTGGTTGACCGGGAAATCCAAGTAAGCGCTCCCGGCGGCCGTGCGTGCCTTGACGGCTTCCGCTTGCGGGGTGACGTAGGCCAACGTCGGGTTCAATACGACCGGTTCGAAGTTGAGGGCAAAGAGCGGCGATTTGTTCTGTTGCAATGCCTCCCAGCCGCATCCGCACTCATCCATGACGAGAGACACTTCCGACTTCTTCATCCAATCCGCATAGGGCGTGTAGATTTGGTAGTCGATCCATTGCTCCTCCCCGTTAAAGCGGCGGTATTCATACTCCGTAGGCGGATTCTGGCGCGGGCGGTCGAGGCGTTCATACAAGATATGGCGCGTCTTCCCATTCAAGATAATGGAAGGCAAGGCCCGGAGGCTGTCGCCCGCCTCGATCAACGGCGTGCAGACTACCGAACGGCTCTTCGGAATCTCCATATCGCTGATGTTGATACGCATCGTGACGGCGAGGTTTTCGCCCACCCGCTCTGCCGATTTCTCTGTGACGACGAACGTCGCCTCTTGTGCCTGCATCGTGGCGATGCAACCACACATATATACTAATGTAATGATTCGTTTCATGAGCTTACCGATTTAGAATAGATAAATGGCACTGACGGCGGCTTGCGTCGGTCCGAAATAATGCTTTTTGACGGTCTCCATCTTCTGGCCGCAGTTCGCACACGGATACTTGTCCGATTCGAGGTACAGATACCCGACACCGACGGTCGCCTCGATGTTCCAATGCTTCCCGACCGCCCAGTTGTATCCGTAACTGATGCCGACGCCCGTCCCCCAGCCTTGGTGGCGTTCGTCTTCCGTCCCCAGCAGCTTGATATCCGACACGTTGTAAATCAGGTAAGGCACATGAAGCCCTAAGAAATGCCCGTAAAAGCTCTCGCAGAACCAATAACGGACTTCAGGATGCAGACGGAAATGTTTGAGCGATTTGCCCCAACTCCCGTCGTCATGCTTGTTGGTAAAAGGATTAAGTCCCACTTCCGCCTCCAGCGTCCAATGCTTCGCCAGGCGGAACTCCACACCCAAGTTAGGCGTGGCCGTCCCCCAATAAGGGATGTTCGTTTTGATGCCTACTACCGCTCCTTTGTCATCCTCCAGCGACGTTTGAGCCTGGAGGCAAAGAGGTAGTAGCGCCATGAACACAAAAAAGAAAACCTTTCTCATAATTCAACTCTGTTTAATATGTTTCGTTAGTGAATAATGCGAGGTGTTTATTATCCTTATTTATAAAATAAGGTTGGACAGCCGCTGATGCCAGAAAATGAGGAAGAAATATCGACTTTGTTGAAAAATAGTTCAGGATTTATTTTGCGTTCACGATATTTATTTCTTCTTTTGCACAGTGTTTACCCTTATTTTATAAATAAGGCTTTTTCCTTTTCCCAATCTTTTTATCTACCGAAGCCGTGATTTGGGCATTGGCGCGGTCTTGCTCGGAACGGTCGAGCTGGGCGAGGTAGATGCGCGTTGTCTGTTCTGACGAATGCCCCAACGCTTGCCCAATGACGGCCACCGGGACGTGATGCCGGAACGCTTCCGTCGCCCACGTATGCCGCATGACGTACGACGTGAGCCGCGTCTCCACCCCCAGCCGCTTTCCGATCTCTTGCAACGACTGGTTGTGTTGCGCCAAGAGCCGTTTGTATTGCGAGTGGCTGCACCTTTCGTCCGTCAAGGCGAAAAGATAGGGCGAATCGTTGGCATATTTCTCGAAAATGAATTTCATGCTGTTGGTGACCTTTAGCGAAATGCGCGTGCCGGTCTTATGGCGATGATACGACAGTTCGCCATCCGCAATGTCCGTTTTCTTCAGGCGCACGATGTCGGCAAACGGCATCCCGCACGCCAAAAAGCTGAACACCGCCAAATCCGCCGCCTTTTCCAGCCTTCCCTGTGGCCAATCCTCGGCGGCCATACGCTCAATCACCTGGACGGCCACCGCCCGCTTCCCGGTCATCTCCCGTTTCAACTTCAGCTGGACGAACGGACGATGAAGAGCGACAATGAGGCCACCCTTATAAGCCGCATTGTAAATCGCACGCAGGCTGCTTAAATAACTATTGATGGTATTAGTCCGCAATTCCAAGCTTTGCAAATAAAAGATAAAGTCGGAGACCATCGTGGGCGTAATGTCCGTCATCCGGCAATCTTTCCCTCCCAAAAAACGGAGGAAATGATTGCCTGCCGCCCGATACAGTTCAGCCGTGCTCTCTTTGCCCAACCGGCGCTTTTCGTCCACCCGGGATTGCACGTATGCCGACAACCAAGGCGATTTTCCGACGCGTTGTTTGTTTGATGAATGCATGATTTCGTCTGTTTTCGTTTGAATCTTCGTGATAATCCTTTTCAAATATATACATTTACGCGAAAACGATTATCTTCTTCGTTCTTTTCTCTTGAAAGAAAAGAACCAAAAGTTCAAGGCTTACACTCCAGAGGCTACAAATTCGGGCGTTCCGCTAAAATCTCGGAAAACTCGCCTTCGGCTCAAACAGCCGAGATTTCTTTACGCTCCACACCCGAATTTGCTTCACGCCTCTTGCGTTAGGCCGATTTTAATCATCCCACGTCATGCTGAGCGAAGTCGAAGCATCTCAATACCCAATGGCTGCAAAACGAGATCCCTCCACTTCGGTCGGGATGACGCGAAAGAACCGATCTCTGTCTGGTGAGCGTAAAGCGAGTGACCGGAACGGAGCGGCCGAGAGCGTCGCTGTTTGAGCGAAACGAGTTTGCGATGCGAATCGAAGATCGGCCTTAGCCAACAAGCGAAATGTAGGGAGCGAGTAGCTCAGCAGACGCAGCCTTGAACTTTTGGTTCTTTTCTTTTAAGAGAAAAGACGAAAAATGCCACGCATAGTTATTGATGTTTTTGTTTACGCCTATGTTTAGAGAAAAGCATAGGTATGTTTTGGAAGAAATATCGTACTTTTGTGAAATGATTGACCCTAATATTTTTACGTATGAAGCATTTATTACTTGTTTGGAGCGCTTTTTGCGCCCTGTTGCTCCTCGCTTGCTCGCCCAAGCAGGAGTTGAAGCCGATCCGGTCGGGCGAGATTTGGCCGGACAACCAAGGCGTACACGTCAATGCGCACGGCGGTTGCATCCTGTATCACGAGGGAACTTATTATTGGTATGGCGAAAACAAGTCCGACACGACCAGTAGCGCGATGGTGGGCATCATGTGCTATTCGTCGAAGAATCTGACGGATTGGACGAACGAAGGCGTAGCACTTCCCGTCGAGATGCGCGACACGACGAGCGACATCATCCAAGGTTGCATCATGGAACGCCCGAAGGTGATTTTCAATGCGCAGACGAAGAAGTTCGTCATGTGGTTCCATCTGGAACTGAAAGGGCAAGGCTATCTGGCTGCGCGGACAGCGGTGGCCGAGAGCGATACGCCGACGGGGCCTTTCCGTTATATCCGTTCGGAACGGGTCAATGCGGGCCAACTCCCGTTCAACATGACCGAGGCGGAACGTGCCGTGCTGGATACGCTCGATGCCACTCATTTCTCCGAAAAGGATTCGCCAGCCCGGCAAGAGGCTATCCAGAAGGGCTTGTTCCTGAAGCGCGACCTGGCGGGCGGACAGATGGCACGCGACATGCAGCTCTTTGTCGACGACGATGGCAAGGCCTACCACATCTTCGCTTCGGAAGAGAACTTCACGCTCCACATCGCCGAACTGAGCGACGATTACCTGAGCCATTCCGGGAAATATGTACGCGTAGCGCCGGGCGGCTCCAACGAAGCGCCGGCGATTTTCAAGAAGGCCGACGGCACTTACTGGATGATCACCTCCGGCTGCACCGGCTGGGCGCCCAACGAGGCCCGCATGTTCTCCGCCCCGTCCATCTGGGGACCATGGACACAACACCCGAATCCTTGCGTCGGTCCGAATGCCGAACTCACTTTCGGCGGGCAGAGCACCTTCGTTCTTCCCATTCCGGGCAAGCAAGACGCCTTTATGTTCATGGCCGATATATGGCGCCCGAAGCATCCGAGCGACGCCCGCTACATTTGGCTTCCGATCCAATTCAAGAAAGACGGCACGCCCGTCGTCGAGTGGATGGATAGCTGGACGCTCGATTATTTTGATAGGCCATAAGAGGCTTAAGAATATTATATTGAAGGCACACAGATAACACAGATGAGACAGATGACCACAGATTTTTATTTTCGTAATATAGTTTATGAATCGCGTAGCTGGAAAAAGAAATCTGTGGTCATCTGTCTCATCTGTGTTATCTGTGTGCTATATTTCGCAATATATTAACACTCAGTTTATTTCCCTCCCACCTCCCTGTTTCAATTCCGCTACAGAACTTAAAAAAGAATAAAATCCTAATTATTTTCTATGTTATAGAACATAATTCTGGAAAATGTTTATACCTTTGCATCGTCCGAAAGGACAAGTTTAGGTTATAAATAGAATGAAGTATTAACCGAGCCTCGGACGCGGGGCTCTAAACCAAAATAGTTATGATGGAGAAAAATGACAAAGTAATGCAAGCATTGGCGATGTTACGTTACCAATTGGAACGTTACCAAACGATGAAAAATGGTTTGATGTGTCAAATGCTGAATGCCAAGATTCGACGCTTGGAAGGTTCGCTCAATGCAATAGCGGGCGCACATTGATGCGCTTCAGATGTGAGTGTTTAGTTTTTATGTTGTTATGTTGTTAAGATGACATCTCTTGCCACCGAAAGGTTGGTAAGAGATACAAAGGAGGCGGTACTTTCTACCCTGCATGGCGGGCGAAAGGACCTTTTTTTATACCTATTCGCGTGCTTTTCCCTCATTTTTTTGTAGCTTTGTAGGCGTTTAAGTTTTGCATAATGTTTTATCACAATAACACAAATATGAAACGAAAAGCTACATGGTTGTGCCTTTCCCTCTTAGCTGGGACTACGCTTTGGGCACAGGCTCCGGAGAAGACAGGAGTCGAATCGATCAACCTTCAGACCGCCGAGGCGTACGGCGTAAATTCTATTAACCGCTTGACAGCTGAAGCCCACATCGGCTTCCTCGCCAGCGACGATTTGCAAGGACGCGAAGCTGGTTGGCAAGGCGGGCGCATCGCGGGTGAATACATCGCTTCTACTTTGAAAGCCTTAGGTATCCAACCGGTCGGCGACGATTATTTCCATCCTTTTGAAGCTTATCATGCCGAGCGCCAAAAGAAAGGACAACGCTGGCAAGTCGAACCAGACTCGATTGCCAAACTAAAAGGAGTCGTACACCAGAAGCTGGACATGCGCAACGTGCTTGGCATGATTGAAGGAAAGAATCCGAACGAAATCGTAATTGTCGGTGCACACTACGACCACCTGGGTTACGACCCGATGCTCGACGGCGACCAGATTTACAATGGTGCGGACGATAACGCATCGGGCGTTTCGGCCGTCTTGCAGATTGCCCGCGCTTTCTTGGCTACGGGCGTCCAACCAGAGCGCACCGTTATCTTCGCTTTCTGGGACGGCGAGGAGAAAGGACTGCTCGGTTCACGCGCATTTGCCCAGTCTTTCCCCGATATAAATAAGGTAAAAGGCTACTTAAACTTCGACATGATTGGCCGCAATAACAACGAGGCGAATCCAGAGCATGTGGTCTATTTCTATACGGCCGCGCATCCTGTGTTCGAAAAATGGCTAAAAGATGATATCCAAGAATACAACCTGAAGTTGAAACCGAATTACCGTGCTTGGGACAATCCGGTGGGCGGAAGCGATAACGGCACGTTTGCCAAACTGGGCATTCCGATTATCTGGTATCATACCGATGCACATCCTGACTATCACCTGCCGAGCGACCATGCCGATAAGATCAATTGGGACAAAGTAGTCGATATCACCAAAGCCTCGTTCCTCAATATATGGAACATGGCCAACGAAAAGTCGTTTTAAATAAAAACGTTCTCAAGGGATTAACAATCGAAATAGAATCATAAACATAGAAGGAGGTTAAAAGCCTCCTTTTTTCTTTCTTGCATTTCCGTATAATTTATCCAATCCATTCGGGTCAGCGGAAAATCAATGTGGGTAGGCATAAATCATAGAAAGCCTGTAGAGGAAGAATTTTTCGTCCACAA